>JBANFR010000052.1:0-22213 GCA_037975925.1 Verrucomicrobiota bacterium
GCTATCCGGGGGCCGAACTCACATCCCCTCCGAATGACATTCGAGCCGTGGGCGAGGCGCTGCGGCAGCGCGGTTTTTCTACAACGGAGCTTGAGAATCTGGATGCTGCACAGATTCGGGATGCCATTCGGGCACTTGGGGTGTCGGTGCCCATTCGGGGTACGGCCCTGGTTTATTTTTCCGGGTATGTGGTTCCTACCGCCACCTTTCGTCCTGGGGAGATTGCCAAGGATTCGCTGTTGCTCCCCTTGGAGGGCGATCCGTCCAACCAGAAAGCTTTGCTCACCTACAAGACCGAGGTGCAAAAGCTGCTCCAGTCCGTGGCCACCGACAGCGATGTGCCCGCACAACCCGGGGTGGCCAATCCCCGTCGGCAAGGGGGGAGCGCCGCACAGATTTTTTTGCTGGATGGATGTTACCCCCACCCGGCCGTCAAGGCGGGAAAGAGTGCGCCCCTTCCGAAGCCTTCGAGTATGGTGCCGGCAAGTCTCCTCGTGCACTCTGCTCCTTATGGGGAAACGATGACGCCCTCCCAAGAGGGGCTCTCGCCATTTGCACAAAAACTGACCGAAGCGCTTCGGTCGAAACGTCCCCTCGACGAGGTCCTCACCGGCTTGAGTTCGGCGACCGAGTCAAGCCCGGGGGCGGACTGGTCTTTTCTTGCGGCCCCGGTGAAGCCAGTGGTCGCATCACCGGAGTCCCTGGTTCCGGGAAGAAAGCCTGGGGACGAGTGGCTCAACGCCTTGGGGCTCTCGTTTTGTTGGTGCCCCCCGGGTTCGTTCACCATGGGAAGTCCGGAGGGTGAGCCGGGTCGCCATGGCAAGGAGGTGCCGGTGGACGTGGAGTTCCCGGAGGGGTTTTGGATGGCGAAGTACGAGTTTACCCGGCGCGACGTCTTGGCGACGGTGGGGGGGGTGAATCTTTCGACTGGAGTTCACAAGTTGCAGCCCCTGAACAGGATCAATGCGGCGGTGGTCGATTCGCGCAAGGTTTATCGTCCTTCGACGGCCGAACTGATCCTTGAGAAGCTGAATGCGAGCGCACCCCCGGGATGGTACTACGACCTGCCCACGGAGGCGGAATGGGAATACGCCGCAAGGGCTGGCACCCGGACTGCCTACTGGTTTGGAGATAATCCTGCAGATTTGGCGCGATACGGCAATTTTGCGGACCGTTCTCTTCGGCAAAGCAGTTTCATCGGTGAGCTGGCGAATGGATATTTTGGGAAGGCTCGTGACGAACAGTCGGGGCTGTTTTCTTACGCGCACAAGGTCTGGGATGATGGTCAAGAGACGACTGCTTTGGTTGGCAGTTATCCGCCCAATCCGTGGGGTTTGCATGACATGCACGGAAATGTGAGTGAAGTCACCTCGGACTCCTACCATCCGTTTCGCGTGCAGGAAAGGGAGGTTGGTGAAGTGCCCAGTGTGAAGAAGTTGGTATTCAAGGGGGGAAGCTGGGTGAGCCCATACGCCCACTGCCGCTCGGCTTATCGTGCGAAGACTGCAGATCTCTACACTGAGAACTACGAAGGCTTGCGCTTAGTTTTGCGCCAGAAAAGGGAGAGTCGGACCTGTCCCGAGCCGAGGTGGTTTCCTTTGACCCCCTCAGAAGTCAGGATGAGCGGCGACTCGCAGGCGACTATTGCAGAGGATGGCTCTGTGTTGGTGAGGGGCCCCCTGGCGAACGAGAACTACCGGATGAAGGCGAAAATACCCGAGGGAATCAGCGTGCGCGCCATTCGTCTGGAGGTGCTCTCCGATCCCTCGTTGCCCAAGGGGGGGCCTGGCCGAAACACCGACGGTACTTTTGCGTTGGCGGAGTTTGGAGCCGCGCTCGGAGTCGCGGGGAACGGGGCTTCGGTTCCCCTGAGGATCATCCACGTGAAAGGAAGTTCAGAAGCCTTAGCCCAGAGGGTCGAGAATCTCATTGATGGGAAGCGAGAGACATTTTGGAGTCTGCGTCGCAATGTCGGGAAAGATTCCTCGGTACTGTTTTTTGTCGGGATTCCCTTCGTAGGGACCCCTGACGGTGCGAAATGGACTTATCCCTCCAAGGTGGATCGGAGTTGTCGGTTGCCGCAGGGTGGGGAGGTGGTGGAGTTCGTTTTGGAGCATCATCTCCAGTTCGGTTTGGGCAAATTCCGTCTTTCCGTGACTCCGGACGAGGTTCTCCCATGAGAAGGCTGTTGAACATGAACACGTCAAAAAGCGCGCTTTGCATTCTGGGTGCGGCACTCCTTGGTGGGAGCCTTTCGGAACAGGCGGAGGCAGCGAAACCCAAAACTTCGGCACCGGATCGTTCAAACCCGGCAGCGGCTTTGATTCGCCGCTACTGCTACGAGTGTCACGGCAAGGGAAACAACGAGGGCAACTTGTCTCTCGACGGCGTGAATGGATTTGGGGATGCGAAGCCAGACCTGTGGGACTCGATTTATGAACAGGTTCAGTTGGGATTGATGCCACCCAAGGATGGTGACGCGATGCGCCCGGAGGAGCGGCGGGATTTGTTGGAGTGGATTTCCCAGTCCATGCGGGCCGAAGGTCACACGGTGAGCAATAAGTTGGAGTGGCCCAACTACGGCAACTACGTGTCCCATGAGGAGTTGTTCGGGGCGAAGGCTCACCCTGCGCCCGCCACGCGTGTTCGTCTCTGGAGACAGCGGCCTGAAACATACGTCTCCCGAAATGCCAGCGGCACGCAGGCTTTCTCGCTGCTCGCGGGCCAGCAGATCTCCGATTACAGCGCCATCTACACCATTGACGAGTCCGCATCGGAGATCATCCTGCGCAATGCGGAAAGTCTTGTGGCCGAGTGGACTCCCGTGGAAATTCGGGGCGGCGTGGCGGTATGGAAACCGGGCAAAAAGCCCTTGGAGCCCGCTTTTCTCGAGTTGTTGAATGCCGATCAGAAAGTCTCCCCCGAGGCATTTCAAAAGTGCATCAATTACGTGTTTTTGTGGGCGCTGAATCGGAAGGCTTCTCAGGAGGAGTTGGAGAGGATTCGATCCCTCTACGAGAAGGCGAGCGCCGCTCACGGCCCGCTCCATGGGGCGCGCGCCGCGCTGATGGTCGGTTTGCTGAAGCCGGAGGCGGTCTATCGGCTCGAACTTGGGCAAGGTGACCTGGATGAGCATGGCCGTCGGAGGCTCTCAAAAGAGGAGATACTCAACGCGCTGCAGTACACGCTCTTTAGCGATTTGCGTTCTCCGAAGCCTTTGGAAGCGGCGCGTGCGGACGCTCAACGGCAGTTCACTCAGCGAGAGGAGGTGGCTTCGCTGGTTTGGGAACTGATTGGGGGACCAGGGCCCGGAGTTACCCCCAACGAGCGTGTGTTGGGTTTTTTTGATGAGTACTTTGATTACCGAAAGGCGAAGGACGTGTTTAAGGATCGCCCTCCTTCTTTGGTGTTTCAGCCGGAATTGTTTATCAATGATACGAAGCGTTTGATCGCCTCCGTGGTTTCGGCGGACCGGGATGTCCTCAAGCGGCTGCTCACCACCTCCCAAACGTTTGCCGGCGGCACCGATACTTTTTATCCCACGCACCACCTCTACAACCTGCCGCCTGACTGGCCGAAGCAAGACGGTCTTGTGGAGTTGAATCCGGAGGAGCGCGCCGGGATTTTGACCCAGCCCTCTTGGTTGGTGGCCTACTCCGGGAATTTCGACAATGACCCAGTCCGCCGTGGCAAGTGGGTGCTGGAACGGCTCTTGGGCGGGACTGTGCCGGAGGTCCCTGTGACCGTATGTGCCAATGTACCGCGTGAGCCCGGAAAGACTCTCCGCGAGCGATTCGCTGTCATTTCCAACGACTCGTATTGCTGGAAATGCCACAAGCAAATGAACCAGCTCGGCATGCCTTTTGAGGCTTACGACCATTTTGGGCGCTACCGCTTACAGGAACTCAAGAAACCCGTGGATTCACGAGGCGCTGTGATCGATAGCGGATCCCCCGCTTTGGATGGTCCGGTGCAGGATGCGGTGGAGTTGATGCAGCGTCTTGGGCCATCACAGCGTGCCAAGGAGGTTTTTGTGAGGTACGCTTTCCGCTATTTTCTCGGCCGAAACGAAACGGTCCGGGATGCAAAAACGTTGCAGGAGGCTCTTGCGGCCTACGATCAGAGTGGGGGGAGTTTTAAGGCGCTGGTGGTTTCGCTGCTGGCCTCGGACTCGATGCTGTTTCGAACCCCCCTTCCGTAATTTCTCAGGGTGTCTCGGAACCTTCATTGACCCGGAGGACTCACCCTGCCAAGGCCGCTCTCTTGACTTCCAGACTCGGTGGGCGGTGGTGTCCTTGTCGGTTCGGACGCGTACTCGGGCTGCGGAGAAAGCGTCCGGGAGTCGATGCTCCGTGGGGATTCCCTCGTCCACTTTGAACACCCGGTAAAGAATCCAATGAGCTGCGGCGGTGGGTTCGACCTCTACGCGCAAATTCACGGGGTGGGATGCGTTGTGGCTTAGCTGAATCCGCTTTTTGGCGAAGCCCAGCGTATTTTTGGCCGGCAATCCGTAGAAGATCCCGTGCGCGTCGAACCAGTCACGTTCGGTACGCACCTGGCGGCAGATGCGCTCTGCGTCAAGGACGTCGCTTTGATCCAAAGCCGCGTCTCTCTTGGGCTGTTACCAGCGTCGCTTGGACTCCACGAGCAGAACCGACGTGGCGTCGGCTTCTCGAGGCTGAAACTCGCCGGGGATGGTCGGTTCCTCGGGCGTACCCTGCTCCCCCTTTGCTGGCGTACATGATGCGGCCCTTTCTGCTGCGGAGGCCTTTACCGTGGTACCCGGGTAGTTTGGAGGGAGTGCTCGAGAAGGCGTCTGTTTTCCCCGGAGTAAAATTGTTCCCATCCCGGGTAAAGCTCCTCACGTCCAGCGTGTAGACGCGCACTTCCTGCAGGCTCTCCTCGATGGTGGCGTAAACCAGCTTGTGGGCCGCATCGCTCAGATGCCGCGCGGTGCCTGTGAGGCGTCCGGGAATTTTCTGCCGCGGAATGCCCCACACTTTCCATTCCCGTGCAAAGCCAGGCGATGAGGGGACCCTCGATGTGCCCGAGCCCGGTCAGGAAACATCTCGTGAGTGCGCCGCAACGGCAGAGCATCGCTTAGCGCCGCGCTTCCAACGGGGGATCGGGCAATAGGAGATCCATGGAGAGTGAAGCCCTGAAGCCCCATGGTCTGGAAAGATCGGTGTCCATTCAATCCTCGCCGGGGGGCAACGGGCTCCGAACTCAAGGCTCGCCAATTTTGGGGCCCATTGCGCCCCGAGGTTTTCACTCCCGGCGGGAGCCGCGCTCCCTACTCGTAGAGAAGGTGAGCGGTGGCGGTGGTGTCCTGGTCGGTTTGAACGCGCACCCAGGCTGCGGAAAAAGCGTCCGCGAAGCGATGCTCTGTGGGGATTCCCGCCTCGACCCGGAACTCCCGGTAGAGAATCCACTGGCCGTCGCCGGTGGGGTCGACCTCCACGCGAAAATTCACGGGGCGAGATGCGTTGTGGCTGAGTTGCATCCGCTTGTGGTCGTAGCCGTTCATGAGATACGGGTCGCTCGGAGTGCCCGCCCGTACGGCTGTGTTTTTCCACGGCCCGCCTTGTCCCCGTGGCTTGCCAAGTTTCCAGAGGTCGTCCACTGCGCCCACCCAGACGGAGGCTTTTCCATCGTCTGAACGCACCACGTGGCCGCCTCGGGGCGCCGAGGATTTGAGGCCGGTGAGCACGAGAAGACCGCGGAAGGAGGCGTAATCCTGAATCCTGCTTTGGTGCGTGCAAATGGGCCGGATTTTGGCGAAGCCCAGCGCATTTTCGGCGGGCAACTCGTAGAAGCTCCCGTGCGCGTTGAACAAGTCGCGCTCGGTGCACACTTCGCGGCAGACGCGTTCTGCGCCGAGAACGCCGGGTTGATCCAAAGCCGCTTCTCCCTTGGGCAGGCGCCAGCGTCCCTTGGAGTCCACGACCAGAACCGAGGCGGCGTCCACCCCGAGGACACCCTCCGGAATGGCCGCTTTTCCGGAGATTTCACCCCCTGCCTTGGGATCGTCGACCGGTTTGAGCGTAAGCTCCTTGTCCAGTTCGTAGCACCCGACTTCGCCGCGATTGTTCCGAGCCAGGAGCCGCAGGACGCCGCTTTGATTGCCCATGGCGTAGAGCAGGCCGCCGTCGATTGCCGTCGAGCCCGGCTTGGCAAGTCCGGCAAACATCGCCGCCGGTTCGAGCGGGCGGTTGTCGGCGTTGCGATAGGCAAAGGTCGCGCTCGCCTTCTGCACCGCCGAATCCGGTCGGATGCGCACCCAGACTCCCTTTTCCTCGGGGGCAAATTCCGTCCAGCTACTGCCGCCGGGCGGGACTTGAATGGATCGCAGGGAGCGCCACTCATTCCGTCCTGTTTCGTCGATTTCGAGACTAAAACTCACTGCGGAGGGACTGGCGTGGGAGAGGAAAAGGCCCCGCTGGGTGTAGCCCGAAAACAGGAAGGGATCGGAGACCGCACCCGAATCGATATCTTCCTGCCACCAGACCGAGCCTCGGCCGTGGACTGGGCCGAGCTGATCGATTTGCTCTGGATTGAGAAACCAGAGGTTGGACTGGGACTGGCCGGGGCCGGCGAGTGCCCCCTTGGCCTGGCGCTTGTTGAGGAACTCGCTTTTTGCGGTGTCGTCGCATCCGAATACGACGCGGTCATTCCAGCGTGCAAAATCGCCAATGACCTTCAGGTAGGTGGAACGGGGCGTGATCCCAGCCGAGTTCCGGAGCCCGAAGTCTTTTGGGAACTTCCAGAATGTCCCATGCATCGTCATGAGGAGGTCCTTTTCGCCGATGTCCCGAATTCTGGGCCATTCGGTGTTCCAGCCGTGTGCGCCATCGTAGGAATGGCTCGCCTTAGGGAGCCGGTAGCAGTGCCACTGCTCATTTTCGAGAAGCATCAGGAGCAGCGATCGGGAATCCCAACCGACACTCCAGATCGGGTCGGTGTCTGGATGGGTTGCTCCGTAGATTCCGCCGGGACCGGTGACCTCGGTAAACTGGTTGCGCCGCACGAGGGTCCAATCTGCCTCGCCCTGCCACTGGGCCAGAGCGCCACTGGGAATGGTCGGGTCCTGGGGCGCGCCCTGCTCCCCGTTGTTGGAATACACCACGCGACCCTGTCCGCTGTAGAGGCCTTTGCCGTGGTATCCGGGCAGTTTGGAGGGAGCACTCGAGAAGGCGTCGGTTTTCCCCGGGGGAAATTTGTTTCCATCCTGAATCAAGCTCTTCACGGCCAGCGAGTGGACGTCCACTTCGTACAGGCCCTCCTCCATGGTGGCGTAATACAGCTTGTGCGCCGGATCGCTCAGATGCCGGGCGGTGCCGGTGAGGCGTCCGGGCATTTTCTGCCACGGAATGACCCGCACATTCCGGAGCGCATCAATCAAGTAGGGACCGATGGCGAGTTGGTTGGATTCCCTGTGAATCATCCGGTTGGCTGGGGTCCCACCGATGCTCTCGGGACGGATGATTTGGCTCAGCTCCGGGGTGATTTCGTACAGTTTGTCGGAGGAGCCCATCGGCTTGTGGGGACCGTAGGTGATGACCCACAGCCGGTCGGCCCAGGGCACGACGGCGCCCGTCCCACATTCCCCCTCCTGATTGAACATGGCCAGGTGGGGGTAAATGCCGGAGACGCTGAGGGGGGCGGCAGCACCAAAGAGGGCGGTGGTGCCGAGCAGGGGAATCCAGAGGAGCGCGTTTTTCATGGGGGTGAGGAACTCGAGGGCGCAGTGGCCACACACGGAAAGAGTCCTTCAGGCCCAAAGTTTGGACAAAAAATCTGTACTGAAGGGAGCTCTGTGAGGCGCCAAAGCCCCCTTTGTGCGCCCCCCCGAAGAGGGCGGCTCCGGAGGATGCTCCGGAGCGCCGCATCCCGCGTTTACTTGGCCAGGGTGAACCACACGGGCGAAGACCACGCCATATTGCCGTCCTCCTGCTCGACGCGGAGGTAGTACCGGTTCTCGCCGGGAAGGGCTTCCGTGTCGGTGAGGGCGGATGCGAATTCGGGCTTTCCGGGTTCAAAAACCCGATAGTTTTCCTCGTTGCGAACGAGCGTGATCCTTTTGAGCGGCGCGGTTCCGAAAACGCGGAAAGCCAGCTGGGGCGGTTGCTTGGATTCCAGGATTTGCCCCATGGGACGGTCGTTGCAGCTGAATTCGACAAAAATTTTGTCCGTGGCGCCGACGCTGTTTCTTGCCTGGAGCCCGCGAATGATGCCTTCCCGCGAGCCTTCCTCCACATAGACGCCGCCGAAGGACGTATGTTGGGCGATGTGGTCGGAGCTGGCGAAAACGCCCAGCTTGTGGCCCTGGCGCAATGCGTTTTGAAACAGGCCATTGTTGCGTTTCTCCCCAAAGTCCTCGATCGCGGCCGGAGGCGCTGGAATGACGGCATCGGACCCCGTGTTGGCGGTGTATTTTTCTCCCACTCGGAGGCCTCCCGTGGGTTGGGGGGCGCCCAGTCCCTCGTAGCTCACTCGGGCGCCCTGGAAAATTTCGACGGTGTTTTCGATTCGGTTGTCGACCTTTGGGTAGAGGTTCCAGTCCGTTCCCATTCCCGTGGCACCGGTGTGGCTGATCACGGCGGCGGGTTTGCCGTATTGGAGGAGCACTTCCCAGAGTTCCTGAGGGGTGATGGGGCCGGAGCCGGGGGCGACGGGGTAGAGTGCATTCCAGCGGGAGGAACCGTAGGAGAGTCTGCTGATGTAGACGATGGGGCCGCCGCGTTGGGCAAAGACGACATTCCGGTGCCCCCAGGGGAAGGGCTGCTCGCGTTCGTAAGCGTAGAGGGAGTGGAATTTTCCCTTCGAATGAAACACATCCACGAGGCGCTGCGTTTGCCACCACTCGTAGGGATGCATCCGCTTGCCGATGTCCGTGTGATCGCTGGTGCCCATAAAATCGAGCGCCGCCACGTCGTATCCGTACCGGAAGTGTTCGAGCACACAGCCGTCGAAACTGGTCCGGCAATTGGAGAAATCGGTGTGCCGGTGCACGTCACCCCACACGAGGTGGTAGGTTTTGCCGCCGACGGTCCACGAATGATGCTCGTCCCTCGGGCGGGCTGGGGTTTCCCCATGGAGGTAGGGTTTGGGCTCGGCGGCGGGGAGGAGTTTGAGCGGGCCATCCTGGTAGGGGGCAAAGTCAGGGGAGAGGCGAGCCAGGTGCACGCCGGCGAACTGGACGGCCTTGGATTGGCGCTGATCGCTGGCCCAGCACAGGAGCATCCCTTGGGGAGAGGCGAGCAAGGTGCTGTGGCGGTCCTGACCAAAAGAGCTGTCAGGCACTTCCATGGGGTTGCCCCATTGTTTGGTTTGGAGATCGAGCCGCGACACCGCGATCCGCCAATGGGTTTCGGTGTAAAAACGCCACGCCATCCAAGGGTTGCCGGATCGGTCGACCCCGACGGTGGGCAGGTTTACCGAGAGAGCGGAACGGGGCGCAAAACGGCCTGCCGCCGGAAGCGGGAATTCGTTGAAGGATTTGGAATGGGTATCAAAGTGGCCGAAAAGGAGCTGTTTCTGGCTATTGATCCCGTCGTCGTCTGCATGGCCGCGCTGTGGCTTGCCCCATTGCTGGCGGCCCCGTTCGGCGGTGATCCAGAACCCCTTCCGGTCGGCGGTTGCCACAATCCGGGCGCGTGCTTCGTAATAAGGGGATTCCGCGATTGGAAATGACTCCACGGCCCCGTCGAGCGAGACACGAGCAAGGCGCAGGTTGAACTCGCGTCCCTTGGAGGAGTCGTAGGCGATCCACGCGCCCTCCTGCGAGTCGAAGGCAAGGCGCGGCTCCCAATTGCCTCCCTCGGGCGGACTCACGTTGAAGGTGGCCGACCAAGTGCCCTTTTGAGGATCCAGCCAGCGGGTCAGTACGTCCGCCTGTCCACGGCGCATGGATTGCCAGGTGACCCAGACGCGTCCGGCGGAATCGGTTCCGGCATCGGCGAAGGTTTCGCTGCCGGTGGATTCGCTCAGGACGAACTCGGGTTGGGGTTTGCCGTCGGTGATTTGGCGGGCCCGGAGCGACACCACGTCTGCTCTTTCGTTGAGTTGTCCCCAGAAAACCCAGAGGTCGCCGGAGGGGGTGACCGTGAGGGTGGGTTGGTGGATGACGCCGGGGAGCGAAGAAATAAGCAGGGGAGCGGCCCAACCCTCCGGGGTGGAATGGGTCAGGTGGAGGGTGTCCGCATTTCCATCGTGTTCGATGTAAACGACCCACGGCGTACCGTCGGGACCGAGGGCCGCTTGAGGGAAATCGCGGTGAAGCCCTTCCTGTCGGGTTGCCCAGCTCTGGAGGACAGGAGAGGGCAGGGCCGCGAGATCCTTCGCTTTGTCGGCGGCAGAGGGTTGGGGCTTTTTGGCGTGGAGAGAGTGGAACGGGGTGGTGGAGGCGACGATGCCGGCGAGGAGGAGGGGGAGGGGTCTCATTCGAGGAGCATTAGCCGCACGAAGAGAAATCTTACAGCCGGGCGGGGGCTGTGCGCGGCGTATCAAAAGGGGGCTCTTGCGTGTTAGGAAAGCCAAAGCGCAGCGGGGGCTGCGCGCTCCCGCCGCCTATGGGAGTGGGCGGACGCTGGTTCCCTCGACCCACCGGGGAGGGATCAGGGTTTGTTTGGGAATTTCGGGGATTCCTCTTTCGTTGTGGAGCAATTGCGTCGCTACCATGTCCACCGCCGCGGCTGCGACGTGGCTGCGACGATGATCAATCCCGGCAAACCCGACCATCCGCTCCGTCCAATCGTGCACCACAAGACCGACGTCTTCCGGTACACGGAGGCTAAGTTTTGCAAGCCATTCGGGTACAAAGGCATCCAGAGAGATGAGCGCGTCGGGTCGGTGCTTTTTGATCCAGTCCGAAAACATCCCGGCGCAGTCGTTCAGGGCGTTGCCGGGAAACAGCAGAATGGGCACCCGCGAGCGGGTGGGCAGGCTTTGTTGAAAGTGGAGCATCGCGCCGCTGTAGGTGTGCTGGGAACGCTCATTGACCCACTGGGTCACAGCCAATCCGATGCGCCGGTAGCCTCGCTGTTGCAGAGCGCCCGTTGCGAGGGCAATCCCGAGCATCATGTTGGTGGAGGCGCGATGGAGCGAGGGCCGCTGCAAGCCGTACCCGAAGGTCGCAGCCGCAAAGGGTGCGTAGTCCATTTCCGCACACCACACCCTTGAGGAGTGCGGCGAAACAATGACCCCCTCGATTCCTCTTGCCTGGAGAATGCGCCCGAGATTGCGGGCGTGAACGCCACCGGTGCCCAACCAAAATTCTTCCGCCCGAAAACCCTGTCGCTCCGCCCGATTGGCAATGTCCGGCAGCGAGACGTACTGGTGGGCGGGGTCGTTGAAAAAAGGCTTGGGTGGAGTCTCCCGAACGACGGCAATGACGGCTCTTTCGCTGCGCGCCTTGCGACTGCGCACCTGATGCATCATGCGGGCGAGGTGCGGGTCGGGTTGGTACTGGAGAGAGAGCGCGGCCGCCTGGACGCGCTTGCGGGTGTGCGGCGCCACGTGCGGTGAGTCGTTCAGAACGCGTGAGACGGTCATCAGCGAGACGCCGGCGAGGCTCGCAATGGAGCGGAGAGTGACGGCAGGAAGGTCGGACACGCTCCTCATGTTAACATAACATTTCACCGGATTTGCGAGTCGGAAACTGGTGCGATTGGATGGACGCACATTTCGCCTGTCCGGCCAAACACCCCCCAACCTCTTGTCCGATCGTTGAACCTGTGTCCGCTCCGGTCTCTCGCATGAATGCCCCTGTGTTGTCTCCTCGTCTTATCGGCCTCGACTGGGGCACGTCTTCGCTGCGCGGCTATCTGCTGGGGGAGATGGGAGCGGTTCAGGAGGTTCGGAGTCGTCCGTGGGGGATTCTTCACACGCCGGGCGGTGATTTCTCGGCCGCCTTCCGGGATTTGGTGGGCGACTGGCGGGCGCAGTGGCCTGGGATTCCCGTGCTTGCGTCTGGGATGATTGGGAGTCGCCAGGGGTGGCGTGAGGTTCCGTACGTGGAGTGTCCGGCAGATCCGTCCCGGATTGCGGAGGGTTTGCTGGCATTCGAGACAGGGTGTGGAGAGTTGCACCTGGTGCCTGGCCTCGTCCGTCGCGGCGAACTTCCCGATGTGATGCGCGGTGAGGAGACGCAGATTCTGGGGGCAATGGCGCTGGAACCGGAGTTGGCTGCGCACGCTCTTTTGGTGCTTCCGGGGACACACAGCAAATGGGCTGTGTTACGCGAGGGCCGCATCGAGAGTTTCAGTACGCACATGACGGGCGAACTTTTTGCGCTGTTGCGCGACCATTCCATTCTCGGCAAACCGGCACGGGAGGAGTCGCCGGAGGCGGACCGGGCCGCTTTTTTGCGCGGGGTACGTAATGCTCTCGCGAGCGGGGCTGAGAGCGTTTCGGCACGCTTGTTTACGGCCAGGAGTCTGTTTCTGACGGGCAGCCTGCGCGCCGCGCACACACTGGAATATCTCTCCGGACTGCTGATCGGAGAGGAACTTCGCAGCGTGCTGGCGCGTTTCCCGGGTGGAGGTTTTCCGCCGGTCGTTCTTTTGGGGGATGCGGCGCTTTGTGAGCGCTACCGGGAGGCGATGGCGGAAGGCGGGATTGCGCGCACTCGCGTTCTCGACCAGACCGCTCCCGCGGGACTGTGGCAAATCGCTTTGGCTGCGGGACTGCTCTCCCATGATACCTCTCCATCCCTTGTGAATTCTGCCCATGAATGACGCTCTTTTTGAATCAATGCCCTTGGTTGCCATTCTCCGGGGGATCACGCCCGATGAAATCGTTCCGGTGGGACGGGCTTTATTCGATGCGGGATTTCGCTGGATCGAGGTGCCGCTCAACTCGCCGCAACCGCTCGAGAGCATTCGTCGGCTCGGGGTCGAATTGGGTAATTCGGCGCGGGTGGGAGCGGGCACGGTGCTCACGCCTTCGCAGGTGGAGGAGGTGGCCGCAGTAGGCGGGACGCTCATTTTTTCTCCCAACACCAATGTAGCCGTGATCCGTGCCGCGAAGTCGGCGGGTCTTTTTTGCGCGCCAGGGGTTGCCACGCCGACGGAGGGTTTTGCGGCGCTTGAGGCCGGTGCGGATCTGCTCAAATTGTTTCCGGCGGAGCATCTCGGACCGGAGGTGGTGAAGGCGTGGAAGGCTGTTTTTCCAAAGGAGCTCCCGCTGGTCCCGGTGGGCGGAATTACGCCGCAAAACATGGGTGCGTACATCGCTGCGGGCGCTCGTGGATTCGGTCTCGGTTCCTCACTTTACAAGCCCGGAGTCAGTCCGGAAACCGTTCGGCTTCAGGCGGAAGTGTTTGTGGCTGCCTGGCGCGCGCTTTCTAAGCCGAATCCCTGAAGCTGCTCTGCTTAAACCCCCAAATTCTCTATGAAAATCACCAAACTGACCACGTATATTGTCGCTCCCCGCTGGTGTTTCCTCAAAATCGAAACGGACTCAGGAATCAGCGGTTGGGGCGAGCCGGTGGTGGAGGGGCGGGCGCACAGTGTGGCTGCGGCGGTGGAGGAATTGTCGGAGTATTTGATCGGGAAAGATCCCGCGCAAATCGAGGATCATTGGACCATTCTGTACCGGGGCGGTTTTTATCGGGGAGGCGCGATGCACATGAGTGCGCTGGCGGGGATTGACCAGGCTTTGTGGGATATCAAGGGCAAGACTCTCGGGGTGCCCGTGCACCAGTTGCTCGGGGGCAAGGTGCGGGACCGGATTCGGGTCTATTCGTGGATTGGAGGGGATCGCCCGTCGGAGACTGCGGCGCAGGCGAAGGAGCGGGCCCGACTCGGGTTTACGGCGGTGAAAATGAACGCGTGCGAGGAGATGCAGTATGTGGACACCTTCGACAAGGTGGACCAGGTGCTGGCCAATGTGGCTGCGATTCGGGAGGCGGTGGGCCCGCATTTCGGGATCGGTGTGGATTTTCACGGTCGGGTGCACAAGCCGATGGCCAAGGTGTTGATCAAGGAACTCGAGCAATTCCGTTTGATGTTTATCGAGGAGCCCGTGCTGAGTGAGCACTACGAGGCGTTGCGGGAAATTGCGCTGATGGCAAACACCCCGATTGCGCTTGGCGAACGCCTGTACTCGCGCTGGGACTTTAAGCGGATCCTGCAGGATGGTTACGTGGATATTCTCCAGCCCGACCCGTCGCATGCCGGAGGAATCACCGAGACCCGCAAGATTGCCAACATGGCGGAGGCTTACGATGTGGCGATTGCGTTGCACTGCCCCCTGGGGCCGATTGCGCTGGCGGTCAACTTGCAACTCGATGCGAACTGCTACAACGCCTTCATCCAGGAGCAGAGCCTGGGCATTCACTATAACCAGGGCAATGACCTCCTTGATTACCTCGTGGATCCGAGTGTGTTCCATTACGCGGACGGTCACGTCAAAATTCCCGATGGCCCCGGTCTTGGCATCGAAATCAATGAAGAGTTTGTGCAGGAGCAGGCCAAGACGGGCCACCGCTGGCGCAACCCCATCTGGCGCCACAAGGATGGCAGCTTCGCCGAGTGGTAGGAGTCCGCGACTCTCCGCGAGCCGGGCGGCTCGTTGGCCTTTGTTCCACCGTCACATCTCATGTCTCACCTACCTCTTTCCAGTGCGAGCGCGCCTTCGGGTGCCTCGGCTTCTGGGGAACCTTCCCGGGCGCGGTTTCTGATCCTGACGCTGCTCTTTGTGACGGTGGTCATCAACTACCTCGATCGCAGCAACCTCTCCGTGGCAGCCCCGAAGCTTTCGGAGGATCTGGGCATTGATGCCGAGCATATGGGGTTCATCTTGTCGGCATTCGGCTTGAGCTATGCCGTGATGCAGGTGCCGGGAGGTTGGCTGGTGGACAGGGTCCCGCCGCGCGTGCTTTACCCGGTAGCCATTGCGCTGTGGTCGGTGGCGACGATGGGCCTGGGTTTTGTCGGGAATGTGGTCGGCCTCGCGGTTCTGCGCATTGCGGTGGGCGCGCTCGAGGCACCCGCGTACCCCATCAACAATCGGGTGGTCACCGCATGGTTTCCGGAGCGTGAGCGCGCGTCGGCGATCGGCTTCTACACCTCCGGTCAATTCGTGGGACTCGCCTTCCTGACGCCGGCGCTCATCTACCTGCAACAACACCTTGGGTGGCACATGGTCTTTGTGGTGACGGGGGCGCTGGGGATTGTGTGGGCCGCCGTCTGGTATGCGCTTTATCGCGAACCTCGGGATTTTCGCGGTGCCAATGCAGCTGAGATTGAGCTGATTGCGAAGGGGGGAGGGTTAGTGGATCTGGCCACCAAAATCCGATCCCGGTCGTCGTTTCAGTGGAGTGATCTCGCCGCTGTGCTCAACAAGCGCAAGTTGTGGGGCGTTTACCTCGGCCAGTTTTTTCTCAACTCCACGCTCTGGTTTTTTCTGACGTGGTTTCCGACCTACCTCGTCAAGTACCGGGGCATGGACTTTATCAAGGCCGGCTTCCTGGCCTCGGTTCCCTTTCTGGCCGCCTTTCTCGGAGTGGTGTCTTCCGGGCTGCTCTCGGACTTTTTGGTGCGTCGGGGCAGTTCGCTCGGGTTTTCGAGGAAAATGCCGATTATCTCGGGCCTTCTCATCTCCTCCTCGATTGTGGGCGCCAATTACGTGCAGAGCCCGGCCCTGATCATCACTTGCCTGTCGATTGCGTTTTTCGGGAACGGCTTGGCCTCCATCACGTGGTCGCTGGTTTCTGCGATTGCCCCGGAACGTTTGCTCGGGCTGACGGGTGGCATGTTTAATTTTGTGGGGAACCTGGCCTCCGTGAGTGTGCCGATTGTGATCGGGTATTTGGTGAAGGGAGACAATTTTGCGCCGGCGATCACCTACATCGGGGTGACGGCGCTGCTGGGGGCGCTTTGCTATGGGGTGATGGTGGGAAAGGTGGAGCGCATTGCGGAGGAAGAGGCGCCTTAGGGCCGCACGGCTCTTTCGGGGAGGCGACGGGAAGGGCGGGTTTGTCCCGGGCGCCTGCAACCGAGACTTGTAATTGGGCGCGGCGATCCGATTTTCCGTGTTATGGCAGAACTCGGTCGTCGCAATTCACTGAACGTTTTGAAGCTCGCATCGCCCGGTCTGTACCTGGACGGTGGCGAGTTGGGCGAAATTTTGCTGCCCAAAAGGTATATCCCCGAGGGGACGGAGCCCGGGGATGTCCTGGACGTTTTTTTGTATCGCGACTCCGAGGATCGACTCGTGGCGACCACCGAGGAACCCTACGCGTGGGCGGGCGAATTTGCGCTTTTGGAGGTGGTGGGATTTACCCCCGGGGTGGGTGCATTTTTGGACTGGGGATTGCCGAAGGATTTGCTGCTGCCCATTCGCGAGCAGGCACGCCGGGTTCGGGTCGGCGAATGGATCGTGGTGGCGGTTGTTCTGGATAAGGCAACGCACCGGATTGTGGCCAGTAGCCGCCTCAACCGGCACATGAGCCAGACCGCGCCGACATATCACGAGGGACAGCCCGTGCGTTTCCTCATCGCGGAGCAGACCGATCTCGGTTTTAAGGCGATCGTGGAGCATGCGCACTGGGGCTTGCTTTACCGCGGAGAACTCGGCTCCTCGCTGGAGATCGGGCAAACCGTCGACGGATACGTCAGAACAGTGCGTCCCGACGGTAAGCTCGATTTGAGCCTGGATCCGTCGGGGTACGAACGGGTGGGGCCGCTGACTTTGCAGATTGTCGCCGCGCTTCAGGCTGCCGGGGGGCGCCTGGAGTTTGATGACCGGAGCAGTCCCGATGCGATTCGGGCAACTTTTTCCACGAGCAAAAAGGCATTCAAGCAGGCGCTAGGGTCTTTGCTGAAAGATGGCCGGATTCGGTTTGAAGCCGGTGGGATCGAGTTGACCGAGCGTAGTTCCCGATGAGCGGCGGCTCTACTTGGAGAGCGGGCGGCGGTTGGGGATGGGTGTGTGCAGCGGTTGTTTTGAGCTGCGTCTTTGGGAGCGGCGCATGCGCGCAATCGGAGCCGCGTCCCCTGCGCTTTGAGGTCAACTCGGTGGAGGTGAATGGGCGGGTGCTTCCACCTTCGCAGTGGAAGGGAAGCGTCGGGGAGGGAAAGCCGCCGTTGATCTTTCCCGCCGTCCAGTCCCTCCGCGTCGACTGGAAAGAGGTTCCGGCGGACTCGGAGAAGTCTCTGCGCTTGCGCCACTTTTTGGTGGGAGCCGACCGGGACTGGCACCGGATGCGTGCTCATGCGCAGGTGACGGTCCGCTTTTTGGACGGGGCGGGAGCGATGGTGGGGAGCGAAGATTTGAATGCGGAGCGTGAGAGTTCCGGGTGGAAGGGGAGCCTGACGGGCTCGGAGTTTTCTGCGCGTTCGGCGGAATTGAAGGTGCCGGCGCGTTCGAAGCGGCTCCAGTTGTTGGTGGTCCCGAGCATTCCTGAATTGGTGGGGGTGTATGCGATTCGGGACGTGGAAATGCTCGTGCGTCCCCGAGGGGGCGGAGCGGAGCGGAGTTATCGGTATTCGAGTGAGGATGGGGTGGAGATGGATTCGGCGTTGGGGAGTCCGCGGGATTGGGTCCGAAGCGGGACGCGTGCGCAGTTGGCGCAGGTGGTGAGGTTGCGGGATGGGACGCATGCCCTGGCGTGGGTGGACACGGATGCGCGGAAGTTTGGGGCTTGGATGACGCGTCCGGGTGCGGCGTCGGAGGTGGAGGAGGGGGATCAGATCCAATTGCGCTGGAGGGAGTGTTTTAGTTTGGGGAAGGGGGCGAGCGGACAGGCGGTTTACGAAAACCTGCGCTCTGGCCAATACCAGTTGGTGGTGGCGGGTGAGGATGTGGAGGGGCGGCCTGTGGAGGGGGGAGTGGCATTGACCTTTCGCATTCCACCGCCGCTGTGGGAACGGCCGATGTTTTGGCTGGGGTTGATCGCGGTGGGAGCCGGGGTCACTTGGGTGCTGGTGCGCTCGCTGGTGCGCCGGCGGGTCCAAAGGCGGATGGAGGAAGTTGAGCGGGAACACGCGTTGGAGCGTGAGCGGGCCCGGATCGCGCGCGATATCCACGACGAATTGGGAGCGAATCTGGCACAGATCGCTTTTCTGAGTGGAATGGCCCGCACGCTTGTGGCCGACCGTCCCGCAGCCTGCGAGCGCCTGGACGAAATTTCCAAACGCGCCACCGGCACAGCCCGGCAGCTCGCAGAGATTGTTTGGGCTGTTAACCCGCAGCGCGACGCGGTGGAGCCGCTGGTGAGTTACATTTCCCAATTTGCCCAGGAGCACCTGTCGCTTGCGCAGGTTCGCTTTCGAACGGAGATACCCGAGGAACTCCCGGATTTGCCGCTCCCTTCCGCTGCGCGTTACGAGGCCTTCCTCGCTGCCAAAGAGCTTCTGCACAATGCCGTTCGGCACGGGCGCCCGGGCGTCGTTTTTTTGCGAATCCGCTGCGAACCGGGGGTGCTTGTGATTGAAATTGAGGACGACGGGTGCGGTTTTGAAATGGGCGGGATGAGCGAGTCCCGTGGGATTGCGAATGTGCGGGCCCGCATCGAACAGGTTGGGGGAAGTTTGGAATTGGACTCCGCCCCGGGGCGCGGCACTCGGGCGCGGCTACGAATTCCTCTAACGTCGCGCCGTCCTTGAGAATCGACTGTGTTGTGAACGAAAATGCCCCTTTGAGAGTGGGAATTGTGGAGGACGACGCCGGCTTGCGGGAGAGTCTGGCGAGCATCGTTGCTTCGGATGCCGGAATGCACTGCGCGGGGGCGTTTGGATCGGCCGAAGAAGCGTGGAAGGGATTGCCTGGGCTGCGCCCGGACGTGGTGCTGATGGACATCAATCTGCCCAAAGCGAGCGGCGTGGCGTGTGTGGCCCGATTGTCCGCTGAACTGCCCCAGACTCAGTTTCTGATGCTTACCGTGTACGACGATACGGAGGCCATTTTTGATTCTCTTTCGGCGGGAGCCACCGGGTATTTGCGCAAACCGATGGCGCCCTCGGAGTTGCTGGAAGCCATCCGGGAAGCGCACCAGGGAGGGGCTCCGATGAGCAGCAGCATTGCGCGCCGGGTGATTCAGGCGTTTCGGAAGCCGCCCGCTGGCGTGCCGGAGGCTGGGGGGAGCCGGGATTCGGTTCTCGAGAAACTGGCTCCCCGGGAGCGCGAGATTCTGGAGTTACTGGCACAGGGCCATTTGCAGAAGGAGATTGGCGAGCAACTGGGCATTCGTTTCTCCACGGTCCGCACGTTGACGGGGCGCATTTACGAAAAGCTGCACGTGCACTCGCGTGCGCAGGCCGTTGCGAAGTACCTCGGGTCTTCGGTTTCGTCCTGACGGTTGGCTCCTTGAGTCTGGAGCGGGGAGTGCGCGGAGGGCGCGCTTATTTGGGCGAGGTGCGTGCGACTTGGGTCTGTGCCTCGCGATACAGCTGGGCCAACTGCGAGGGGGTCACAAACACCATGTCGGGATCGGCTGATTCGACAATTTTCTGAATGTCGCCCGGGCGAAAGGTCCAGCAGTGCACAAAGCCATTCACAAACGCAGGGCGCTGGGAGCCGACCTGCTCGCGGATTTCGCCAAGAAAGCCGTTGCCGAAGTTTCGCCACGTCGTGGCCGCGCGGAAGACGGGCATTCCGTCGGGGAGCGCGTAGGTGAGATTCCGGATGCCCTTGTGTCCCGAATAACAGCCCATGTCGGCGAAGATACTGTGGCAAAAAGGAAGCGCCTTGGCGTATTGCGCGAGCAACTTGTCCTCGCCGTGCACTGTTCTCAGGGTCCGGAGACCCATGGGCGGGAGCATTTTTGCGGTCCAATCGAGGAAGCCGGAGAGCAGTCGGTCGGGTTCGCGATAGGCTTCGCCCCAGTGGTCGGGTTGCATATACGCCGCGCCGCTCACATCGGCGATGAACTCCGTCGTCGGTGTTGCGCGGTCATAGTACCACTGCGCGACTGCGGGTTGGAGTTCGCGGATGGCCGGGCCGATTCCAAAGGCGAGCGGGAATTTTCCGTGGCTAGGGTGCTCGAAATAGCTTCGGAAAAATTGGTGCCAGGCATTCTGGTTGTCGCCATCGGAAACCACCAGAGCGACGTAGACCTTGTCCCGTTGGAGGGGAGGAGCCGGCGGCTGTTCGGGTGTCCGAAGTGCCTCGACGCTAAAGCCGCTCATCACTCCGGCGTTCACCGTGTGATCCGTGCAAACGAGTGCTTTGCCGTAGCGGCTCGCCAGCTCTACCCCGGGAGGTTCACCGATCCCGATCCCAGGGTCGGCTGCCGGAAATCCAAAGACGGGAATGTTTCCGTGCATTTGCGCAAAAATTTCCGCCACCGCTCTTTTTTCCTGAAAACGGTCGGCACCGGGGTGAGCTTCGTCTTCGTCGCCGCAAATCCAGACCATGGGTGCGCGCCACTGGTAGGCGAAGGCGAAGTTACCGGCCCGCAGCCGGGCGGGCTGCATGTAGTCGCACACGTGCCGGTTGAAGCGGTCCCGGTAGGTTTCCCACATCCAACGCAGCCCTTCCACGTAAGTCTCGAAACGTCCCCGCAGATCGATCCGGACCTCGAGTCCGAGCCGCTCGGCCAACTCCGGTGAAGCCACGAGGAGGTCCTCGCAAGCTGCGACATTGGCCGCAATCAAATCGCCTCGGTACAGCGCGAGATCTGGTACCACAACCCCACGGATGATGGGGCGAAATTCCGCCACCAGCCGGGTCCAATCCGCTACCTCATGAACGCTGTCGATGTGGCCCTGTTGTTGGTGCTGTTCGAGCCAGAATCGATCGGCCGCATTGCGCACGAGCCAGATTTCCGGAAGTGTCCGGCAGGTGAGTCCCTGGAGACAGGTGATGGCAACCCGTTCATCGGCGCTGAGTTTTGCGAGGGAAACGACCCGCATCTGGCGTGCTGGAGTCGCTGACTTCGGGATAAATCGTGGCCCCCACGGCATCGGTGATTCGTTCCACTCCAGCCCGGCTGGAAGCGGGGCGGGAGGAGCCTCCTGATTGAGCCGTGCAATCCCGGCATCGAATTTTTCCTGTGCGATTTGTTCCTTCTCACGCAAAGCCCAAAGCACTCCGCGTACGAGGAGTTGGGTCGCCCGAAAGGCGTCCGCCTCGGAGTTTCCATTCCCGCAGTGGCCCAGCCACACGTCGCAAGCGCCCAAAAACGACTGGCACCGGTGGCGGATGAGCGCTGCTGCGGGGCGGGCCGTCTGATCCGGCAGGACGGTGTCGACAATCGGCACGACGTCGTCCGCGGGATCCAATGACTTGGGATCCAGCCACTGGGTGCGCCCGTCCGCCGGAGGAAACCACTGGGGCGGAATTTGCAGCGGGCTGACGGGAATGCGAATCGTGGATTTTTCATCGGTGCGCGAAGAGTGAAACCCGCCCGTGCCCATGCCTTCCCCGCGGTGTTCGTAAAAATTGGCGTGCCCGAGATCCTTCCACTTTTTTTCCTGCAGTTCACAGGGGTGGCTGAAGGGAACGCCGCTCAGGACGAGACAACCTCCCGCGCGGTGATAGGCGTGGAGGTTGGGGAGGGCGTTTTTGGGGAACGCATTGCCAGAGGGGAGCACCAGAGCGGGAAAGAGGGATGGCGATAGTCGCGTGGAATCTGCGAGTTCCTCCGCGTTCAGAATTTGGGATTCGAAGCCGAGTGAGCGCAGGGTTCGGGCGAGCTTCTGTGCCGCAACGGGTAATCTTCCGGTGCCTTGAGGGAAGCCTTTCTCAGCGAAGATTGCGACGCGGGGAGCCAGATCTCCGTGGGCCGGGACGCACCAGCATGCGATGGCCCAGAGGAGGAGGAAGCGTGGGATTTTGTACACGGGCTGAGTAGGCCATGTGGGGGGAGTGGGCGTCATGTCGGACGTTTGGAGGACAGGGAGCAGGGAGGGGGACCGTGTGGAGGTGGGATTGCAGGAAAAAAGACTGCGCCGCCAGCTAAGGATCATTCGTGGAAACGGTATACCGGGGTGAGACGTATTGGTTCCCAAACTCATGAGTGCACGAGCTTCACGTTCATTGTCGGACTGCGCGGTGGCGACACTCCGCGAGGAAATTCTCTCCGGTGCGGTGGCGCCAGGAACGCGCCTCTCGGAGGCGCCCGTGGCGCGCCGGTTGGGCGTGAGCCGGGTGCCGGTCCGCGAAGCGCTGGTGACTTTGGAGAGCGAGGGATTGGTGGAATTTCGGGAGACCGGGCGCGCCTTTGTGAAAAAGCTGAGCGTGCGCGATTTTGGCGAATTGTACGGGC
>JBANFR010000053.1:0-21837 GCA_037975925.1 Verrucomicrobiota bacterium
GGAGGGGGTGGAACGGAAGCGCTGTTTGGAGGCCGGGATGGATGACTTTTTAGAAAAACCGATACGGCTGGACGCTTTGGAGGAGGCTTTGCGGCGGGCCCCGAAGCCGTCTCAGGCGGGGCGAGCAGCGCGTGAAGGAGAGATCCCGAATGCATTTGCTGTGGTGGATCCGCTGGCTTTGGAGAGTCTGCGCCAGTTGGGAGGGGAGAATGGAGAGGTGTTGGTGAGGGAGTTGGTGGAGCGGTTTTTGGAGGATGGCGCTGCGGCGGCGGATGTGATTCGGAGAGCTGGCCAGGAGGGAGATGTCGGCGCACTGGAAAGGGCGGTTCACCTCTTGAGGGGGAGCGCCTCTCATTTTGGGGCGCAGGCGTTGATGCACCGTTGTCTGGCGGTGGAGGAGCGCTGTGAGGACGGACTGACGGTCTCGGTAGCCCAGGAAGCGGAGCAAGTTTGCGAGGAATTTGAGCGGTTGCGTCTTCGGCTGCACAAAGAGATCGGTCATGCTCGGGGTACTATTGGGCAGGCGCATGAAAATTTTGGTGGCAGAAGACGACGCGGTATCGGCGAAAATCCTTCAGCTCAGCTTGGAGCGTGAAGGGCATGAGGTGTTTTTGGTCCGCGACGGCAAGGAGGCTTGGGCGCATTTGAAGCGCGATCCGGTGTCGGTGGTTTTGAGTGATTGGAAGATGCCGGACCTCGACGGGTTGGAGCTTTGCCGCCGGATTCGTCGGGAGGCCGGGGGGGAGTACCCGTACTTTATTCTGCTGACGGGGATGGCCCCGGGGCTGGAGAACATCCGGGCGGCGATGGCGGCGGGGGTGGATGATTTTCTCTCCAAGCCGCTGGACAGGGAGGTGCTTTGCATGCGGCTGGGGGTGGCAGCGCGGATTTTGGATTATCACCGGCAGATTCGAGATCTGCGGAGCCTTTTGCCGATCTGCATGTACTGCAGTCGCATCCGTGACGAGGGGAGCCGTTGGCAGCCGGTGGAGTGTTACCTCGCGGAGCATTCCGGGAGTCGGATCAGCCACGGGGTGTGTCCCGAATGTTTTGCCCGGGAGCACGGAAGCCTCCCCAAGCCGCGAGTGTAGCGAATGCTGCGGGGGCGGGAGTGGAACGGCTGGGGGGGATGGTATTGAGGGGGGCGCGTGCTTCGGATTAGCCTGCGCCATGATTCATCCCACGGCAGTTGTTTCCCCAGACGCGCAGCTTGGACCGAATGTGTCTGTGGGGCCATTTGCGGTGGTGGAGGCAGGTGCACAAATTGGCGAGCACTCGGTGGTGGAAGCGCACGCGGTGGTGCGTGGCAGTGTTTTGATGGGCAGCCACAATGTGGTGGGGGCCGGCACCGTGCTTGGCGGGGACCCGCAGGATTTGCGCTTTGATCCGGCCACGCCCAGTTTTGTGCGGATCGGTCACCGGAATCGGATCCGTGAGCATTGCACCATTCACCGGGCCACGGTGTCCGGGGGAGAGACGGCGCTGGGTGACGACTGTCTGCTGATGGTGGGTTCCCACTTGGGGCATGATTCGCGGGTGGGAAGCCGGGTGATTTTTGCCAATGGCGTGATGCTGGGCGGGTTTGTCGAGGTGCAGGATCAGGTGTTTTTGGGAGGGGGAACCAAAGTGCATCAGTTTGTGAAGATCGGTCGGCAGGCGATGTCTCAAGGCAACAGCAGCCTCAGCAAAAACGTCCCTCCTTACACGATGGTGGCCCTTTTGAACCGGATGGTGGGTCTAAACGTGGTGGGCCTTCGCCGGTCGGGTTGGTCCGGGGCCCTGAGACTCGAGATGAAGCGGGCGTTTGATCTGCTCTATCGCGGGGGCTTGAACGTGGCGCAGGCCCTGGAGCAGGCGCGGCTTCGGGCGTGGAGCCCCGAAGTGGAGCACTTTTGGGAGTTTGTGGAGGCTTCCAAGAAACGCGGCCTGTGCGCGTGGAGCCGCAGCAAAGCAAAAGCGGGTGCGGCAGACGGCTCGGAGGACTAAGGGCGCGCTTTTTTTGCGGGTCTCCACTAGGAGTGTGGGGCCCGTGATTTGCCTGATCGTTTTACCTTATGTCCAAGTCCAAACCCATTGATCACCGGAGTAGCCTCTCTCTGCTGGGGCGTTCCGAAGCCAGCCTGCCCTCCACGCCGTCTGCGGACATTTTGGAGACGTTTGAAAACCGTTACCCGCAGCGGGATTATGTGATCCAATTTGATGCCGAGGATTTCACTTCGCTGTGTCCGATCACCCGGCAGCCCGACTTTGCGGTGTTGCAGATCGAGTATGTGGCCGACCGTAAGTGCATTGAGACCAAGTCGCTGAAATTTTACCTCGCGAGCTACCGCAACTGCGCGGCTTTTAACGAGGAAGTCGCGAACCGGATTTTGGATGACCTGGTGTCGGCTTGCGCGCCAAGGCGGATGACGGTGCGGGGGGACTGTGCCTCGCGCGGGGGGATTCGGGTGAGTGTGGAAGCTTCGCATGAGGCGAAGCGCAAGCCAGCGCGGCGGCGATGAGTGAGGCGGCCTCCGACGCGGTGGTGGTTTTGGTGAGCGGCGGCATGGATTCGGTGACTGCGCTTTATGATGCGAAGTCCCGGGGGCCAGTGGCGGCGGCGCTTTCTTTTGATTATGGGGCGAAGCACCACGCGCGGGAGTTGCCCCTGGCGCGTTGGCATGCGGAGAGGCTCGGGGTGCGGCACCTCGTTTTGCCGCTCTCTTTTATGGCGGAACACTTTGAGTCGGCTCTTTTGCAAGGGGGGGCCGAGATTCCCAAGGGGCATTACGAAGAGAGTTCGATGAAGCACACGGTGGTGCCTTTTCGGAATGGCATCCTCCTGGCGGTGGCGGCTGGTTTTGCGGAAAGCTGCGGCGCGTCCGGCCTCGTTATAGCCGCCCACGCGGGGGATCATGCAATTTATCCCGATTGTCGAGAGTCATTTATGGAGGCGATGGGGGAGGCGATCCGGCTTGGAACCTACGCGGGTGTGGCGCTCCGGAGGCCATTTATTGCGATGCACAAGGGGGAGATTGTGAGTCGTGGCAGGGAGCTGGGCGTGGATTTTTTGCGGACCTGGTCCTGTTACGTGGGGGGGGAGCAGCACTGCGGGGAGTGTGGAACCTGTGTGGAGCGGCGGGAGGCATTTCTTTTGGCCGGGGTCGAGGATCCGACGCCTTATGTTTCGCGGGCACCCCTGCCGCCGAAACCGGAGAGAGGGTAGGGGATGCGGATTTCGGAGATATTTTACTCGGTGCAAGGCGAGGGTGGTTTGACGGGGGTGCCTTCCGTGTTTGTGCGCACCTCGGGATGTAATCTGCGGTGTCGCTGGTGTGATACGCCCTACGCTTCGTGGCACCCGGAGGGAGAGACGCTTTCTGTCGAGGAGGTTCTTTCGGCGGTGAAGCGCTTTGCGGGGGCGCGGCATGTGGTGCTGACCGGCGGGGAACCCATGCTGGCGCCGGGGCTCCCAGAGCTCGCGGCGCGTCTGCGTTCGGAAGGGTGTCACATCACCATCGAGACGGCGGGCACGGTGCCTCCCAAGGGGATCGCCTGTGACCTGGCCTCGCTCAGCCCGAAGCTGTCCGGTTCCACTCCCCGGTTGGGGGAGGCGGAGCCCGGGTGGGTGGCGCGTCACGAGGCGACGCGGTTTTGTCCGGAGGCGGTCCGGGAGTGGGTGGAGGGCTATCCTTTCCAGCTTAAGTTTGTGGTCGCGAGTCCTGAGGATGTCGCGGAAGTCGAAGCCTTTTTAGCCTCCCTCGCGATACCGGTGGCTCCCCACCACATCCTGCTCATGCCGGAGGGAATCGATTCGAACACGATCCGGGAGAGGAGTTTGGAGTTGGTGGAGATCTGCAAGGAGCGGGGCTACCGGTTCAGCGACCGGCTGCACGTGCACCTGTACGGGCACCGGCGGGGGACTTAAGCCGAAGGAGCCTTTGGCGGGGCCGCCGCCCGCTCGCGTGTTTTGACGACTTCCCGTGCGGCTGCGACGAGGAGGTTGCACGCCTCATGGCAGAGGAGGGGGATGGAGCGGGTACCATCCGCGAGGCGGGCGGGTTCGGCGCAACATTTTTCTGCGGGTAGCGAGGTCATGGGCTGCTCGGCCGTCAGGGGCCAAAGGACCCGCTTCAGGCAGGCGCCTTCGGAGGAGCAGGCGCGCCCAACCAAAGATTGAGCCTCGTCGTCCTGCAGCCGTTTGGAGGCCGTGTACATCCCGGTTTGCCGTCCGAGCGTGTCGCGGAGGGGAATGGGGCGGAGGGATTGGCTTTGTTGGCTAGCCCAAATTCCGAGCATCGCCGGGTAAAAGTGATCCAAAGCTGCGCGCAACTCGCCGGCATGGCTGAGGGTCAGGCGCCATCCGCGGGCCAGGTTGGGGGCGGTTTTGAGGGGGCGGAACTCGCCTTGATCCGTGTACATCGAAAGGCGGCGGGCGGCTTCCACGCCGTCATAGGGTCGGAGTTCCGCAACGGTTGCGTCGTCGTGGTGGCGCAGCTCGTACCCGCCGTGAGCGAGGGGCGTGATGAGGATTTGTCCAATGCTTCGGAAGCCTTGGGTGACCCATTCGGAAAGGAGGGTGGTGAGGTTGCGGGTCATACGGTGGGAGAGTGGGTGGCGTCAAAGAGGCGAACTTGGTCGAGGATCAGCTCCGAAAACAGGGGCTCCGTGCCGATGGAGCTGGCGTAGTAAAGGTTGCGATTGCGGAGATGGTGGGGGTTGTGGCGGAAGCGCTCGCGCTGGCTCGCGGCGAGGCCGGTCTCGGATTCGATCCCCAGGAGCACGGGAATGTCCTGATAGGAGTGAAGACCGTCGGCGATAAAAAATGGGACCACCACGACGTGGGGTTGGGTGGTGTACTGGTCCCATTCGGCGATGAGGGGAGCTTCCTCCATGTAAGTGCTCAGCACTTCAGCGTAGATGCCCAGTTCGCGGATGCGTTCCACCTCGCGTTTGGCGGCGAGAGCGGAGTTGTCGTTGAGGTTGGTGCCGTGTCCGACGATGAGAAGGCTCGTCTCCGAGGGAGGAACACCGGGAGCCACCTCTGCGGCCCGACGAAGGAGCAATTCGTGGACGCGTTGGTGGTTGCCGACGGGTTCGCAGTATTTCACGCATTTGCTTCCGAGCTGGGTGATGGGGCCTTCCAGCTCCAGTTCCCGGGGAATGACGGTGCGGGTGAAGTAGCCCTCACTGATGAAATTGGGGACGACATAAACATCGTCTCGATCGACCATGTGGAGGACCTGGCGGAGACTGGGTTCTTCTTTCCAGAAAGCGCAGTAGACCTCTCCGAAGACGCCCTGTTTGAGGAGCGTTTCAGCGTGGTCGAGGGTGGGTGCGCTGGAGTCCGGATTGACGGTGGAACCATGGCCTACGATGAGGAGGGCACTGTCGGGTTTGGAGAACATGGGCGCAAGGTAGTCGGCTCAAGGGGAGAGCGCAGCAAAAAGGGGGCTGCATCTCCGAGGCTACGGACGGAGCGTGCCAGAAAAGTATCCAGGACATCAAAAAAGGCCCCCGACAATGTGGGGGCCTCTTGGTTCGCGGAGGGGACGCTCCTTTGAGCGCCCTGCGAATGGGATGTGGGCGAGTGTGCCGGATCCTCAGCTCACGCGCATGGGCATGAGTACGTACAGGAAGGGGCTTTGAATCTTGATCACCCCGGGGCTCATTTCGTCGATCAGATCGAGGAAAACCTCGTCATCGGGAAGAGCCCGCAGAGGGGCCATGAGGTACTCGGGGTTGAAAGCAATCGCGATGTCCGCGCCCTTGTAGGAAACCGGGATCGATTCGCGGCCTTCTCCGATATCCGGGGTGTTTGCCGCGATTTCGAGGTTGTTTTTGGTGAACATCAGCTTCACCGAGTTGCTCTTTTCGCTGGCGAGCAGGGAGACCCTGTGGACCGCCGAAAGAAACAGTTGGCGTTCCAAGGTGACGCGTTCACGGACCTCGGAGGGGATGACCTGCCGGTAGTTGGGATAGTTTCCCTCGACGAGCTTCGAGACCAGGCGGGTGGAACCGATATCAAAAGCGACTTGGTTCTGGCCGACGTGCATTTTGAGCTCGCCCGATTCCTCCACCAGCCGAGCCAGCTCATTGACGCATTTGGTCGGGACAATGATCTCCACTTCGTCGCTCTGGGGGAACTCGACTTCGACGTCGACCAGGGCGAGGCGACGGCCGTCGGTAGCGACCATGGTCAGGCGGCTGTCTTTGAAGGAGAAGAGAATGCCGTTGAGCACGTAGCGGGTCTCGTCTGTGGAGATGGCGTACGAGGTTTTGCGGAGGGCGTCCTTCAGGTCCCCTTGTTGAAGGGTGAAAAGTTTGGCGTTTTCGAATTCCGGCAGGGGAGGAAATTCGTCCTCTGGAAGGCCATGAATTTTGAAGAAGGTTTGCCCGCAACGGATGGAGGCGATGTTGCGTGAATCGACTTCCACGTGCACTTCGCCGCTGGCGAGTTCGCGCACGATGCTGGCGAGCCTTTTGACTGGGAGAGTGGTTCCGCCCGTTTTTTCGACTTGGGCTTCGATGCGTCCGCTGATTCCCACGTCCAAATCGGTGGTGGTGAAGCGCAGTTGCCCGTCTTCGGCCTGGATACGCACATTGGCCAGGATGGGGAGGGTGGTGCGGGAGCTGACGACGTTTTGGACGGTTTGCAAGCCAGCGAGGAACTTCTCTTTGGCGACGCTGAATCTCATAGGGGTGGGTGTTTGAAGAAAGGCGGGAAGGGAGGCAACTTCTTTTCACGCGAAGTTGCACAATCTTCCCCCGGGGCTGCCTCTCCAACCTGAGTGGGCCGGGGTTTACCTAGGAGTGTTGTAGGGCAAGCGGAGCACCCGGGCTCGGGGGAGACGGACGTGGATTATTTTTGGAGCTGGCTGTCCAAGTAGGAAACCACCTGTTTGGTTTTGTCGTCCTTGGACATCTTGTCACGGACTTGCCGGTGGGCGTGGAGCACCGTGCCGTGGTCTCTTCCGCCAAAGGCGTCACCGATTTCTGCGAGGGAGGCCTTGGTGAGTTCCCGGGAGAGGTACATCGCAATTTGGCGGGGGAAAGCGATGTTTGCCGGCCGGCGCTTGCTTGTCATGTCGGCTACCCGGACATCGAAGTGTTCGGCGACGCGGCGTTGAATCTGATCGATCGTCACGGCCCGTCGGGCCTCCTCCTGGAGGATGTCCTTGAGGAGCATTTCGATGCGCTCGGTGGAGGGCATTTTACCCTCATTCAGCGAGGCGAAGGAGGCGACGCGCATGAGGGCCCCTTCGAGGCGGCGGACATTGGTGCGGATTTTTTCCGCGAGGAAGTTGATCACCTCCGGGGAGAGTTTGACCTCCATCCCGAGACATTTTTTTCGGAGGATGGCGACCCGTGTTTCGACATCCGGCGGCTGCATCTCGGCCGTGAGTCCCCATTCGAAGCGCGACACCAGCCTGGCCTCCAGGTTGGCGATTTCGGAGGGGGGCCTGTCGCTGGAGAGAACGATCTGTTTGTGGCCGTCAAACAGTGCGTTGAAGGTGTGGAAGAACTCCTCCTGCGAGCGCTCTTTTCCAGACAGAAACTGGATGTCATCAATCAGCAACACGTCTGCCTGCCGGTAACGGCGGCGGAATTTGACGAGGGAGCCGGACTGAATGGCGTCGATGAACTCGTTGGTGAAGCGTTCGGAAGTGACGTAGAAGACCTTCGGATTTTTTTTGCTGGCGGCGATTCGATGACCGATGGCCTGCATCAGGTGGGTTTTTCCGAGGCCGACGCCGCTGTAGATGAAGAGCGGATTGTAGGTTTTGCCCGGACCGGCGGCGACTGCGGAGCATGCGGCATGGGCGAACTGGTTGTTGGCGCCGACGACAAAGGATTCGAAGGTGTTCCGCGGGTTGAGTCCGTTGGAAGGTGCGGAGTCCTTCGTGCTTTCGGGTTCCCGGTCTGGTTCGGGCTCAGGAGGGGGCGGGGCCGGTTCCGTTTCTGCCCCGAAGATAAAGCGAATGGCCCGGCCCGTACCTGTGGCCAGCATGAGGGCGGAGTCGAGGAGGGACTGGTAGTTACTCTCGATCCAGAACTGGTGGATTTTGTTGGGGACGCGGAGTGTGAGGTGAGTGTCGTCGAGGTCGAGGGCCTCGATGTCTTTGAACCAGCGCTCGAAAGTGTCGTGGCTGACCTCGTTGCGAAGGGTGGCCGAGACCTCTGCCCAAAGTTGCAGTGCGGCGGAGGGGAGATCGGTGATGGGCGTTGAGTTATCCACGGGAGGGAGAGCGGGGCTTTCGTTCACAATGGGAACGTGACGGGGGCCGGAGAGGGGGCCGGCTGGGGTCGGCGGGTAAGGGGAGCGAAGGGATCAGGGTGGCGGAAGTTGATCTAAAATCTTGGAAGAATTGAGGTTGCAGCTGGTTTTGGAAGGTGGGCTGCGGTTCGGGCTGGAAATGAATTGTGAGCAGGGCTTGTCACTGAGGCTCGCGGGTTTAGCGGTCAAACCGGCGAGTTGTGCAGACTTCTTCACAAGTTATTCACAGGCCCTCGGGGCCCCCGCCGCTTCGGGGTGGAGGGTAGAAATCGGCCCCAGAGGGGACAAGGAAAAAGCCCCCTTCCCCGGTGCCTAAAGTTGGGGCAGATCCGGGTTTTTGCATTGACCGCTAGTCCTGCGGTGACCCGGGGTTTCCGGTCTTTTTACGCCCTTGGTTTGTGGTCTGCAGCGGGGGTTGGCCCGGTCTGAAAACTTTTCAGGTGGGTTTGTGCGGCCTGCAATTGAGATTCCGGGGTTTTGAAAAGGAGCGCAGTGAAAAAGGTGACCAGAGTGCCGACGGCGATGCGCCAGGGAAACTCGATCCTGGGCAGCCAAGGGGGAGCCCACAGCGAAGGAGCGGCGTTTTCGAGGGAGGCGGCCGGGTGCAGGAGCGCCCAGAGGTCGTTGTGAAGGCCGCTGAGGAGACTCACCGCCAGAAAGCCGGCCCCCATGGCGATCAGGTTGCCCCTTTCGTTGCCGCGTTGCCGCGTGAGCAATCCGACCAGAAAAACACCGAGCAGGGAGCCGTAGGTGTACCCAAAAATACCGAGGACGATGGGGATGATGCGCGCGTGCAGGATGATTTTGGCGTAGGCGGTGGCGGCTCCGATGAGGACGAGGAGCAGGGCGAAGACGGCAGTGCTCCAGCGGGCGGCCCTGAGGATTTCGCGGTCGGTGGCTTGGGGGCGAATCCGGGTTTTGTACCAGTCTTGGGTAAAGCTGGTGGCGAGCGCATTGAGCGCGGTGCTGAGGGAGCCCATGGCAGTGGCAAAAATGCCAGCGAAGAGGATGCCCCGGACCCCGGGGGGGAGTTCGTGAACGATGTAGAAAGCGAAGGGGGCGTCTTTTCCCGGCTGCTGATAGTGGGCCCACAGGAGCATTCCGACCAAAAGAAAGCACAGGACGAGGGGGAGATCTGCGAGCCCCGAGAGGACGAGGGAGAGGCGCGACTTGTGGTGGTCGCGGGCGGTCAGCATCCGTTGGACCATGTCCTGGTCGGTGCCGTGGGTGGCCATCGTGGTGAATGTGGAGCCGATGAGGGCGGCCCAAAGGGTGTATTCGCTCTCGAGGATACCCTTGAGGTTCTGCCAAAAGCCCGCATCCGCCGTGAGTCCGAGATCAATCACAGAGAAATCCTTCGGGCCGCTGAGGATGGAGCGGACGCCGTTCCATCCCTGGGGGATGTCCTGGAGGAGGCTCCAAATGGCGAAGCCGAGGGAGCCGAACATGAGACTGGCCTGAATGAGGTCGGTCCAGACCACGGCCTTGATGCCTCCGATGGCGGTGTAGAGGGCGGTGATGAAGGTGAGAAAGACGAGGCAGCCGGCGTAGATGCGGACCTGTTCCAGAGGAGCCAGGTTCTGGTGCGTGGCCAGCTCGTAGCCCATGACGAGGACGATGGCGGCGACATACAGCCGCGTGCCGCTGGCGAGGGCTCGGGTGACCAAAAACAGGGCGGACGCTGCGGTGCGCGTTCGGGAGCCGAAGCGCAGGGCGAGGTATTCGTAAATGGAGACGACGCGAAAATCGTAGAACGGCTTGATGAAGACGCCGGCGATGATGATGCGGGCGAGGACAGTGCCGATTGCGAGTTGAGCGTAGGTGAAGTTCCGGGTGGCATAGCCCTCGCCGGGCGCTCCAAGGAAGGTCGCGGCGCTAATTTCGGCTGCCAGAATCGAGGCGAGCACGGCCCACCAGGGGATGTTGCGGTCTCCGATGGCGAAGGAGTGCATGTTTTGGTCACCCCTTCCGGCTCGGAGGCCGATGCCGACAATGGCGGCGAAGTAGGCCAGAACCACCAGCGCGTCGATCCAGAGGGAAGCCATGCCTAGTTCAGGGGCGGGTTGGAAGGTTGGTGAGGACGGACCGGTTCGGTGGCTTTCCGCATTACTTTCGAATTGCGGCCACTGGCCTCCCATTTGCGCCTGCGTTCCGGGGGGAGAGCGTCGGGGCTGACCTCGAGGAAACCGCCCTTTTGTTGGAAAAAGTTGTAGGCTTGCGTGGAGAGGGCGATGAGGTGTTTGGCCCCTTTTTTCGCCGCCAACTGCTCGGCAAAAGCCATCAATTTACGGCCATATCCCTTGCCCTCATGGCTCTTGGCCACATACAGGCACGCCAACTCCGCCAACTCTTGTTCAGGGTAGAGATGGACGGCGACGCAACCCACCAAGTTTCGGTCGATTTCAAGCAGCCAATAGTCGTCCAGCAGCGCCAAAAGCTCGGCGCGCGACCGTTTGACCAACTCCGCATTGGCGATGGACTCCCGGATTAGGGCCATGACCGCGCGGACATCTTTCTTCAGGGCGCGGCGCATCTGTTGGTACTCGTTCGAGTACACCATGGTTCCGATGCCTTCGTGGCTGAAGATTTCGCTCAGCAGAGCCTCATTCTGGGTTCCGTCGAGCAGGTGAACCCGGGGAATTCCCCCACGGCAAGCCTTGGCGGCGTGTTCGAGTTTGGAAACCAGGGAGAGTTCGCCGTTGGCCCGGCGTTTGCGGGCGATTTCTTCCGTATCCCACACGGAAAGCTGGCGGACGAGTTGATCTCCCTCCCGGAGAGTGCCGCCGGGAGCCAGGTAGATGATTTTGACCGCCCGCATGGCCTCAGCGACTTCCAGCGCGACAGCGTCGGAGTTCACGCGGAAGGTGCGGCCTTCGCCGTCGAATCCAATGGGAGGAATGACGGGGATGATTCCCTCCTGGAGAAAGGTTTGGAGCGTGCCGGTTTCGACGCGTTCGACTTTGCCTGTGCAGAGGGTGTCGACCCCTCCGAGGATGCCAGCCGGGTGGGCGACGATCACATTGGCGTAGGCCGCGCGGAGGTCCACGGAGGCGAGCCCCTGCATGAGTTCCTGGAGGACAGCGTGCGAGGCCTCAATGCCGAGCCTGAGGGTGGCCTCGTCGGTGACGCCGGTTCCGTCGGAGCTGGTGATGGGCGTGCCGCGTTCCTGGGCGAGTTGGAGGAGCTGGGCGCCGCAACCGTGGACGAGGATGACCTTGATGCTGAGGGAGCGCAAAACGGCGATATCCAAGAGTAAATTGCCCAAGTTTGGGGAGGCAGCCACCTCGCCATCGACTGCGACCACGAACGTTTTTTCTCGAAAACGGGGAACGTACTGGAGGATGCCTCTGAGGTCGGAAACTTTCATTCGTTTGAGGAACCGACTAAAAAGGCGAAAAAAGGCGCGCTGGCAAAGGGTAAGAAGGCGAAAGAGTGGATCTTTCCGAAGGGGGGGTGGATGGCGAGGAAGCGTTCCCTCGTCGGATGCTTGCCGCGCGTGGGTGCCCGGGTTTTTCTCGGGGGATGAAGAAGCTGAAAAAGCACGGGATTTTGAGCTGTGGCCCAGACTGTGAGAGTGGGGGGAATGGGGGGCAGAGAGGCGTGCTGGCGAGCACTGGGACGCGCAGGGGGAAGCGATAAGCATGGGGAGTTCGGGTTATGTCTCGTCCTAAAGAACGGATTCCCGTCAGCGGGCCTCAGGGAGGGCTGAATGCGGCGTTTTCCAACCTGGAGCTGGGGGGCCTTCCTCCCGGGCCGGAGGTGGAGTTGAAAGTGGAGGAAAAAAAGCCGAAGCCGGGCCGGGTGGTGCTCCGGCGTGAAACGGCGCACCGGGGCGGAAAAACGGTCCTCGTGGTGGAGGGGTTTGGTCCGCAGCACACGGAAGCGGAGATCGAGGTGCTGGGGCAGCGGCTTCGGAATGGGTGCGGCGCGGGTGGAACGGTGCGGGAGCGCGTGGTGGAGGTGCAGGGAAACTCGGTGGCGCGCCTTCGGGCGCTCCTCGAAGCGGAAGGGTTTCAGGTGGCCGGTGAGCGCTGAGTTTCAACGCCCGGAAGGGGGGGGGCGCAAACGGCGCGTCCAGGGCGGCCTGCTGGTGGTAGTGGAGGGGGTGGACGGAGTGGGCAAAAGCACGGTGCTTCAGCGGTTGGCGGAGTTTTGTGAGGTCACGGGCTACGAGTGGGTGCGCAGTCGCGAGCCGACGGACGGGCCGTGGGGGCGAAAGATCCGCAGCACCTCGGAGACGGGCCGTTTGTCGCTGGAGGAGGAGCTGGAGCTGTTTGTGCGGGACCGCCAGGAGCACGTGGAGCATCTGATCCGGCCTGCTTTGGAGCGGGGACTGGTGGTGTTGCTGGACCGTTATTATTTCTCGACTGCGGCCTACCAAGGGGCGCGCGGGGCCGATCCAGAGGCCATTTTGCAGTCCAATGAGCGGTTCGCACCCCGGCCGGATGTGGTGCTTTTGCTGGATTGCGATCCGGTTGTGACGCTGGAGCGGATTCGTGGCCGTGGGGGTGCGCCGGATGCGTTTGAGCATTTGGAGGCATTGCAGGCGGTGCGGCGGATTTTTCTGTCGATCCGGCGGCCCGGTATCTCGGTGGTGGACGCATCTGGCAACGCGGTCAGCGTGGCGGAGCGGTGCGTGGCGCAATTGAGGGAGGCTTTAGGGGCAAAAACCTCAGTTTGGGGCGGTTGATGGGTCCGAAAGGCGGCCGGGGGAGCGCCTTCTTACGAAGGGGAGGGTGAGTCGGTTTTCCGGAGGTTGGTTCCCGAAGTGGGACAGCAGTTTTTCGGAAGCCGCCTCACAAACCCACTCCGCGCGGACTGCTGGAATTGGTCTGCGAGGGGCCCATCAACACAAAATACATGAAGTCTATTGGATTGTTCACACTCGGCCTTCTGGTTGCAGCGGGAATCAGCGTTGCACCTGCGATGCATGCTGCGGATCCGGTGAAGCCTCCGGCGGAAAGCAAAGAGGCAGACAAGGCGGCTGAGGCGGCGGGAAAGGCGGTGCCATTTCAGGGCAAGGTTTCGGCGGTAGATGCTGCAGCGCGGACATTTACCCTGAATGGGAAGACCACGGCCCGGGTGTTTAAAGTGAACGATGCGACGCAGATTCTGCTCAACAATCAGCAGTCCGATTTCAAAGCGATCACGGTGGGGGAGTTGGTCCGCGGGCAGGCTTTTAAGCGTGCCGACGGCTGGGAAGCCAAGAAGGTGATGCTGGGGCCAAAGGAGGAGGCGGCTCCCAAGAAGTAACCGCCAGTGTTCCGGCGCGGGAGGCCGCCGATTTTTGTTCGGCGGCTTCCGTGGTCGATGCTTTAGCTGGAGGGCGCGCGGACGTTGTCGGGGTGGTGTAATGGAGCGCCCTGGGGCAAGCGCGGCGCAATTTGGGTACGGATCAAAAGCGTGGATGCTTTCGGTTGAAGGCGGGGGCGCTGGATCGTGATTTCGAAGGGAAGCCGCCGGGGTGCGCTTGTGTTTCCCCACGTTGACATCGGCCGTGCGCATCCCCAATTTTTGGGGTTCTCGCAAGGCCCGGCGTAGTTGCTGCGGCCGGTTCCTCCATCTCCCGATCCATCCCTTATGAGCACCTATCCACACGCTCCCCTTCTTGCCCTTGCCGCATTTGCTGGTTTTTCCGTCAGCGCCTTTGCGCAGGCGATGAATGCGGCACCTCAGAACGCGCCGCATGCCCTGATGCCGGTGCCGGCCGCGGCCACCACCAAACGTTCCCAAGCGGTGGCTCCGCCCCAAAAGGGAGAACGCGTGGTGTTTGTGGGCAACGGTCTGGCTGAGCGCGATGTGTATTATGGTCGGCTGGAGAGCGAGTTGCATTTGCGCTACCCGCAGAGCCAGCTTTGGGTGCGCAATATGGGACACGTGGGGGATACGCCGGGGTTCCGTCCGCACCCCTCGCGGGATTCGCAGTGGGCTTTCCCCGGGGCGGATCAGTTTCATCCGGACAAAAAGATCCATCAGGGAAAGGGGTTTTATCCGCACCCGGATGAGTGGCTTGCATTTTTGAAGGCGGACACGGTGGTGGCTTTTTTTGGGTACAATGAGTCCTTCGAGGGGCCGTCGAAGGTGGACAATTTTGAGGCGGAACTGGATGCCTGGGTTCAGCACACGCTGAGCAAGGCGTACAACGGGCAGGCGGCTCCGAGAGTGGTGCTGGTATCGCCCATTGCCTTCGAGAATCAGTCGGCAAAACGGGATCTGCCAAACGGCGAGAGGGAGAACGCAAATCTCGAATTGTACAGCCGGGCGATTGAGCGCGTGGCGCGCAAGCATGGGCTGACTTTTGTGGATCTATTTTCCGCAACCAAAGCGCTCTACGCAAAGTCGATCCAACCGCTCACGACGATGGGCTTTATCCCCAACGATGCGGGTTACCAGCACGTGGCGGAAATCCTTGCGACAGGGCTGTACGGGGCTCAGCCGAGGGTTTCCAAGGCGGACCCGGAGTTGGTGCGCAAGGCGGTGTTGGAGAAGGACTGGTTTTGGAACACCGATTACAACATCCTCAACGGAGTTCACACGCATGGAAGGCGTTATAATCCTTACGGGCCTCAGAACTATCCGGACGAAGTGAAGAAGTCCCGCGAAATGGCGGCGCTGCGCGACACGTTGATTCACGAGGTGGCGGCTGGCGCGAGGACCGATCTGACCGTGGATGACAGCAAGACCCACGTGTTGCCCCCGGTGAAGACGAACTACCAACCCAGCGCCAAAAACGGGAGCGACCGTTTTCTGCCGGGGGATGAGGCGGTGAAAACACTGACCGTTCCTGAGGGCTACAAGGTGGAGCTGTTTGCGAGTGAGGAACGTTTCCCGAATCTCGCCAACCCCATCCAGCTCTCTTTTGACAACAAGGGACGCCTCTGGGTGGCAGTGGCACCGACTTATCCGCACTACCGGCCCGGGGATGCGATGCCCAACGACAAGATCCTCATCTACGAGGACACGGACGGGGACGGAAAGGCGGACAAGGAGACCGTGTTTGCCGATCACCTGCATTTACCGATCGGCTTCGAGTTTGCGCCGGAGGGTGTGTATTTGTCCGAGGAACCCAATCTTGTGCTCTTAAGGGACACCAATGGAGACGACAGGGCGGATAGTAAGGAGATCATCCTGGGCGGTTTTGACACGCACGACACGCATCACGCGATCAGTGCGTACAGTGCCGATCCGAGCGGTGCGTTTATGTTGTGCGAGGGGGTTTTCCTCCATTCCAACGTGGAGACACCCTATGGACCGGTGCGTTGTGTGGATGGTGGATTTTTGCGTTTCAGTCCGCAGCGCGGGCATTTGGAGCGCACGGCGCAGCTGGCGATCCCGAATCCGTGGGGGGTGGTGTTTGACCGCTGGGGTCAGGACTTTTTCCTCCATACCTCGGGGCCGAGCATGAACTGGATGTTGCCGGCCTCTGTGAAGGCGCCCTACGGAGCGAAGACCCCTTCGACGCCGGATCTGATTCCGGACGGGCAGAAAGTGCGCCCGACCTCCGGCTTGGAGATTGTGTCCTCCCGGCATTTTCCGGACGAGGTCCAGGGGGACCTGATTTTGTGTAATGCGATCGGGTTTCTGGGGATCAAGCAGCATCAGATCCAGGACGATGGGACGGGCTGGAAGACGACTTTCCGGCAGGAATTACTCAAGAGTAGCGATGGGAATTTCCGGCCGGTGGACCTGGAGTTTGCGCCGGATGGGTCGTTGTACGTGATCGACTGGCACAACCCGCTCATCGGGCACATGCAGCACAATGCGCGGGATCCGTTTCGTGACCATGTGCATGGCCGCATTTACCGGATCACGTATCCCTCGAGGCCTCTGTTGAAGCCGGTGCCTGTGGCTGGAGCCAGCATCACGGCCCTTTTGAACAATTTGAAGGAACCCGAGTTGCGAGTCCGCTATCGGACGCGTCGTGAACTGAGGGGGCGTCCTGCCAGCGAGGTTTTGCCGGCGATCAAGAGCTGGGTGGCGGGGTTGGACAAGAGTGCGCCCGAGTACGAGCACCACGTGTTGGAGGCCCTTTGGACCACATGGGGGATGAATCAGATGGATGCGGGGTTGCTGCGGCAGTTGCTGGAGGCGAAGGATTTCCGTGCGCGCGCGGCGGCGGTCCGGGTGTTGCGTTACCACACGCACCGGGTGGCGGATCACGCGGCGCTTCTGGAAAAGGCGGCCGGAGACGAGCATGGCCGGGTGCGCTTGGAGGCCACCGTGGCGGCATCGTGGTTGCCCGAAAAGGAGAGTGTCGAGGCGAAGCGGATCGTGGCTGCGGCGGAAGCGAAGCCGCTGGACGTGTGGAGCCAAAACGCCGTGAAGACCGCGAAAGCGCGTCTCGAGGGGGTAGCGCTGAAGGAGGAGCCCGAGCATCCGGAATTGAAGGCGCCCAAGCATTTGAGTGCCGAAGCAAAGGCGCAGTACATTGCCGGACAAAAGGTTTACTTCCGGGAGGGCCACTGCGTCACCTGCCACCAACCGAATGGAAAGGGGCTGGATCCCGCCTTCCCGTCTCTGGAAAAGAGCCCTTGGGTCACGGGTGATGCGACCCGTTTGATCAAGGTGGCGATGTACGGGCTCATGGGGCCGCTCGAGCTGAATGGGAAGAAATACGACGGACAGGTTCCCATGACAGGCTTTGGCGGATTGCTGAACGACACGGAAATGGCTGCGGTTTTGACATTTGTCCGCAACAGCTTCGGGAACGAGGCGGCTCCCGTGAGTGCGGCGGAGGTGTCCAAGGTGCGTGCGGCGAATCCGGGGCGGGTGAACTTCTGCACGGTGGAGGAATTGCTGAAGGATCATCCTTTTCCAAAGTAGGGGATATAAGCGGCTTCCGAAGACCGGGAGTGGGCGCGTCCGTCCGGGGTGCGGTCCGCTCCTGAACTTTCGGGTGAAGGAGGGGCGCTTTGCGGGTGGGATGATGGGAATCATCCCGCTCCTCAAAGTCTCCGCGAGCGGGTTCGCTTTTTCCGGGGTTCCCCGCGCTCGCGCCTCGGGGCTCGCTGCGGGCTGGATGGCGCTCTAATGTCTGTGCGGACCCCCTTCCCGCTGTGATTTCGAATGGTTTCTCCCAATGCCTGCCCCTGGTGGCCGGGGCCGCTTATGCCGCCTCTGCCTTATGGAGCAAGCGGGCGACCATGGAGGGTGGCGGATTGTGGCGGATGACGTTCCTCACCAACTGGGGGCAGGCCCTTCTCTTTCTGCCGTTTCTATTCGCTGGGGAAGGGTCTCTGGAGTGGGCGGATGGGTGGAAAATTACAGTGACGTCTCTGGTTTATTTTGTGGGGCAGGTGGTGGTGTTTGCCGGATTGCGCTTCGGGGATGTGTCGGTGGTCACGCCCGTGATGGGGATCAAGGTTCTTGTCGTGGCCGCCTTGGCGGTGGTCTTTAACCATGAACAACTGCCAGTTCGCTGGTGGTTTGCGGCCGCGGTCGCGGCTTTGGCGGCGGCATTGTTGGGAGGCGGGGCAGTGGGCGATCGGCGCCGGGTGTTTGCCGGGGTGGCCGGGGGATTGGTGGCCTCGGTGGCGTTTGCCGGGGTGGATATTTTGTTTCAGCGCTGGGGCGGCGGATTGGGCGTGTGGCGGTTTACCTCCCTGGTGATGTGCGCCATGGGTGTGTGGTCGTTCCTGCTGCTGCCGTGGATGGAGGGTCCGTGGTGGCATTTGCCTGGGGAAGCCCGCAGAGCGTTTTTTCCCAGCCTCTTGTTTGCGGGGGTTCAATCCAGCCTGATGGCCTACTGTGTGGTTGTGTTGGAGGGGGCGGCGTGGGCGAATCTGCTCTACAGTTCGCGGGGCCTGTGGAGCGTGCTCCTCGTGTGGTTCCTGGGGCCTTTTTTTGGAAATCAGGAGCGTGAAAATGGTTCCAAAGTCATGTGGCAGAGACTCCTAGGGTCTGGATTGCTTCTGGCGGCGATTGCTCTGGTGCTGCGCTGAATGGGGGCGTCCGAAGGCCGGGCGGCGCGATTGTGCCAACCGCTTGCTTTCCTTTTCTCCCCTCGGCTGCTCTAGGAAAACCGATCCCACCCCAGCCAACCTCTGTGTTTCTTCCGTCTCCTGCTTCATGAATACGCTCGATTTGTCCGCTCTCGGAATCCAAGGCCCATCGGTCCTCCACAATCCCACCCCGCCTATTTTGTATGTGGAGGCCATTTCTTACGAAGGGGACACGCGGATTTCGGCGCAGGGGGCTTTGGTGGCCTACTCCGGGAGCAAAACCGGGCGTTCGCCCGCCGACAAACGCGTGGTGCGTCACCCCGACTCCGAAGCCGACGTGTGGTGGAGCACCGTCAACCGGCCCATGGACGCGCATTCCTTCGCGATCAACCGTGAACGTGCCATCGACTATCTCAATAGTCGTCCGCGCCTTTATGTGGTGGATGGTTACGCGGGTTGGCATCCCCAGCAGCGTCTGAAAATTCGGGTGATTTGCTCGCGCCCCTACCACGCCCTCTTCATGCGCACCATGCTGATTCGCCCCTCCGAGGCGGAGTTGGCCGTTTTTGGGGAGCCCGATTTCACGATTCTGAATGCGGGCCAGTTCCCCGCCAATCGACTCACGGAAGGCATGACCTCCAAGACATCCATCGCCCTCTCTTTTGAGGAGAAACAGATGGTCATCCTCGGGACGGAATACGCAGGGGAAATGAAGAAAGGGATTTTTACCCTGATGAATTATCTGATGCCCAAGCGCGGTTTGCTGTCCATGCACTGCTCGGCGACCTCAGACCGTCAGGGCACCCATTCGTCGGTGCTCTTTGGTTTGTCGGGCACGGGAAAAACCACGCTTTCTGCCGACCCGAAGCGGCGTCTGATCGGGGATGACGAACATGTGTGGGGCGACGACGGCATTTTTAACATCGAGGGCGGGTGTTACGCGAAGACCGCGGATTTGTCGGCGGAGGATGAGCCGGAGATTTTTAACGCGCTGCATTTTGGGGCGGTGTTGGAAAACGTCGTGCTCCAGGGGGATGGGATGGAGGTGGACTTTCACGACACGTCGATCACGCAGAACACGCGGGGGGCCTATCCGATCGAGTTCATCCGCAACGCGAAGATTCCCTGTGTGGGTGGGCATCCGACGGATGTGATTTTCCTCACGTGTGATGCGTTTGGGGTGTTGCCTCCGGTGTCCAAGCTGACGCCCGAACAGGCCATGTACCACTTCATCTCTGGGTACACGGCCAAGGTGGCTGGGACGGAGATGGGGGTGACCGAGCCTTCGACCACGTTTAGCGCCTGTTTTGGGGCGCCCTTTTTAGTGTGGCATCCGGCCAAGTATGCCGAGTTGCTTGCGGAAAAGATGCGCCAGCACCGGGTGCATGTCTGGCTCGTGAACACCGGTTGGACAGGAGGCGGTTACGGTGTGGGTCAACGGATCAAGCTCTCGCACACCCGCTCGATTCTGGATGCGATTCATTCGGGTGTGCTGGCGCATGCCACGACGGCGGTGGATCCGTTTTTTGGGACGGCAACCGTGACCCATGTGCCGCATGTGCCCGCGGAAGTCCTCGTTCCTGAGAATGCCTGGGCGGATAAGGCCGCCTACCGCGCAACAGCGTCCAAGCTGGCAGCCGCTTTTGTGGAAAACTTCCGTCAGTTTGAGTCGGGGGTGAGCGCAGCCGTGCTCTCCGGCGGGCCTCAGGGCTCTTAGCCCGGCGTCCGGGATTCTGGCCCGAAGGGTGGCCCTTTTTTAGAGGGCCATCTTGAGGGCCGCTCCCGCAGCAGAAGCCAGGAGGAGCGCTTCAAAAAGACGCTGCGGGATCCGATGAAGCAGGCTGCGTCCGATGAATGTTCCCAGCACAACGACGGGACAGAGCGCGAGGTCCAGCAGGAGCGAGGCCGGTTGCAGCAACCCCAGGGCTCCGGAAAACGGGAGTTTGAAGACGTTGACGATGAGGAAAAACCAGGCGCTGGTTCCGACGAGGTTTTGTTTGGGTAGCGAGAGAGAGAGAAGGTAGACGGCCATGATGGGGCCGGCGGCGTTGGCGGTCATGGTGGCGACGCCCGCCCAGATTCCCACGGTCCACGCGAAGGTTCGGGAGTGGGGGATTCGGCCACCAAGGTGTGGGAAGGCGGAGCGCAAGGCTTGGAGAGCGACGGTGGCGAGGAGCATCCACCCGAGGACGCTCCGAAATTGGGCCTCTGGCAGGGACTGCATGATCCAGTAGCCCACGAGGATTCCGGCGAGGGTGGGCGGGAGCATGCGGAGGATTTCCCTCCAGAGGGCGTGTTGGCGGAAGGCACCGACGGCGCAGAGGTCACCAAAAATGAGGAGAGGAAGGAGGACACCGGTGCTTTCCTTGGGGGGGAAGGCCTGAGCCATGAGTGCTACGGTGAGGAGGCTGACGCCCGGGAACCCGCTTTTGGAGAGGCCAACGCAGAGGGCGGCACAGAGGCAGAGGAGCCAGAACATGAAGGATGGGCGTGGGTCGAGCGGGAGCGCTTGTGGTGAAATTCCATTTGGAGACACGCGGCTCAACCGCGGGCTGCGATGGGACTTGGTAGACTCCTTTTGTTTTGCCGATGCTCAAGTCCATTTGCCGTTCCGCACGATTGCCGCTTTGTCTCGGGGGAGGGCTGGGTTTGTTAGCGGCCGCCCTTGGATTTCCTCTTGCCCAGTATATGTCCTCCCCGGAGGCCGGGTTGGGGGGGGGAGTGCCCCTGCCGCTGCTCTTGGGGATGGCCTCGGCGATGGCCGCGCTTTTTTCGGGCTGGGTAGTGAGCGGGTTTTGGGAGCGCTCCATCAGTCTCCTTGCCTCGTATGCCCAACGCATTACCGAGGGAGACTATAGTGTGCGTTTTGGAGAGTTCAGCGGTATGCCCGAGCTCGGTGGCTTGTGTTCCTCTCTCCAAAAGCTACTGGAAGTCCGGGAGAAGCAGGGAAGGGATCTCCGGGAAACCCTCCGTCACTTCCATGGGACCTTCGAAAACGCGGCGATTGGCGTTTTCCACCTCACGCGCAATGGGGGCTTTCAGCGGGTGAACCAGCGCTTTTGTGGAATCACCGGCCACCCGAGGGAGGGGCTGCTGCGCAAAAAGTGGAAGGATCTGGCGTGTCCGGAGGACAGCCTGTTTTTGGAGGGCCGAATGCGTGCTCTTTTTGAGGAGGGGCTCGACTGTTTCAGCGTCGAAAAGCGGCTCGTGCATGCGTCCGGAGCGCTGGTCTGGGTCCGGTTGACGGCCACGCTGATGCGCGATGAGCAGGGGCAGCCTGAGTACGCGATTGCTTTCCTGGAGGATGTGTCGGCACGTCGTCACGCTGAGGAGGAGCTCCTTCGGAGCGAGGCTTCGATGCGCAGTTTGATGGATTGCAGCCGGGACTCCTGTGTGGCGCTTCTGGATCTCCGGGGTGAGGTGCTTTCGATTCACCCGAAGGGTCTGGCGCTGTTGCGGACCGACCCGACGGAGGTGTGCGCGAAGGGATGGGTGGGGCTTTGGTCTGTTTCTGAAAACGGCTGTGTTGAGGCGGCTCTGGAGGAGGCTCGTATTGGGGGGGTGGGGCGCTTTCGCGGTCAGCGGGCGATGTCCGAAGCGGGAATGACGTGGTGGGAAGTAACCCTGACGGCGATTCCG
>JBANFR010000054.1:0-21482 GCA_037975925.1 Verrucomicrobiota bacterium
TCATCCCCCGGACTCATCGACGCGCTGCCCCCACGGGCAACGGCCATTTGGCCGAATGAAACGGCGCCACAGGATACCCTTCTTTATTCATCAAATTCGGCATCGCCTCCTCATCCCATGCAAAACGCACCTGCTTGGGCGCCGATACCTCCGGACTGCTCACCCACAAATCCCCCCCCTCCACCGTGCCCGTCGCCGGGTGAAACACCCCATCCTCGCCGGCCACCTCCAAATGCGTGGGTGCCTTCCCATCGCGTGTGGCCAGTCCATTCGCGGCATTCTGAAAATGCACCCGTAACCGGGCTCCCTCGGTGGCGAACCCGTCAAAAAGCGGGCTGTCCACCACCCCGAGATTTTTCTGGTACGTCTTGCTCAACGCCATCGCCCCGAGCCGCCTGGCCACCTCCTGCTTGTTCACCGGATGAATGTCGCTCACCTGGGTCACCGTGTCATAAATCACCGCCATCGACGTGTGCGGATGCTTGAGGAAAGCGGTCTGCGCCATCCAAAACTCCGGGAGCGTCTCCCGGTTGATTGGCAGCTCCTTCGTGCTCCGGTTGGAATAAACCCACGGGGCGATTTGCACATACGCAAAGGGAAAATCCCCCTGACCCCACGCCTTCCTCCACGTCTTCACCATCCCCTCCAGCATCCCCGTATACCCTGCCCCTGCGAGCTTCAGGCAGTTGCTCTCCCCCTGGTACCAAATCGCTCCCGCAATCGCATAGGGCGCCATCGGCTGCACCATCCCCTTGTACAAACCGCCATTCTCCGACCAGGCCTCAATCGGCGTGCCGCCCACCGAGGCATTCAAAATCCCCACCGGCACTCCCAACTCCCGCCGCAGCTCGCGCGCAAAAAAGTATCCCAGCGCTGAGTCCCCACTGGTTCCCCCAGTCTTCAGCTCATTCCGATTCGCCCGGTGCCAGCCCCCCTGCACTCGCCCAGCCTGCCCACCCCCCTTGCGGATCGTGAACTGGCGCACCGCGTCATCCTGCGCCTCCGCCAGCTCCTTTTCGCCCTCCAAAATCGTATTGCTGAAGGTCCAGTGCATGTTCGACTGCCCGGACGCAAGCCACACCTCTCCCACCAGGACCTCCCTCAACTCCAAGCGCGTTTCGCCCCCGGAAATCACCAGCGTCCGCGGCTCCAAACTTGCCTCCATCGGATCCAAATCCACCCGCCACTCCCCTTTTTGATCCGCCCGACCTGTCTTGGTTTGTCCGGCAAACTCCACGCGCACCTCCATGGCTGCCGGAGCTGAGCCCCACACCGGTACGGGGCGTCCCCGCTGCAAAATCATTCGGTCGGAAAACAGCCCATTCGGGGCCACCCTCGCCAACGTCGGGTCCGGCTTCTTCGCGCCCGCAGGAGCTTCCGTCTGAACCTCCGCACGCAGCCACGGCGTAATCCGCTTCGCCCAACGCGCCGCATGTTCCCGCTGGCCGGCTCCGCTGAAATGCACGCCCTTGCCGTCCCGTTCCCGATACGCGCCCGTGAGAGCGTCCGTATCCGGTCCCTCCAGAGCCGCTCCGCTTTCCCACAACTGCCTTTGCGCCAGCCGAATCTCAGGTGAAAACTCATCCCCGGGAACGTGATAACTCGCCTGCGCCACAAACCAGGGCACCTCCCAACCCGCCACCTTGCGCGACTCGGAAATCACCTTCCCCAAATAATCCCGGTACAGATAACCCTGCAATGTCCGGCTCGGATCCGCCTGGTTGGCGTCCGATTCCCCCTGGTGCCACAACACCGCCCGAAACCCCTTTTTTCCCAGCACACTCAGCCGCTCCGAAAGGGACTCAAAAAGCCGTCCGTCGGATTCCCAAAGGGCCCTGCCCACCGCGACCATCCGCCCAGTGATTGTCGGCAAAACGGATACTGGATTTCCCTTCGGCAACCATTCGCGAACGCTGGTCGCGCCCACGCCAAGGCTCACAAAGCCGACAGGCACGCCGAACTCCGCCGCCAATGCGTCGCCCAGCGGCGGCACAAAACTCCCTCCGCCTCCCCCTGCGCCCGGCTGGGGATCCTGACACAACTGCCAGCGCCCGTCCCCCAACCGTGCCGCCACGCGCCCAGAAGAGGTCTTCAATTTTTCCTCGCCGTAATTGGCGGAGTTGGACTGTCCCGCCACGAGAAACACCTCTCCAATCCCCACGTGTTCCACCGTCTGCTCCGCCCCTACACGCGTTCCCTCCATCGCACGCACCTCCACCCGGTACCATCCCCCGGCCGGAACCTTCAGCGAAGTCCGGAAGGCAGGCGTATTCGGATCAAAAAACAAAGGCTGCCACTGCGGAGGCATTCCCTCCCCGAGGACCCGCGCTTCCAGACGCTGGGGACGGGCCTCCTTCGCACTGCCGTAAGCAATGCTCCCGGCCACCACCAACTCCCCCTCCTTTGCGTCGCTGCGCTGAAACACCTGATAATCCTGCGGACTCTGGAGCACGACCCGATAGGCTGATGGCGCCGAAATCTCCAATGCCGGCTGACCCGCTGGGGGCGTCTGCCCAGAGGCTGCGTTCCACGAAAACACTACCAACGGAAGAACCCAAACCGCTGAACTTCGGGGGAAACAAGAAAGTCTCATGTGCGAGGGTGAACCCGCAGGGAAGTGACTTTCTTTGAAGTTGTGCGCGACAGGGGGAGACGGCGGGAGACGTCGGTGGCGAAGGAGGGTGCAAGCGTAGCTGGGGCTACGCGCTCCCGGCTACTTCGTCTGGAAAGCGCGGCTCTGCACCATCGCCTGCACAAAGGCTCGAATCGCGTACTGCTCCTTCGCCGCACTCTGCACAATCGAATCCAACAGCTCCTCATCCGAAAAACCCACACCACGCCCCAGCGCGTACTCCACCAACGCTTCCGCAAACCCACGCGCAAACGGCTCCTTCCGCTCCGCAATCCGGTCACGCAATTCCGCAAAATTCCCAAACGCCGGGCCCCGGTGAAACACACCGCTCGGATCAATTTCCCACTCCTTTTTCCCCACACCCTTCTTCTCGTAACCGTCCTTCGTGCGCCACGTCCCCACCGCATCAAAATTCTCCAGCCCGAAGCCGATCGGATCAATTTTCCGGTGACACTGCGCACACTGCGGCTGTTCCTGGTGCGCCAGAATCCGCTCCCGCGCAGTCAGCAATTTTGACTCCAGACGCGACAATTGCGGCACCCCCTTCGGAGCCGGCGGCGGCGGATCGTGCATCAGCTTCCGCAACACCCACGCTCCGCGCTCCACCGGACTGGTCACCTCGCCATTACTCCCCATCGCCAAAATGGCGCTCATCCCCAAGAGCCCGCCCCTCGGCGAATCCGCAGGAACCGCCACCTTCCGAAAGGCGTCTCCTTCGACACCCGGGATCCCGTAAAAGTTCGCGAGGAGTCCGTTGATGATCACGTAATCGGCCTTCAACAAATCGGTCACTGGACGGTTGTGTTCCACCAGATGCGCCATGGTCCGGTACACCTCCTCCTTGGCGGCAGCCTTGGTGCTTTCGTCAAACGTCCGGAACAACTTGGTGTTGAACTGGAAAAAATCCAGGCGCGGCAGGTCCAGCCACTGGCGAGTCAGCGCTCGGGTCCATTCGAAGGCACGCGGATCCTGGAGCATCCGCTCCACCTGAGCCGAAAGGATTTTGGCCTGAGCAAGCTGTCCGCTCTTGGCCAAATCCAGCAGTTGCCGGTCCGGGGGCGCGCTCCATAGAAAATACGCCAACCTGGTCGCCAGCTCCTGTCCGGTGAGAGGGCGCAGCTCCTTGTCCGGAACGGGTTCGGCGAGGTAGAGGAAACTCGGGGATGCGAGCACGACACTGAGCGGCTCGCGAATGGCGGTTTCGAAGGGCTCATCCGCCTCGCGGCGCGCCTCAAACAGACGCACAAGTCGGTCCAGGAAGTCGGCCTCCGGGGCCTTGTCGCGGAATGCCCTCACGGCGAATTTTTCAAAAATGGCGCGCGCATGATCCCGCTCGCTGGCATTGGCGGGCTTTTCGAAAAGGAGAGGCTGAGTTTCCGAAGCCGCGAGCGCAGGCGCTTCCACGCCCATCGGCCCCTCCAGCTCAATCCAGTCGATCCAAATCGCCGGCTTTGGACCGGTGCCCGTCTTTCTCCATGCCTCATTCCATGTCTCAAAAGCAGCCGTCTTCACATTCGGCTGCTTTTCCCGCACCGCAAATTCGCGTTTTCCCGTGGATGTGACGCTCACTGGAATCTCCAGCACCTGCGGCTGCTCCATCGTGCCCGTGATTTGGCGCGAACTCAGAACGGTCAAGTCGGTGCTGACTTCGCCCCGCTGAAACACCTCGATGAACCGGCGCTCCTTGGGCGCGTCGTCCAAGGCCGCGATGCGCATCCGCAGCGTGTAATTGCCGGGCTGCCACTTCGGAGGCGCGCTGATCACCTCCATTTCATGCACATTGTAGATGGTCAGGTAGATCCCCTTGTTGCTGTCCGGGAGTGCGAGATAATCGCTGTGGTAGCGATAATGCATATCGTAGCTGGTCTTTCCCGCAAAGCGCGCCTCATCGGCGTCCCGGAAGCCGAACTTGTCGGAAGCAGGCTCGACCTTGCGATTGCCCCACTCGGTGTAAAAGTAGGAAGGCTCCCTTTTGACATTCGCCATCGCCCGCAACTCCGCCGTGAGCGCCGCGTTTTCCGGGAGCGCGGCCGCCTGGTCTACCGCTGCTGTCCACTGCTCGTAGCGCTCGTGGCTCTTTTTCAAAGTCGCAACGATGTTGCCCACCTGCTTGTTGGCAAACTCCTCCGGTTCCCGGTGCACCTTTTGCGGCGCGCTCGTGGCCACACGACTCGGAGCTCCCAGCGGCCCCTCCAATTCCATCCAATCAATCCAAATCGCCGGCTTCGGGCCACCGCCTGTCTTGGTGTGCACCTCCCGCCAAAACGCCGACACGGCCGTCCGGTCATTCGATTGTTTTTCCCGGACCATGAATTCCCGTTTTCCAGAAACCTGCACATTCATCGGCACCTCCAGAATCTGGGGCTCCGCCATGGTTCCCGTGATTTGGAGCGTATGGAGAATGGTGAATTCACCGTTGGTTTCGCCCCGTTGTCCGACCTGGATAAATCGGCGTTCCTGCGGTACGTCCTCCGCTGCCGCAACCCGGATCCGCAGCGTGTAAGTGCCGGCAGGCCAGGCCGCATCGGCCGCAATCGCCTCCGCCTCATGTCCCGCGTAAATCATCAAATACGCGCCTTCATCCACGCGTGGCAGTTCGAGGTATTCGCTGTGATAACGGTGATGGTTCTCAAACTCCGTCTTTGCAAAACGCGCCGCATCCGCATCGAGAAAACCAAACTGTTTGGGAGAAGGCGTCGCACTCGGGTCCGTTTTGCGGCGTGCCCATTGGATGTAAAATGTGTCCGGCGTCGCCTTCACCTGGGGCAGTGCCCTCAGTTCCGCCGCAAGCGCCTCGTTTTCGGGCAGTGCCGCGGCCTGATCCACCGCAGCAACCCACTGCAGGTAGCGATCGTATGATTTCTGGAGACTGTCCCTCCGGCTGGCCACCTGTTTGCGCGCTCCAGCCTCCGGTTCCAAACGCTTCTTCAGGATCTGCGCCGGAAGTAGCGTCCGCGCAAAATGCTCATCCAGCGCTTTCCGTCCGAGGCTCAGATACTGTTCGATCTGATCCGACGACATGAAGAGGGAAGACCCCACCGTGTCGAAACTCCCGCCCCCGCCGTCGGCGGGCAACTCGCGAACATCCACCTCGACCCCCAACAGTTCACGCAACGTGTTCGAATACTCGCGCCGGTTGAGGCGCCGCATCGTGATCTGCCCCTTCCTGTCACTCAGAGACTTGCGTGCACTCACCATCGTCACCGAAAGCGCCTCCAAAAACTCCGCCTTGGCCTGCGCCTCCGGCTGCTTGGAGTCCTCCGGCGGCATTTCCCCGGAGTTGATCTGGTTGAGCACCTTCTGCCACACCTCAGCCGTTTGCACCGAATCAATCTGAAACGAAAGTGTGTCCAGCCGGACCTCTCCCTTTTGCTTCTTCTCCCCGTGGCACTCCGTGCAGTGCGCCTCAAAAAAGGCACGGTGCTTCGGGTCCATTCGCGCCGGAGCGGGCTCCGCCGCCCCCCACACGCGGGTCACGAACAAGACACACAAGAGCGAAACGGGAATGGATTTCATAAAAACAGCAGCGGACCTCAGTGCAGGCGGCGGAAAAATTCAGGCGCAGGGAACCCGTGGCGGGCGCAAGGAACGGCGCAGAAGTGACGCGGCTTATCCCGGCAATTCCTCGATGAGAATGTCATCCAGCAGGAAGGGACCGAACCCGATAAAATTGACCGACTCCTTCTCGCAATCTGACCGCTTCAAATCGAGCGACAGCTCCTCCTTGCCGTCCACCCACAACGTCCACTTTGTCCCAACATTCTCGACCACAAATTGATACCACCTCCCAGTGACCAATCCGAGCTTGGCCCGCGTGGAGGCTCCTGGAATCCCGTAAGCGCTGCGAAAAGTCCCCTCGGGCCTCTCCAACACTTCGGGGTCCAGCGTCTTGTTTGCGAGCGCCGGATGCTTCACGTCCCTTGTAAAATCGCGCTCACCGATCGCGATGTCCTCACGCGCATCGGGCTTTGTGATTCGCGTGACCACGTCCCCAATGTGCCAAAGGACGCTCCCCGGTTTTCCCGGGCGCAGCGGCGCGTTGATGATCATGTCCATCATCGCCCCCTCCTTCTCAAAGTTGATCCGGTACGAGACCCGCACATTGTGCGCCTTAAACTTCGGATCCAACGAGCGCCCATGCGCCTTTCCGGGATGCGCCTTTGCGTCGTAGATACACGCGATGGCGCCATCGCGGATTTCCCACGTCTCCGGAAAATTCCAGGAAGGCCCGCCACCCCACTGCTTTGGTTCTGTACGTTGCTCGCCACCGCTAAAGTCTTCTTTGATTAAAACCGTGCCCTTAGCGGTGCTCTGCGCATGGGCTTTGCCGATTGGAAAACTGGCCGCAAACAGGCCGAGAATGCAGGGAAACAGGGAGGAGTAAAAAGTTCGCATGAGGGAAAAAAAGGAGTGACTGGGGGTTTCTAAAAATGAGTCGAAGTGATCCGGGCACCGCCTTGGCGATGGCCTCTCGGGGCGGCAAAAGAGCCGCTGCGCCCGGAGCGTGCGGTCCCGGAGGGAAGCGTTCGCGAAGAGGCGAAACCGCGATTTCTACGCGGTGAGTTCCTTCAACACGCCTGTGCTATCGCCGTGCGACTCCACGTTCACTCCGACGCCTTGCAGCAGGGTGAGCCACAGATTGCACAGGGGCGTGTTCTTGTCCTTCATCACGAGGTGGCGTCCGTGGCGGATACCCGCGCCGCCACCCGCGATCAACGTCGGGCAATTGTCCAAATAGTGGATCGTGCGGATGTTGCTGCCGTAGCTGAGACAGGTGTGATCAAACAGACTCGTGCCGTCGGGTTCGCGGACGGCTTTCAGCTTGTCGATGAGACCGGCAAGCAGTTCGCTCTGAGCCAGATCGCGTTTGTGCGAGGCTTCCGTGCGTTCGCCCGGCGTGTAATGGCTCATGTCGTGAGGAGCCACCTTCAAATCGAGGCTCTTGAGGAGCGTTCCCACCGGCTGGCGATAGGTGATTACCCGCGTGGCGTCCGTCTGCAAGGCGGCGACGATGAGATCGTACATGAGCCGGATTTCCTCTTTCCCTTCCAGCCCGGGCTTGGGCTCGCCAAAGGGCGCTTTGGTCTTGGGAACGCTCAACCACTTTTCGTCCTTCGCCAGGCGCACCTCAATGTCGCGGACTCCCTGAAAATACTCTTCCAGCTTGTCCGTATCGCTCCGGTTCAAACCGCGCTGCACCCGTTTGGCGTCCGAAAGCACCGTGTCCAACACGCTGCGTTTTTGAGAAATCAGCGCCCGGCGCTGCTCGAGCGGCATGGACTCCTCCGAAAAGAGACGATGGAAGGCCACCACCGGATCGTTGAACCCGGCCACCGGTTTCCCGTGGTTATCCCAAGCCAGCGACAGACCGGGGCCGTGGCCGGAATTGTTCACATCGGGCGTATTCAACTGGATGCTCGTAAAACGCGTATCCTGTCCGAAGCGGGCTGCGGCCACCTGGTCGGCGGAGATCGAATTGTGGAAGCTCTGTCCGGGCTCGGCAAAGCGATTGGCGCCCGTGAGCCAGAACGTGCTCCCCCAGTGCGCCTCATTGGAAAACTTGTTCGAAAGCCCCTGGATCACCGTCAAATCGGCCTTGTGCCGCGCGAGTGGCTCGAGGCCCTTGGAAAGCACGTAGTCTGCACCCGTCACCTTCGGGTCTGGAAACCAAGTCTCCTGGGTGACCCCCCAACCGAAGCCGAGGAAAATCATCCGCTTCGGCGCGGTCACTGGTGCGGCGGATGCAAAGCGGCGGAAGCCGAGAGACTCAAGGGCGGGAAGCGCAATGAGAGAACCGGCGGCGCGCAAGAAATGCCGGCGAGAAGTCGGGAGGGAAGAGGAGTTCATAGGGAGATTCAGGGGCGTTGCGGAGGGGACTGGGGGAGAGAGAATGGGGGGGCTTTCGGAGGACGGACGCGCCGCAAAGACGGATTCCACGACGCATGTCTCACCCCAACTCCGCATGAGGTGCACCGTTTTGGACAAAAACTTTTGATTATTTTTTGTGCCCCCATTTCCCCGCGTCGAAATTCGAGCCGCTACACCCATCTCCGTGGAAATGATGTCCAATTTTGGTTCCGCACGGGAATCTTCTCATCATGCCAAGCGCGGAACCACGTCCCGAAAATCGAGAGGAGTTCGCGCGGCTCTTCCTCGAAGTGGAACGCGACCTTTACCGGTATGTGTGCGCGCTGCTGCCGCGTCCGCAGGACGTCCAGGATGTGCTTCAGGAAACGGCTCTCGCCTTGTGGGAATGCTTCGATGCCTACGATCGCAGTCGCAGTTTCCTGCCGTGGGCGCTCCGTTTTGCCCTCAACAAAGCCCGCCAATACGCCCGCCGCGAGGGCCGCCTTTCCCTCCTGCTGCGGGACGATGTGTTGGCAGAGAAAATTGCGCGCGAGCAGGAATCCAACCGGTCAGCGTGTGAGGATCAATGCCACCGGCTCCGAGATTGCCTCTCCAAACTACCACCGAGACAGGCGGGAATCGTACGCGCTTACTACTGGAACCAGGAAAGCGCGGAAACCGTGGCATCCAAGGAAAGCTGCTCCCTGGATGCCTTTTACAAACGACTCCAGCGCAGTCGTTTGCTCCTGATGGATTGCATTCAGCGCCAACCCTTTTCCCACACCTCACCCCCTCCCCAGGAATGAATTCGTTCCAGCTCCAATCTCTGCTGTCGGCTTACCTGGAAGAACGTCTGACCCGGGAGCAGGAGGCCCGGCTCCAGCAACTCCTCCACGACGACGCCGAGGCCCGAAAGGAATTTGTCGCCGCCGTCGATATGCACGCCATGCTCTGCCGCGAAGCCCGGCCAGCGAACGGATTCCTACCCGGAACACTGCCGCCCATCCCTCCCGCCACTTCTCACTCCGCCAAGAACGCATCCATAAAACGGGTGCTGCTCTGGCTGGCCATCGCCTTGGGCGTCCTCGGACTCCTCGCATGGTCGACCGTGGCGTTCCGGAGCCCCGCCATCTTCCGAGGCGGCGCGAACGCCTCCGGATTCGGCCCAGATCAGGAACTTCGCGGCGATTCCGTTGAACGCAAAGAAGGGCGCGTCGAGCTTCAGTCAGACGCAGTGACCTCCGTAAGCACAGCGCCCGTCTCGGGACAGCCCTCCCGGGCGGCAGCAGCTCTGGAGGCGATCCGGAACGATCCAGCCCTCATCGCACTCCTCCAATTTGCTCCCGCCCAGCGCGTGGACGGCAATTACCGGTTGGTCCAAGGGCGTTGGCCCAACTCCCATGCTGCTGAATTCCGGGGCGGCAACGATCACGTCCGCTTCAATGCCGGAGGCGACCGCGCCTTCCCACAGCTCACGCTTGCCGCCTGGGTACGACTTGACCGCCTCGGCGGCCCCAACCAGTCCCTCCTCCACACGGATGGCTGGAGTACAGAAAAACCGGGTCAGGTTCACTGGTTGATCACCCGCTTCATGACCGTTCGCCTCGGCTGCTTCGGAAACCGGCTCGCACCGGGCTCCGACGAAAAGGCTGACTCTCCGGAGTCGCGCACCCCGATTCTTTCCGGCCTGGGCCGCTGGGTCCATCTGGTGACGGTCTACGACTCCGAAAAACGGACCGTCCGCTTCTTTTTGAACGGTCAACTCGACAAAGAAACCCATCTCTCCGTCGCCCCCCCCGCCCGTCTGGGGACCGCTCAAATCGGCAACTGGGACGGATCGGATCGACGCCTCAGCGGCCGAATCGACGAACTCTTACTGCTGGGACGCGTCTTGAGCGATGCGGAGGTTTTGGAGCTCTTCGAATCCGGCAACCCATACCGTTAAACGTTGCGGCCCGGGAAGGTTATCCCCCAAAAAGCGCTGCTGAAGGAGCACTGCCAGCGCCCTATTACAGCCCACAACCACCTGCTGTGGTGATTCTTGCAATTGCCATCGGAAAGGCAATCGGCCTCCTGATGGGAGATTTTGGAACAATTTTTGTCCACTGCATCACTCGACGCGGAAGTTCTTCCAAACGCCTGTGCACCTCGCGCAGGAAGTCGCGAATCCGCCTCCCGCTCCAGTGTCATGAAAATGTTCCCACCCATTTTGGCCTCCACAACCGGCTGTCTGTGGGTGCTCGTGCAAGGCCTCTGCCAGGCAGAGCCTCCGAGCGCAGAGGCCCTGTCTTTCTTCGAATCGCGCATCCGGCCACTGCTTGCCGAACGCTGCTACGAGTGCCATTCGCAGCAAAAGGAAGTGAAAGGCGGACTCGCCCTGGACTCGCGACAGGGCTGGGAAAAAGGAGGCGATAGCGGTCCGGCCCTCGTGCCGGGCAAGCCATCGGAAAGCCTGCTCATCGGTGCGGTCGAGTATCACAATAAAGAAATGCAGATGCCTCCCAAAAAGAGGCTGCCCGACTCGGAAATCGCCCTGCTTGTCCAATGGGTGAACATGGGCGCACCTGACCCACGAGACGGGGCCGCCCCCGCTCCCAGCGAGGCTCGCGTGACGGACTGGGAGACGGAGAAACAATTTTGGGCCTTTCAACCCGTGTTACGCCCCGAGGTGCCCGAGGTCAAAAATGCCACGTGGGTGAACAACCCCATCGACGCCTTTATTCTCGCCCGCCTGGAAAAAGAGGGCCTCACCCCCAGCGCCCCAGCCAGCAAAGAGACGCTCCTGCGGCGAATCAGTCTCGATCTCACCGGACTTCCGCCGACTCCCGAGGAACGCAAAGCGTTCCTGGACGATGCACGCCCGGACGCCTTCCAGCGCCTCGTGGACCGACTCCTGGAATCGCCCCGCTACGGCGAGCGGTGGGGACGCCACTGGCTGGATGTCGCCCGTTACAGCGACTGCAATGGGATGGACGAAAACCTCACCTACCATCAGGCCTTTCGGTACAGGGACTACGTGGTGAATTCTTTCCAGCAGGACAAACCCTACGACCAGTTTGTGCGGGAACAAATCGCCGGCGATCTGCTCCCTGAAAGTGCCCCGGGCTCCCGACGCGAACGCCTCATCGCCACCGGCTTCTTGTCGATTGGCCCCAAAATGCTGGCGGAAGACGACCCCGTCAAACTGCAGATGGACGTCATCGATGAGCAGGTGGATTCCATCGGCAAAGCATTCTTGGGGATGACCTTCGGTTGCGCCAGGTGCCACGACCACAAGATCGATCCGATTCCGACAGCCGACTACTACGCACTGGCCGGGATCTTCAAGAGCACACGGACCATGCAGAAACTGTCGGTTGTGGCGCGCTGGCATGAACGTCCGCTTGGAACACCCGAAGAAGTGGAGGCCTGGAACCGCCACAAGACCGCCTTCACTGAGGCTGGACAGGCCTTGGAAAAGGAAAAGCGTGCGGCAACCCAGGCCCTTCCAGAAGCCGTGAGAAAGGCGGGAGGCAACTTGGAAAAACACTTTCCCGAGGCGGTCCGTCTCAAACTCAAGGCGATGCGCGAGGAAGGCGACAGGCTCGCCACGCAGTTCCCACCCCTGGACTTCGCCATGGCCGTCGAGGAGGCGAAACCCGAGAACATTCGGATCCATTACCGCGGAAGTCACCTCACGCAGGGACAGGAAGTTTCCCGCGGTTTCCCCAAAATCCTCAGCCACTCCCAGCAAACGCCGCCTCCCGAAAACCAAAGCGGTCGACTGCAACTCGCAGACTGGCTCGCCTCTCCGGCAAACCCACTCACCGCACGAGTGATGGTCAACCGGGTCTGGCACTGGCACTTCGGTGCGGGAATTGTTCGCACCCCCGACTACTTCGGAAAGCTGGGGGAACGCCCCACTCACCCGGAATTGCTCGACTGGCTTGCAGACGAGTTCGTGCGCTCCGGCTGGTCTATCAAACATTTGCACCGGCTGATCGTGGGCTCAGCCACCTGGCGCATGAGCGTTTCCTCAAGCCCGAAGGCCACCCAGCAGGATCCCGAAAACAAGCTCTGGTCGCACTTCAACCGCCAACGCATGGATGCGGAATCGCTACGCGACTCACTGCTCTTCGTCGCTGGAAAACTCGACCTGACACAGGGCGGCTCCCTCATTCCTCCCTCCAAAAATCCAATGGATGGCGGGCGCCTCTCCAACGTGGGGAAGGCTGTCGATCCGTCGCTTTTTCAAACCAACCGACGTTCTTTGTATCTGCCAGTCGTCCGCAGCGAGGTTTACGAGGTACTTTCCGCCTTCGACTTCGCCGACCCAAGCACCGTGTCGGGCGAACGACAGTCCACGATTGTGGCCCCCCAGGCGCTCTTCTTAATGAACCACCGCTTTGTTGCGGAAAACGCCAGGTCCATGGCGGAAGCCATCCTCCGGGAGGAGTCCACGGACGATGCGCGTATCCAGGGACTTTACCTCCGGGTTCTCGGGCGCACAGCACGCCCCGAAGAAAGGGAGGCCGCTCTCCGGTTTCTCACCCGGTACAGCGCGGCATGGACAGCCGCCCAACCCGAACGCACTTCCGAGGCGGGGCTGCGCTCGTGGCAGAGCCTGTGCCGCAGCCTTCTTTCCTCCAACGAGTTCCTTTTTGTCGAGTAACCCAAAAACCGCATTCCTCCACATGAACCTCCCTCCCTCCCATCTCAGCCGCAGAGATTGGCTCCGCCAATGCGCCACCGGCTTTGGCAGCGTCGCCCTCTCCCATCTCCTCTCGCAGGACGCGCTCGCCGGCGCCCTCCAACCCAAGGCCCCGCATTTTCCCGCCAAAGCCAAACGCGTCATCTTCCTGTTCATGCATGGCGGGCCCTCCCAGGTGGACACCTTCGACTACAAACCGCTCCTGCAAAGAGATCACGGCAAGCCGCTCCCCTTCGCTCTGCCCCGGGTGGTTTCCTCCAAAACCGGGACCTTGCTGCGCTCCCCCTGGAATTTTTCGCAACACGGTCAATCCGGAGCCTGGGTCAGCGATCTCTTCCCGCACCTGGCCACCTGCGTCGATGACCTCTGTTTTATCCATTCCATGCACTGCTCCAACTCCCGGCATGGCGCTGCCGTCCTCGAACTGTGCACCGGGAGCGACACGTTTATCCGCCCCAGTATGGGCTCGTGGATTAGCTACGGCCTCGGCACCGAAAGCCAAAACCTTCCCTCCTTCATCACCCTCTGCCCCAACCCTTCCCTCGGCGGAAGCAACGCCTACGGATCCGCTTTTCTTCCCGCAGATCACCAGGGCACCCCCGTCGGCAACGTCACCACCCCAACCTCAAGAGCCAAGATTCCCTTTATCGAAAACTCCGAAAAAACGCCCCTCCATCTCCAACGCGAAGAACTCGATTTCCTGGAATCTCTCAACCGCGCCCACCTCCAAAACCGCGCCACAGACGACCGCCTCGAAGCCCGGATCCATTCCTTCGAACTCGCCTTCCGCATGCAGGCCAGCGTTCCCGACCTACAAGATCTCTCCTCTGAATCTCCCCAAACCCAAAAGGCTTACGGCCTCGATAATCCCGTCACCGAAAACTTCGGCAGACAATGTCTCCTCGCCCGGCGCCTCATCGAACAGGGCGTCCGCTTTGTCCAATGTTCCCACAGTTACAAGTGGGACCAACACGCCTCCCTCCAAAAAGACCACACCCGCAACGCAGCCGAAGTCGATCTTCCCATCGCCGCACTTCTCCGGGATCTCAGGGAGCGCGGGTTGCTCGAAGACACCCTCGTTCTTTGGGGCGGGGAATTCGGACGCACCCCGGTCGCCCAGGGCGGCGACGGACGTGACCACAATCCCCACGGTTACACGATGTGGATGGCGGGAGGCGGGGTGCGGCCAGGCTTTCGGTATGGCCAGACGGATGACTACGGTTTCTACGCGACGGAGAACAAAGTGCATGTGCACGACCTGCACGCCACCATGCTCCACCTGCTCGGAATGGACCACAAACGGCTCACCTACCGCCACGCCGGACGTAACTTCCGGCTCACCGATGTCCACGGCCACGTCGTGCACGACATCCTTGCGTGACCCGGGAGCGCGCAGCCCCAGCTGCGCTTGGGCGCCATTTCCACGAATGAGCGATGCTGAACTTCCCCTCCCATCTCCCCCGGACCCCGCCCCGCCCTCCGCTCTTTCTCGCCGCTCCGCTTGCGCTACCCTCTGCCCCCCATGACCACCCTACTCCGTCCACTCGCCTTCGCGCTCACCTTGGGGACATCCCTCGTCTGCGCCGCCGAAGACCCGCGTCTTCTCAGCGTTCAAGCCGCCGATGACCGCCGCATTGCGGCCATGCAAAAGCCCTCCGCCGACACGCTCCAAGTCCTCCTTTCAAACGAACTCCGTTACGCCCACTCCAACGGGATCGTCGACACCAAAGCCTCGCTCATCGACAGCCTCCTCCAGGGCAAAACGCGCTACCTCCAAATGCAATACGAGGAACGCCAATTCACCTTCCCGGCCCCCGACGTGGCACTCATGTCCGGTCGCGTGAAGGTTCACGTCCAAACGAGCACTGCGGAAATCACCGCCACGCTCCTCTTTCTGGGAGCGTGGAAAATGGAAAAGGGCGCCTGGCAGTTCCTGGCATGGCAATCCTGCAAAATCCCGCCCGCACAACCCTAACCGGCATCGCTCTTCGTCCTACGCTAAAATCGGGTGCACCACGTGGCCGTGCACATCCGTCAAGCGGTAGTCGCGTCCCTGAAACCGATAGGTCAGCCGCTCGTGGTCAAGCCCGAGCAAATGCATCGCCGTCGCGTTCAGGTCATGGATGTGCACCGGATCGCGCACGACATTGTAGCTAAAGTCGTCCGTCTCCCCGAAAACCATCCCCCCCTTCACGCCCGCGCCTGCCATCCACACACTAAAGCAGCGCGGATGATGATCCCGGCCATAGTCGGTCTGCGTCAACGTCCCCTGCGAATACACGGTGCGCCCAAACTCCCCGCCCCAGATCACCAGCGTATCCTCCAGCATCCCGCGCTCCTTTAGTTCCGTGAGCAAAGCGGCCGTCGGCTGGTCAGTGTCGTAGCACTGACTCTTAATTCCGCTCGGCAGGTTGTTATGCTGGTCCCATCCCCGGTGATACAGCTGGATAAAACGCACGTCCCGCTCCGCAAGCCGACGCGCCATGATGCAGTTGGCGGCATAAGTCCCCGGCTTGCGCGACTCGGGACCGTACCGCTCGAACACCTCCGTTTTTTCCTTCGAAAAATCCGCCAGCTCCGGCACTGCGGCCTGCATCCGGAAGGCCATCTCGTATTGGTCCACCCGGGCCTGAATCTCGGGATCCTGCTGCTCCGCCAGCTTGATCCGGTTCAGCTCCGCAGCGTCATCGAGCATAGCCCGGCGTCTTTCCTGGGTAATGCCCTCGGGATTAGACAAAAACAGCACCGGATCTTTCCCCGAGTTGAAGCGGACCCCCTGGTACTTGGAGGGGAGAAACCCCGAGCCCCACATGCGTTCATGAAGCGGTTGCGCATTGGTGGGACCGCTGGGCCGTGAAATTAGCGCCACAAACGCCGGCAAATCCGCATTCACCGACCCCAGTCCGTAAGACGCCCAAGCCCCAAAGGCCGGCCTCCCTCCAATCTGATGCCCCGTCTGCAACAGGGTCATCGCCGGATCGTGGTTGATCGCTTCGGTGTGCAGGGAACGAATCAGGCAAATGTCGTCCGCAAACTTCGCCGTGTGCGGCAGCAGTTCGCTCAGCCACATCCCCGACTTTCCATGCTGCTGGAATGCGTACATCGAGGGCGCCACGGGGAACCGTTTTTGAGCCGAGGTCATTCCCGTCAGGCGCTGGGTGCCCCGGACGGAATCGGGCAAATCCTTGTCGAATTGCGATTTGAGTCCGGGTTTGTAATCAAACAGCTCCAGCTGGGAGGGAGCCCCGGCCTGCGTCAGCCAAATGATACGCCTGGCCTTGGGCGCAAAATGGGGAGCCATCGCCGCCCGGGCAGTCACCGGTGCGCCGAGCAGGGAGGAAAGAGCAGCCGCGCCGACTCCAATCCCGGTCCTTGCAAGGAACTGCCTGCGCGCCAAATGGTTTGATAAAGTAAAATCGTTCATGGGGTTACTCCTTGTTGATCCATTCGTCAAAGTTCAGCACGGTGCTCGCCACCGCCGTGTAAGCCGCCAGCTCCGGCACCGGGAGCTCCGCAGGCGCCTTACGGCTGCCCACGGCAACCAGACCCTTCGCCCCGTCGGCGTCCTGAACAAAGCCGGCCAGATGGCGCTCATACGCCCTTCGCAAAACGACCAATTCCTCCGGCTTCGGCTTCCGGCTCACCAGGAGACGGAACCCATGGGTCAACCGCGCGTCCACGCTCGCGCCCCCCTCGAGCATCATGCGTTCAGCCACACAACGCGCCGCCTCCACATAGGTCGGGTCATTCATCAAATTCAACGCCTGCAGCGGCGTGTTCGTCCGGTTGCGCCGCACCGTGCACGTCTCGCGAAACGGGGCATCAAACACCAACATCCCCGGGTGCGGCACCGACCGCTTCCAGTACGTGTAGAGGCTGCGGCGGTACAAATCCTCGCCCACCCCGGGTCGATACACTCCGGTACCCCCCGCAGTCACTTGTTCGTACAAACCCGGTGGGTGATAAGGCTTCACCGAGGGACCCCCGATTTTGTCCACCAGCAATCCGGCCGCCTTCAACGCCTGATCCCGCACAAACTCCGCCTGCAAGCGGAAGCGCGGTCCCCGTGCCAACAGCCGGTTGCCCGGATCCCGCTCGCGCAATTCCGGGGTCAGCCGGGAACTCTGCCGGTACACGGAGCTGGTCACGAGAAGCCGCATCATGGCTTTCACATCCCACCCGCTCCGGATGAACTCTCCCGCCAGCCAATCCAGCAGCTCGGGATGGCTTGGCGGCTCGCCTTGCGCCCCAAAATCCTCCGAACTCGCAACCAGACCGGTTCCAAAAACCGCCTGCCAAAACCGGTTCACCGTCACGCGCGCCGGCAAAGGATTGGCCGGATCCACCAACCAACGCGCCAGCCCAAGCCGGTTGGGAGGCAAGTCTGCCGCCATCGCCGGAAGCACCGCCGGCGTCGCGGCTTTGACCTCTTCCCCCGGTTTGTCGTACGCCCCGCGCATCAGCACAAACGTCGGCCGCGGCTGCTTCATTTCCTCCATCACCAGCGTCGTCGGAATTTCCGCCTCAGCCGCCGCCAGCTGCTTTTTCAAGTCCGCCAGGGCATCGGTGACGACCCGGTACTCGTCCTGAAGCGAAGACCAGAAATCCAGCAACTGCTTGGCTTCCGCTTTGGAACGCTTTGCAGCTTCTTTCCCGGCCAACACCACCAGCTCCTTCGGCACCAACAGTTCGCGGTCCGCTCCGGTCGCCGACACCCGCCAACGCACCCCACCCTTCGCCCCCTCTACCGAGAACTCCAACTCCACCTCTCCTGCCACCCCCCCACTGACCCCCGAGCCGCCCTCCCACTCCAACACCGCCCCCGCCTTTCCGCCCGGCTTGAGGGTCACTCCCACCCGGGTCCGACGATCCCCGTCCACCAGCTTGGCCGAATCCGCCACACCCAACGCGCTCCCCTCCACTGCAGCCCGCAACTTCAACGCATCCCGCTTCTTTGGAGCCGTCACCCGAAACGCCTTTACATCCGTCCACTGAAAAGAAGCTGCCCCGTCCGACGCAAATGCTTCCAATCGGAAAGCCCGCACCGGCTCCTCCGGTAAACGCACCCGCACCTTCAGCGTCTGCACCCGCGAGTCAGCCCCGCTCACCTCCACCACACCCTCCCCCGCCTTCACCTGCGCGCTCATCGCCCCGCCAGTCATGCTGGCTTCCACCGGCTCCAATGTCGTCCACGTCGCCGACTCACCCCGCAAACGCCCCACCCACTGCTCCACCTTCCCAACCGCCCCTTCCGAAAACTCTTTGGCCCGCTTCTCCTCCACCTGCATCCGGCCCCGAATCGACGCAATCTTCGCCTCCACCTCCGGTGCAGGCAACTCCACCAAGGGCGGACTGCTGCGCCGAATCGAGGCGCCATAGTTGCCCCGACCGCTCTCGGTCACATTGTGGAAAAACGCCTTCAGCGAATAAAAATCCTTCTGCGAAATCGGGTCGTACTTGTGGTCGTGACAACGCGCGCAATTAAACGTCTGCGCCAACCAGACCGACGCCGTCGTCTCCACCCGATCGGCCGTGTATTCCGCCAAAAATTCCTCCGGAAGGACGCCCCCCTCCTCGTTGATCATGTGGTTGCGATGAAACCCCGTCGCGATCCGCTGCTCCAGGGTGGGATTCGGCAGCAAATCCCCCGCAATCTGTTCCACCGTAAACTGATCAAAGGGCAGGTTGCGGTTGAACGCCTGGATCACCCACTCCCGCCACGCCCACAACTCGCGGTCCCGGTCCACCTGGTACCCATTCGTGTCCGCAAAACGCGCCGCATCCAACCAGTCCACCGCCATGCGCTCCCCATACCGTGGGGAAGCCAAGAGGCGGTCCACCTGCTTCTCGTAAGCGTCGGGAGTCTTGTCCGCCAAAAAAGCATCCAATTCCGCCGGCGTCGGCGGCAGCCCCGTCAAATCCAGGGAAACCCGCCGCAGCAACGTCTCCCGACTCGCTTCGGGCGAGGGCTTCAGCCCCTCTTTTTCCAAACGCTCCCACACAAAATGGTCGATCGGCGTACGCGCCCACGATTTCCCGGCCCCGACCGGAACCGCCTGCACACTCAGCGGCACAAAAGCCCAGTGCTTTTCGTACACCGCCCCCTCCTGAATCCACTGGCGCAAAAGCTGTTTCTGCGGTGCAGACAACTTCTTGTGCGCCTTCAGGGGCGGCATCACTTCGTCCCGGTCCGCCGTATCGATGCGCACCAGAAGCTCCGACTTGCCAGGGTCCCCAGGTACAATCGCCCTCTCCCCCGACTTCGCCGGTTTGACCGCCTCCGAGGCCACATCCAGCCGGAGCCCTCCCTTGCGCTCCTTCTCATCCGGACCGTGACAGTGAAAACAGGCCTCCGAGAGGATGGGCCGTATATCGCGGTTGTAGGAGAGGGAACGCGCGTTTTGGGCGGCAAAAGCGGGAACCGCCGCAGAGACCACGGCACCGAGGGCGACCAAACCGAGAAAACGAGGGGAGAGAGAACGGGGAGAATTCACAAGGAAGCTTTCTTATCAGAACTCACCCTCCCGTCTCAGTCCTCTTAGCGGACAGAGTCTCCCCTTTTTGGGGGGGAATAGCCCCCCCGAAGTGCACCCCAGCCCCCCTACATCGGCGTCACCCTCAGGGTGTGCTTCACCGGAACCAGCTTCATCCGGATCTCCGCGCACTGACGCCCCTGAATCGCCGTTAACTTATCCCGGAGCGCATCCATGAGACTCCCCAATTCCGGGTCCTTTTTGGTCTCAGCTTGAAAGCTCCGAAACTGGCTAATCAATCCCTTCACAATCACAGTCTCGTAAGCCTGCTTTTCGGCCACCGCATTCATCACTTCAAAAAACGCCTTATCAAAGGGCGTCTTGGAAAATTCCGCAGCCAGGTTGATACCTGCCTCCAGCTGCTCCTTGGTAAACTCCCGGGTTTCTGTTCCCCATTGGACTTTGGCTTTGGGCTGGCTGAGTTGAAGCACTTTCAGCGTTAGGCGATTGAGATCCTGATTAAAAGGAATGTGAGGCAGGATACTCCGCGTGCTATTTGGGGCCTTGGCTTCGGGATCAAAACAGAAAGGGTAACGTTCACTTTCCAATTCCACGACTCCGCCTCCCGAGGACAGCACTTTATGGCCGGGGGTGACGGTGGTTTTGCCCGATCCGTCCACCACGATCTCCCCAACATTTCCATCACACCCCAGCCCTTTCAAAAACGCATAAGCCATTACCAAATGCCCGTTGGCACTGGGATGCACGCCGTCCTTCCCGCACACATCATAATCCTCTCCATAAGCAGCCTTCGCTTTCGCCATGGCCTCCATCATTGGCGTGTGCACATCCGCAAAAGCGCCCTGAAACTCGACAGCCAGCTTTTTCCCATGTTCCCCCAGCTTTGCCAGGCTCTCATTATAGCTTTCTGCTGAGTTTACATTACCTGGAAAGGGTTTTGAAAAATACTTTGAATCCACCGCCCCGGGCGTTCCCACCAAGACACGGATCTTTTCTTCCGTGAGTTTCTTTAAAACCAAACGCATCGACTCCTCATACCGCTTCCCAATCGTCTCTTCATAAGGCCGATAACCCCCATCATTCATCCCATAACAAAGCGTCACCGTATTGGGATGAAAAGCCGCCAAATCATTTTGCAGACGCCTTTCAAAACCCTCCGCCCTTTCTCCTCCCCAACCGAATTGAAACACCCGCACATCCGGACGCCCACCCGCCGTCAATAAATACGTTTCAATATACTTGGAATACAGTTTTTGTTCCGTAATCGAATCCCCCACAATTGCCAGACGAGCATCTTTGGGAAGCAAAGACGCATTTTCGGCGGCAGAACACCAAACCGATACCAGACAGAGGGCGGAATAGATCAGGGTCTTGGTTTTCATAAGGGGAGGACGGCATTTTCTGAAGGAAACAACCCCTCAAGCAGGCAGCACGGGGGCATTCCCGTAAGAGAGCATTTACCAAACCGGGATTGGAAGAAAAGAGGGAGGGAAAGAGCGCGCCTCGGGCGAGCGGGACGCCATAGCGGAGCTGGGGCTCAGAGGGCGCGCCTCGGGCGAGCGGGGCGCCATGGCGGAGCTGGGGCTCAGGGCACGCCGGGGCGAGCGGGGCGCCATAGCGGAGCTGGGGCTCAGAGGGCGCGCCCGGGCGAGCGGGGCGCCATAGCGGAGCTGGGGCTCAGAGGGCGCGCCCGGGCGAGCGGGGCGCCATAGCGGAGCTGGGGCTCAGAGGGCGCGCCCGGGCGAGCGGGGCGCCATAGCGGAGCTGGGGCTCAGAGGGCGCGCCCGGGCGAGCGGGGCGCCATAGCGGAGCTGGGGCT
>JBANFR010000055.1:0-20874 GCA_037975925.1 Verrucomicrobiota bacterium
CCCTGAAACTCCCTCAAACCGTCCTCGCCGCCGCTCCCTCCTCCAAACCGGAGGACGCCCCTCCGCCCACACCACCTTCCCCCGCCCAGGACAAACTCGATACCGCCCTCACCGAGCAGAAAGACCTCCTCAACGAGTTTTCAAAGGTCGCCAACGAACTCGACAGCATCCTCAAAAGCCTCGAAACCAGCACCTTCGTCAAACGCCTCAAAACTGCTTCTCGCGAACAGATCAAAGTCGCCAAAACCCTCTCCCAATCCTCTCTCCCCTCCTTCGGCCTCACCCCCATTCCCTCCACGGACGCCGAAGCGCTCGCCCAAAACGCCCAAGTCCGCAGCGACTTCGTCAAACTGATCCAGTCAGACCTCGACGCCTACAACACCCGCAAACAGGACGACCGCTTCAAAAAAATCCTCCTCGAAATGCAAAACTCCGAGGTCGTTCGCTCTCTCGCCCTCGCCAAGGACAAACTCCACGCCCAGCTCCACGGCCAGACCTTCCACGGCGCCGAATACTGGGCCGACACCCTCGACCGCTGGGCCGAAGAAATGGTCGCCGCCAGCAAATGCAAGGCCTCCTCCTCCTGCAGCAGCGAAAGCCTCCCCCCGGAAATCGTCCTCAAAGTCATGCAAGCCCTCCGTGAAGAGATGCAATTGCGCGACCAAACCCGCGAGGCCGAGGACGCCAAGCCCGCCCTGGAGGCCAACCAGTACTCGGAAAACGCCAAACTCCTCGAAACCAAACAACGCGACATCGCCTCCCTCACTCGCTCCGCTGCCGACGACATCCTCAAAATCCCGGAAGCCACCGCCAAGTTCGGGAAGGAACTCCGACTGCTCAGCGCCGTCCTGGAAGTCATGCAGGAGGCCACGGCCCTCCTCGCCACCCCCAACACCGGGGCCCCCACCATTGCTGCGGAAACAGAGGCCATCGAGCTCTTGCTCCAAGCCAAACGCCCAAACCCCCGATCCGGCGGAGGCGGGGGCTCCTCGCCAGGAGGCGGGGGCACCGCGGCAGCCGCCTCCTCCGCCGCGCTCGCCCACATCGGCCCCGGCTCGGACGCCGCTTCTGCCGTGGCCGCACGCCCCGTCGGCCAGACCACCGGGCGCGCCGGAAAAGAGTTCCCCGCCGAGTTCAAATCCGGCCTCGACGCGTACTTCAACCGGCTCGAGGCCGCCCAAAAATAACCCCCCGCGCCATGGCCCCGACTCCCCGCCTTCCCGCCGCCTGCCTCGCCCTCCTGCTCCCCCTCCTTCCACTCCCCTCCCGGGCCCAGGCTCCCGCTCCTCCAACGCCCCCGGCGACCGCTTCTCCCGATCCCGAATTGGAAGAACTCCTCGCCCTGCTCGAAAAAACGTGGACCACCACCCTCCAAGAGGAGCTCAACCACCTGCGCGACCTCCTCGCACTGGAGGCCAGCGCGGTCCAGTCCTTGGAACGCCAAATCCCGGGCACGGTCCAAGCCTACCGCAAAGAATTCACCCCCCGGATTCCCGGGATCCTCGGGGAACTTCCTTTCCCATGGAAAGAGGTCCCGCTTTCCCAACTCTCCGAGTTTTTCGCGCTTGGTCATTGGGCCAGGGACACCTCCCCAGTCTCCGCACACCCCCTTTGGATCCGAGCACTCGAGCAAACACTGTCCCCCGAACAGGCGGCTACCCTCGCCAACACCGATCTGGAATTTCAGAAAACCATCCCAACCCTGCTGGAGCGGCGAAAGGCCCCCACCGTTCAGCTACTCCAAGAGCACTTCCGATCCCTGATCCCCCCCATCGAAACCACATTGAACCTTCCTCCAGAACGCTCCAAATCGCTTCAGGAGCTCGCAGCAAAAGCCGCCGACTCCGCTCTTCAAGAATTGCTTCAGTCTGAGTCTCACCGACTGCAATCCCTGCCCCGCGCCGCGCGCAAGCTCCTCTCCCAATCCAACCGGGAAATCGCCCCGATCTGGAATCCCACTTTCCGAGCCTCGAAAGACCCCTTTTGGAAGGAGGGCATCTCCAAACTCATTTCTGAAGAGGAGTTTCAAAAAATCGAGGAGCACCGGGCCAGCCTCCTCCGATCCCTCGCGGATGCCCTTCACCTGACGCTGCTTCTCCGCATCGATGAAGCCTGCGCACTAACCTCCTCCCAACGGGAACAACTCCGCCCTCCCCTCCGCGCATTTCTCGCTTCCCAGCTCCGCAACTTCGCGGAGACCGGCGAACTTGGAACATCCAACCTGCCCTCCCCCTACGAGATCCATAGGCTGAGCGATTCGATCCAGCGCGCCCTCCCGGAGGAGTCACTCCGGCCCTGGCTGGACTCCACCCAGCTCGAACTTTGGCAGACGAACCGCAAACTCGCCCTCGCAAGACGGCAACCCGGAAAACCCGCCCTCCCCCAAACGAGTGAACCGACACTCGCCGCTCCAGCAGCCGAGCAAGCCGAAAGTGCCCTCGCCGATTTCCTCAAATCCATCGCCGAAAAGAAACGCCTCGAACTGCGCTCCGCCCTCACCGCCCGGTGTGAGGACGTCATCCGCGTCACCAATCTCCTACCGGAACCCGCCCGACGCCTGAGACTCGCCGCCACAGGCACCGTCGAACAAACCCTCCGAACCGCCCTCGCCGACACCGAAACACAGGTCCGCGAGTACGTTGTGAGGAACCCTGCCACCGATCCCAGAAGGGCTCTCCGCTCGAACAACTTTTACTTCCCGCCCCAGAAGCTCGCCCCCGAGAAGACACCCCTCTGGAAAAATGCCGTCCAAAACGCCCTCTCCCCCGAGCAGCTCGCCCTTTGGCAACAGTCCACCGCCGCCCGTGAGGCTTTCCGGATCGAAGCCCTCTGCCAGGTGCCGCTTTTCCTCCTGGAAAAGACCGCAGGTACCCTCCCGGAACAGCGCCAAAGCCTCGCCTCCCTCCTGGCCGACACCCTTCGCGATTACGAACCCGACATCGACTCCTCCTTCCAATTCGGCGATGGCCAACCCTGGTACATGAACGGCTCCATTTCCTTCGTGCTCCTCGCGCTGCTGCCGGAGGCAGAACTCAATAAAACTCTCTCCCCCGAGCAGTCCAAGCGGTGGTCCACCTCCTCCGTTTTCCAGGCCGCTTCGGCAAACGCCGAGCGCGTGCGCAACGCCCACCAAAATCGGGTCAAGGCCGCCAACCCCGCTCCCAAACACTGACTCCATGCGCTCCCAGATTCTTCCCGTACTTGCCCTGTCCGCTGGACTCCTCCTCCCGCACAACGCACCCGCCCAGGACCCCTCCCTCCGCTTCGGCGAAGCCATCCCTCCCGAGGTCCACCACATCTACGAACGCGGTCTGGTCTGGCTCGCCAACGCCCAGTCCGCCGAGGGCTCCTGGAGTGGCTCCTACCGAGGCAGCGGCGTCGACGGCATCTGCCTCATGGCCTTCCTGGCCTCCGGCGAAGACCCCAACTTCGGCAAATACGCCGCCAACATCCGCCGCGCCCTCCGCGCCATTCTTTCCGCGCAAAACGCCGAAACCGGCTACCTCCCCAATAGCATGTACCACCACGGCTTCGGCATGCTCGCCCTCTCCGAGGCCTACGGCGTCGTCGACGAATCCCGCCTTTGGGAAGGCCAAAAACCCGTCCGTTCGCTCGCCCAGGCCCTCGAACTCGCCATCCGCTGCTCAGTCACCTCCCAGAAAAAAAATCGCATGGGCGGCTGGCGCTACTCCCCGGACGCCACCGACGCCGATACCTCCGTCGTCGGCGCCATGCTCATGGGACTGCTCGCCGCGCGCAACGCCGGCATGGAGGTTCCTGACGAATCCATCCAGTCCGCCATGGAATACATGCGCCGATCCACCGGCAAAGACGGCTCCGTCGCCTACAGTGGCGGATTCGGCGGAATGGGCGGCTCCCTCAACCTCACCGCCGTCGCCACCCTCGTCGGCGCCGTCTCCAAATCCAAGGATACCGAGGAATACAAGGCCGCCCTGGGCCGACTCCGCGACAACCTCGAATCCAGGGAGTCCAATAGCCACTACGCCGAATACTTCGGCTACTACGCCGCCCAGGCCCTGTTCCAAGGCGACTACGCCGCATGGCAAAAGTGGAACGCCGCCAAGATCCGCGAACTCCAGTCCGCCCAGCGCAACGACGGCTCCTTCTCCGGCGACGCATACAAAACCGGTATGTCCCTCCTCGCCCTCGCCCTCAACTACCGTTTCCTCCCCATTTACGAACGATGAGCGCTCCTCACCCACGGCTCGCCTCGCGCCTCCTCCTCGCTGCCACCCACCTCCTCGCCACCCTCGGGCTGCTTCACCCCGCCCTCGCCCAGAATTCCCCCACCCCCCCGCCGGCGCACCCCTTTCAAGGGGAACTCCGCTGGAAAAACGGCGACGTCCTCTCCGGCGAAATCGACTCCGCCACCCAGGGCCAGCTCCTCTGGAAATCCCCCGACTTCCAGTCCCCCCTCTCCCTCTTCCTGGACGCCCTCCACCGCATCGACTTCCCCCAGAGCGTCCAACCTCCCACCCCCACAGACCCCTTCCGCTTCACCACCGTCGATGGCTCCCACTTCTACGGCTCCCTCGAATCCCTCTCCTCCGACACCGTCCGCATCCAAAGCCGCCGCCACGGAAACCTCTCCCTCAATCGCTCCGAGCTAGTCGCCATCCGCCGAATCTCCCGCCCGGCCGCCCAGCTCCTCGTTCAGGGCCCCCTCGGAGCCTCCGGCTGGAAACCCGCCCCGCCTCCATCCGAAGTGGGCCCCAACCGCGCAGCCCCCAAGACCACCGCCACCGCAGCGTCCCCCCTCGCCACCGGCCCCAGCGGTTCCCTCGAACTTCCCTTCTTCCGCCAATCCACCCTCTTCCCCATCGACCTCCCCCCACGCGGACAGCTCGAGTGCGAGTTCAGCGCCGATTCCTCCCCACAACTCCAACTCACTTTCCGAACCCCCGATCAACGCACCTTCTCCCTCGAATCCTGGGAATCCTTCTGGGTCCTCCACTCCGCCGATTCCTTCGCCGAAATCCCCCCCCAAAAAACCACCCCCCCGGCCAATACCGTCCGCTTCCGTCTCTTCTGGGACCTCCCCGCAAAGACCGTCCGGATTCTCGCACAGGACGGCTCTTCGATCGCCTCCCTCCCCATCGCCCCGGCCGCCGCCGGAAAGGAGACGCCGGGACTGATCCTCACCAACAAAGGCTCCCGCCTGACCCTCAACTCCCTCCACATCCGCGCCAACGAACGCCCCACTCCCACTCTCCCTGCCCAGGGCGTCCTCACCTCCGCTGGCACCCCCCTCCCCGGAGAAATCCTCACCCTCTCCGCAGGCACCCTGACCCTCCGCTCCGCCGACACCTCGACCGACTCAACCCTCCCCTTGGACTCGCTCGATGCCCTCGTCTTTCGAAACGAGGCCCCGCCCATCCCCCGCAACCGCACCGAGTGGATTTTCGCCGATGGCACCTTCCTCCTCGGCGAACCCGAATCCATCCGCGAAGGCCGCGCCGAACTGCGCGTCACTGGCTCTGAGATTCCGTTCGCCGCAGACCTCCACGCACTGGCGCTCCTGCGTTGCCGCTCCCCGCGCCACCCAGACAGCCCCGCCCCCACCGCTCAACCCGACCTTTTCACCCTAGGGGAATCCGTCAAACTCAAGGGTCGCTTCCACGCCGATGGCAGCCCCACGGGCGCATGGATTCCAGAGGGAAGCATCCAACCCGTTAATCCAGCCCCGGGGGTGCCACACACCATCACCCTGCCGACCAACGCCGCAAACCCCTTTCCCCAGCCCGCCGCGCTCCTCCACACCCGCAACGGTGAAATCCTTTCCGGCTCTCTCCAATCCCTCTCCGCCGGCTCCTTGCGCTTTCAGGCCGACTTTTCGGAAGTCCGCGACCTTCCAACCACACTCGTGAGCGGCCTCCTGCTGGCCCCCAAAACCGGCCGTCCCATCACCGGCTTCACCGATCCCGCATGGCAGATCTTCAAAGGCTCCCCTTCCGACGTCCGCCGGGACGGCGAAAAGCTCGAATTGAGCCCGGGCTCCGCCCTTTACCTCCCCAACGCCATGGGGCTCGCCTCGTTCGAATTTGAAATAGAAACCAGCAGATTTTCCTTTGTTGGCCTCTCCTTCTTTGTTGGCAGCAAGCCCCCTGCAGCCCCTCAACTCCAAGTCGTCATGGGGCAAAGCGTCAGATTCCTCTCAAGTAACACCCCCATCGCAGGTTTGTCAGATTGGACGACGGACGCGGGAAAATCCGTCTGCCTTCGGTTTGTGCCGGAAAACAATGCCATCTCCATCTTCTGCGACGGCGTACCCGCTGGAAAATTCCCTCTCCGCTCCCAACCCTCCGGCTCCGGACTGCTAATCGAACCCACCCAGGCCTGGGGCAATCCCATATGCCCGATAACCCTGTCGCGTTTCCGAACGCAGATCACCCCCGGCAGCTTTCCCACCCCGGTGGTTGCCGCAGACGCCAAACACCACGCCCTGACCGTCCCCCGCCTCCGCAAGGACACTCCGCCCACCCACGCCCTGATCGCCCCCAACGGCGACCTTCTCACGGGAATCCTTGAAACCGCAACATCCACCCACCTCCGCCTCCGCTCCGGACTCGAAACCTTCACCCTGCCGCTCGACCGCCTCCAATCCATCGTATGGATGTCTCCCCCCAACTCTCTCCCGCAAACCACGGATCTGCGCCGTCTCACGGAAGAAAAACTCCAGAGAAAAATCGACAAGTACCAAGCCAAGGGCTCGTTGGAGGAACACCTCAAGTCCTTGCAAGCCGTCGAACCCACACTCCAATTTGCACCGCTTCCGCGCCCAGCAAACTCTACCACATCGATGAGCGTGCAGTACGGCGTGAGTCCGCGCATCTCCGAGATTCTGGACCGCGTCTGCGAGAGCTTCGCACTCCACTACAGCATCGCACACGACGGCAAAATCCACCTCTACGCCGGAAAGGCCCCGACCATCGCCGCCCTCCAAACCAGCGTCCACTGGCTCAAAGAGGCCCCCTTTTCCCCGGAGGAACACCCGGAGGCCTTCTTCCTCCGCAAAGGCATCCGTTTCCCCTCGGGCGCATCCCTCGATTGGGAACCAGCCACGCGCACCCTTCGCCACACAAACACCGCCGAAAACCGCGCTCAACTCGTCAAAAACCTCGAGGAAACCGGCGACAACCTGCTCGGCTCGCCCTCCCACGGGCTGTGCCTCCTCAACGGTGTCCGCATCGCCCTCCAAATCGAGCGTTTCGAGCGCGATCAAATCATCGGGAGACATCCAATATACGGAAAATGCACCATTCCCGCCGCCCTTCTCTTGGAAATCACCTCCTCCAAGCTTCATTCCACACAGAGTTCGCAATTCTTCAACTCCTGGCACCTCATCCCCGCTCCCGAACCCGAAATCTCAGGAAGCGCCGCCCAGTCCGCGTCCACACTCAAGGATAAGCCTGCCCCCGACTTCAAACTCCCCCTGCTCGGCGGCGGTGAATTCGAGCTCGCCAAACACCGGGGCAAAGTGGTTGTCCTCGACTTCTGGGCCAGCTGGTGCGGCCCCTGCGTAAAGGCCCTCCCCGAACTCCTTTCAGCCCTCCGGTCGTTTTCCGCCGACCAAGTCACCTTTCTGGGAGTCAACCAGGGCGAGGCCCAGGCCGACCTCCAGACCTTCATCCAAAAACGCGGTTGGAAACTCACCTCCGCCCTCGACTCCTCCCAGACCGTGGGAAAACAGTTCGGCGTCGAGGGAATCCCCCACACCGTCGTTATAGGCCCCGAGGGAAAAATCGTCTCCGTGCACACCGGTTATTCCCCGGAAAGCGCTCAGGAAATTGCGGACACCGTGCGCTCCCTTCTCCCCAAGACGCCACCGGCTCCCCGCTAAAATCCCCGCTGCTTTCAAGGACGGTTTACCAGCATCTCCAGTAAAAGAACGCAATAGCTGGTAACCAACACGGGATCTTTCTCCATCCAACGGCCGTTTTCATTCGCCCACGATCCATCCCCTTGTTGCAAATCCAAAACCTTCCTCGCAAGCAGCGGACGCCAGGCCACCTTCTTTCCATCCGCAAGCGGAAGCTGTTGAATCCCCGCAGCCGTCAGGCCTTTGGTCATCAAGTAATAGTAATAATAAAGCCCGGCCTTCCCCATCCCGGGGTTTTCCTCCACGGAATAGTTTCGGCTTAACCACTCGACAGCCGCTAACACCCGGGGGTCCTCCTTTGACAGATCCGCATAAATAAAGCTGAGCAATCCCGCATAGCTCATGCTCCCATAACTCCGTAAAGCACGAGGCCCCTGTATCGGATCGGCATTACTGAATCCGGGATAATACACAAAGCCACCCCGATCCTCTTCAGCGCCGCTCGCCTTAGGATTGGTCTCAGGTAGATTTTGAGTCCGGCTGATAAACTCAATCGCCGCTTTCCAATTCAAATCGTCCTGCGAGGGCTTCTCCTCAGAAGCATGAGCCGCCTGAAAAGCACGCAAAGCTTCCAGTGCCACCAGCGTGTTATCCAGGTCCGGATGCTGCCGCTTGGGGCTCACCCCCGTCGGGCCATATCCCACCCCACCGTCCAGCGATTCATCCGCCATCCCCTTCGCCTGTTGACCAATTAGAAAAGCACGCGCCTTTCTCACCAATAAGTCGTCCTCCGCCACCCCCGTATGCAACAGCGCAAGCAAGGCCAGCGAGGTATTGTAATTAGAAAGTCCCCGCACATAAATCCCTCCATCCGGCTGCGCCTTGGATCGGATAAATTGGTATCCGCGCTGGATAAACTCCTCCCTCCCCTCCCGATAACGCCCCTGCGGTTCATTGCGAAAAGCCATCAAAGGCAGCGCTGTCAGAGCGGGATGCTCGTCCAAAGACCAATAACCCTCCGGCTTTTGCTGTGCCTTCAAATAAGCCAGCCCACGGCTAATCGCCAACTGCACCTCATTCCGAAAGGAAAGCTCCTGCCTTTGTTCCTCCACCCCGTAACCGCCCCTCACGGAGAAGAACGCGATCAGAAAAACCAAGCAAAACATTCTCATAAAATCCTTTCTAAAGCGGTGTACGCCTTAAAGTCACTACGATCTCCACGGCAGTACCCCGCATTGGCACCACGCCTTTATTAGCGCACCAAACCTCGTCACGGTTGCCTCCCGCTTGCTGATGATTGACCAGCGCGCCAGGATTCCAAACAACCGCCGCTAAATTCCCCTCCGCCTGCGCCACAAAAGTCCCCTCCGCCCAGAAAGACCCCGAATAAACCCAGGCACCGCGCTCCATGGCCTTCTGCGTATCCTGCCGAAATATCCACTCCTCCAGCCGAACCCTCCTTTCCACCCCCGCTTCCCTCCACTCGAGTTCCACCTCAATCGAGTCCCCCTGAGGCACGACGGCGCCCGCAAGAGCCTCCCCAAAAATCGGACCCGCAAAACGCCCCGTTGCCGCCCCAGAAGGCGGCGCGCCTTTGGCCCCCAGGAGCAGCATGGCCGCATGGACCTCCGTCGCCTGCACCAGCGTGACCAGAAGACTCTCGTGTTTTGCACCGCTCTCCGAAACCAACGCGTACTCGATCAACCCCTCCTCCATGTTCACCGTACCCGGGAACCGAAGTGCGCGCGCCTGTTTGTCCAAGCGCAGAGCGCCCATCTGATACACGCCCGGGCTGACCTCCACCAGCGCAGCCATTCCAGCCGCAGACCGCCGCTCCTCTCCCCGGACACCAACCATCGCCCACATCCCCCACCACACGGCCACCGCCCCAAAAAAGCATCGCCGGCACCTTCGCCACGATCCATTCCGCTCCCGGGAAATGCAATCCGCTCGCTGGTTTGCCACCACGGGTTTGATCCAAGTCACAAAATTCGCCTCCCAGTGTTTACGCCGATTCCATGGAGGAGCACCCCGATGAGGGGCTGCGCCGCCGAAGTGATGGACAAGGCTAGGGACGCAGAATCACGGGGATCAATCCGGAACCGCTTCCCTCAGATTCCTCGCGTGCTCGACTACCCCCGTTCCAATCGCCGCTCCCTTCAAGAACGCCCCTCGCATCCGCCCCCTTCCGGTGTTACCTTCGTAGGCTCTAGTCACCTTCCCAAGTCGACCGACCACGCCCAAGGGAACCCCATTTTATGAACGAGCACCGCTCACAAACGCGCCACTTTATCCTGTACGATTCCGAGTGCGCTTTGTGCACCTTTCAAAGAAACGCCTTGAGCTGGCTGGATTGGCAAAACCGCTTCGATTGGGTGCCGATCTCGGACTCCCGCGCCTCCCAAATGGCACCGCATCTTTCGAGGGAAGCCTTGTCGGAGGCCATCCACTGCATCACCCGCGATAGCCAAATCCACCGGGGCGCCCGGGCCATCCGCTTCATCGGCTTTCATCTCCCCGTACTCCTTCCCCTCTCCCTCCTGCTGTGCATCCCGGGGGTGATCCTGATCGCTGAGTTGGTTTATCAGTGGATCAGCAAAAACCGTCATCTCCTTGGACGCATTTTCGGATGCCGGGACGCCTGCAGTATTTTACCCCAAAAGGAAAGACGCTCCGATTCCCCGCCCGGACAGGTCTTGTAACACCGTGAAAGCAACCATTTTTAAGGCACAAATCGAATTCGCAGACTTAGATCAAAACTTCTACGCGGATTACAGTGTCACCCTGGCCAGGCACCCCTCGGAGACAAATGAGCGGCTGCTGGTTCGGCTCCTCGCCTACACCTTAAACGCTCCCCCCGAGACGGACCGCGGCCATTTGGAATTCGCCAAAGACCTGTGGGACATCGACGAACCCTGCATCTGGCAAAAGGATTTTACGGGGAGCACCGTCCACTGGATGGAGGTCGGACAACCCGACGAGAAGCGCATCCTCCGCGTCAGCGCCCGCTCAGAAAAGGTCAGCGTCTACTGTTACGATTCCAGCGCGCCCATTTGGTGGGAAGGGATCGCCACCAAAATCACGCGCGCACGGAACCTGGCGGTCTGGCAGATTCCGCCCGAACAAAGCGCCGCGCTTTCGATTCTGGCTCAAAGAACCATGAAACTGCACATCAGCGTCCAGGAAGGTTCCATTTGGGTCACCGACGAAAACCACTCGATTGAGGTCACCCCCGTCTCCCTCTTTTCCCCGCGATAAACGCGGTGCCCTCGGAAGCCAATCGGAAGCGACCTAGGAAAGGAGGAGCGGCTCCCCGCAACCCGTCGCCTAAAGCGGTCAATCCGAGGGAACGGCCAGGGAACAGGATCACCGGAGAACCGGAAAAAGAGGGCGACTTTCCTGAAAGAGTCGGCGGAGAGTCGCCGGAGAATTTGACGAACAAAAAAAAGAGTGCTCGGGGGGGGACTTGAACCCCCACGCCTTGCGGCATGCGCCCCTCAAACGCACGTGTCTGCCATTTCACCACCCGAGCTTTTGCTTGTAGAGGGGCGGGAATACTTGCCGGGAGGGACCGGATCGGCAAGCGGTTTTCGCGCTTTTTTGCGAAAGATTTTGGCGCAAGAAACGCCCAAGGCCAAAGCCCATCCCCGGCCGATTCCGCCTCCTCTTTGCCCACCCTCGAGGCTTTCTTGCGGTTTGGGAAGGCTCCTGCTTTTCTGTCAAGCCGCATGGATGGTCACCAAATTGAGCAAGCCACACTGGAAGATCTCCCCCAGCTCACGGAACTCCTTCGCGACCTGTTTATTCACGAGGGCGATTTTGTCCCCGACCCCGTGCGCCAGATGCGCGGCCTCCGGCTCCTCCTCGAGCAGCCCAATCGCGGACGCATTTTTGTGATCCGCAAAAACGGAATCATCCTCGGGATGATTAATCTTCTGTTCACCATTTCCACCGCGGAGGGCGGCTTCGTCATCCTCCTCGAAGACCTCATCGTCCTGGACGAATACCGCAGGCACGGCCTCGGCTCTCTCCTCCTGCAATATGCTGTCCAGTATGCCCGCAATAAGGACTTCAAGCGGATCACCCTTCTGACCGACCGTCTCAATGCCGATGCGCACCGGTTCTACCGGAAACACGGCTTCTTTGAATCGAAGATGATGCCGATGCGGTTGGTGCTCGACGAAGATGCCGCGACGCACGCTCCCTGACACATTTTCCAAAACTGAGTTTGTTATGAGCTTCGTAAATCTGGGATTTGCCCGAGTAGACACGGATCGAGAAAGAAGATGCGGTTTTCCCGAGGTCATTTTTGGGGCCGGCAAAACGCCTGAGGAGGTGGCACAGATCGCGGCCACCGTTCTGGAGAATCACGATTTGTTACTGGCCACCCGGGTGGGGCCGGAGCACTTCGATGCCGTTTCGGTCAAATTTCCTGAAGCAAAGTGGCATGCACGCGCCCGGTGCATCACTTTTGAGCGGAAACCCCTCCCGAAGCGCTCTGGTGTGGTGGGCGTCATTTGCGCCGGCACCTCCGACCTTCCCGTGGCAGAAGAAGCGGCCCTGACACTGGAGTTGTTTGGAAACCCGGTGCTTCGCATTCACGACGTGGGCGTCGCCGGCGTGCACCGCCTCCTTGCGGTTCGGGATCAACTGGAGTCTTGCTCCGTCTTGGTGGTGGTTGCCGGAATGGAAGGTGCCCTTCCGAGCGCGGTCTCGGGGCTGGTAAGCAAACCAGTGATAGCGGTTCCCACAAGTGTAGGCTATGGTGTGAGCTTCGGCGGCTTGGCAGCGTTGCTAGGCATGCTGAACAGCTGCGGAAGCGGGGTCACGGTCGTCAACATAGACAACGGCTTTGGGGCTGCTTACGCCGCAGCCCAAATCAACCGACTGGTCGAACCAACCAGTCCCCGCCCCTCAGGCGCTTAATTAACTATCATGGATTTTCAGCAATTTGGACTGCACGAAGCGGTCGTGCACGGTGTGCAATCAATGGGCTACAGCGAGGCCACCCCCATTCAGGAGCAGGCCATCCCCAAAATTCTCAGCGGCCGCGACGTCATGGGCTCCGCTCAAACTGGAACAGGCAAAACCGCCGCATTCGCCCTTCCCCTCCTCTCTCTTCTCCAAAAGCACGGGAAAATGCGCTGCCTCATCCTGGAACCCACCCGGGAATTGGCCGCTCAGGTCGAAACCGCTTTGCGTTACTACTCCCGGTTTTTTGATGTCGAAGTCGGCATGGTGCACGGCGGCGTGGGCTACGGCCCCCAGAAAGAAATGCTCCAGCGCGGCGTAGACGTGCTCGTTGCCACTCCCGGAAGACTCCTCGACTTCATGGAAGACCGAACAATCCGGCTCGATTCCATCGAATACCTCGTCCTCGACGAGGTGGATCGGATGCTGGATATGGGCTTTCTCCCCCAAGTCCGCCGAGTGGTCGAAGCCTGTCCCAAAAACCGCCAGACCCTCTTTTTTTCAGCGACCCTTCCGCCTGAAATCGAAAGCCTGACCAAGTGGGTTTTAAAAGATCCCGAAGTTATCTCCATCGGAGCACGGCGTTCGCCGGCGGAAACCGTCACTCACGCCCTGTACCCCGTGGCCAAGGATCAGAAATTTGAACTTCTCCTGGCCCTCCTCGAAAAGACCGATTTCCACAGCTGCATCGTCTTCACGAGCACCAAGGTGATGGCAGATCGGGTAGCCATCCGCCTCCAGGATCTGAAGCAATCGGTGGCGGTCATGCACGCGGACCGGAGTCAAAAGGAGCGTATGGAGGCTTTGGAAGGCTTCAAAAGTGGAAAATATCAGGTGCTTGTTGCCACGGATGTCGCCGCGAGAGGACTCGACATCGCCAGCGTGTCTCACGTGATCAACTACGACGTGCCAGGGCATCCGGAAGATTACGTGCATCGGATCGGCCGCACGGGCAGGGCTCAACAGGAAGGCGATGCCTTCACCCTGTTTACCGCCGAAGAACTGGACACCGTCCGGGCCATTGAGCGGTACATCGAAACCAAAATCCCTCGTCAGAAACTGGAGGGGTTTAATTACCTGTACACGACCCTTTTCACGAACGAGAACGCCATTCCCCAAGGAGGCATTGCGAAGGGCGGACGCACCCTCAAGGGATACAGTTTCGGCTCGCGCAAGGGTGGAGGATCCTCCCGGAGGCGCTAGAAATCGGGCGATTTTCAGGGAAATCCCCCAAATCCCCCCATCCCTCCGCTGTGCCTGGGCTGAAGGCGCTCTTGGAGTTTCCCCGGCGGCCCGTCCGATTCGGGCTTTTTTTGCAGAAACAGCGATCGAGAGCCCCTTCAAAAAACACCCGCGCTCGGTGATCAAAAACCGGCGCGGGATTTCGATTGTGCGGAGCTGTGTATCAGCAGCGAAAGCCGCGCGCTCCTAGGTACTCCGCCCAGATCAAGCCGCCGGAGTGTGGTTGCACACTAAGTCCGCCTCGGGATTCACCCCCCAACGAAGCGCCACATCGAGCAACTCGGAGTTGAGAAGCCAGCGGTCAGGGAGTGCATCGCCCACATGAGCGGGGTTTCCGCCCTTGAGGTCCATACAACCTTTGTTGTCACCCACTTTAGCGATGGCCTCCACTTCCTCCGCAGTGAGCACTCCCTCAGGCAACGCGGCCAAATCGTCCACCTTGGACTCGATCGGTCGCGCACCAGCGCCAATTTCCTGGGTCAGCGTCGGAATCACGCTGTGCACCGGCCCGTGGGAGAGATTCCAGAGGCAAGCGAGTTGCAGGAGGCTGATCCCCCGGCTCTCCGCGATGTGCGCCATGCGCGCAATCTTCTGATTCCCCGCCTCCACCCAGCCGGCGGGGCGGTAGCTGCGGTGATCGTACTTCGCAAATTCGTGACCGGGTTTGACGTCCCCATGAAACAGTCCGCCGTGATCGACGACGCGAGTGATGAGGCGCACGTTGTGTTTTGCGGCACCGTCCAAGCAGAGCCGGCCGGGCCAGGGCTCCAAGGGATTGAGGATGACCATGGCCCAGTCGCAAATGGCCGAGAACCGCTCAAAACACAGGAGCAGGTCCAACGTGAACCCGTTCGCAGGCCCGGGAGCGACCCCCAGCCGGTGAGCCAACTTTTGGTCTTTCATCCGATCCAACCCCTTCCACACGGCGTCGCTGCTAAACCCGGTGAAGTCGGGATTATGGAGCATGAGACAGTCGAAATGGGAAACGCCACAGCGCTCCAGTTCCTTCTCTGTCGCCATTTGGATGTAGTCACCGTATTCGCGAGTGCCTCGCAGGGCGGGATCCGTGAACCGGGGGTACCCTTTGGATCCCGCTCTTTCCCCCTTGTAAAAGTCGTGTCCGATCATCCCCACCAGGCAGTAGGAGTCCCGGGGGATCCCCTTCAGAGCCGTTCCGAGGAGGGAATCCGCGGCGCCGTTCCCGTAGACGTCGGAGGTCATGAAGGTGCGGATTCCGCGTTCGTAAGCGTACTGGATAACTTCCACAAAACGCTGTTCTTCGAGCGGTTCTCCGAAGTGCATGAAGCGGCCGCCATTCCAAGTCCCGTAAGCTGTGCGAGTGAGATCCATAGATGTTTCGCCTAGGATAACCCGAATTCGCCCCGCGTTAAGGAAGGATTTTTGAGGCAAACACTTCGGGAAGCGAGGCTGTGCAGACCCGCACGCATGCCGCATATTTTGCGGATGCCCCCATCCCGACCCGCTCCCCAACACGTCGAGGCGGTCCTCACCACCCTCGCGAAAACCTACCCGGAGGCTCACTGCGAGTTGCTCTATCGCAATGCCTTGGAATTGCTCATGGCAACCATTCTCTCGGCCCAGTGCACGGATGTCAGAGTTAACCAAGTGACCCGGGGGCTCTTCCAGCGCTGTGTCACGGCGAAAGATTACGTGGAAATTCCTCAGGAAGAACTGGAGGCCCTCATCCAACCGACAGGCTTCTTCCGCTCCAAAGCGCGGCATTTGAAGGGGTGTGCCACTCGGCTCGAGGAAAGGCACGGGGGAGAAGTTCCCCGCACTTTGTCCGAATTAACCCAACTCCCCGGGGTCGGCCGAAAAACGGCGAATGTTGTTCTTGGGGAAATTTTTGGAACCCCGGAAGGCGTTGTGGTCGACACCCACGTGAAGCGGCTCGCCAAACGCCTCGGACTCTCGCGAAACGACACCCCCGAAAAAATCGAGCAGGACCTCATGCGACTGGTGCCCCAGTCACAATGGGCCATTCTGAGCCACTGGCTCATCTGGCACGGACGTCGCCGCTGCGGAGCGCGGAAACCAGACTGCGCCCACTGTGAATTGCGGGCACTCTGCCCCAGCGCCGGGGCTAATTGATGATCTCCGTTCCGATCCCCGCCTTGGTGAACACCTCCATGAGCAAGGCGTGCGGGACACGGCCATCGATAAAGTGGACCTTCCGGACCCCGCGCTGAAGGGCGTTGAGGGCGGAATCCACCTTGGGAAGCATCCCTCCAGCGATGACTCCCTCGGAGACCAACTGGCCGATTTGGGCGCGATTCACCGAGGAAATGAGCGTTTGCGGGTCGGAGGGATTGCGCATGAGGCCGGGCACGTCGGAGAGGTAGATCATTTTTGCCGCGCAGAGCCCGCCCGCAATAAATCCCGCCGCGATGTCGGCATTGATGTTCAGGGAAACCCCGGACTCGTCACTTGCAAGGGGGGAAATCACGGGAACAGCCTCCGCTTCGATTGCACGCTCCACTTCCGTGAGGCGAACCTCGAGCACCTCGCCCACAAAACCCAAATCCACAAGCGCATCCCCCTCTTTTTGAGGCGGGAGCTTTCGGCCAAACATGACCCGCTTTCCGGGAATTCCGACGGCGCGTCCCCCGCTCCGATTGAGATGATCCACGATCCCGGGGTTGATGACCTGATCAAGCACCTCTTCGACAATGCCGATGGAGGCAGCGTCGGTGACGCGCAGCCCGTTCACAAAACGGGCACCGATCCCCGCCTCTTTCATTCTCGAGGTGATCGCTTTGCCTCCGCCATGAATCAGAACCGGGTTGATCCCGACGGCCTCTAGAAACACCACGTCCTGGAGCATCCGGGCGACGACCTGATCGTCCTCCATCGCGCTGCCTCCATATTTGATCACAAAGGTCTGGCCACGATACTTTTGAAGATAAGGGAGCGCCTCTATGAGAGCTTCCATGCGGGAATGGATAGACGGATTCATCACAGGGGGGCCGAGGTGAACTGAGCCGGACAGGCTTGCAAACCCAAAAATGGATTGGAGCGCCACATTCTTCGCCTTTTAACGGGCCACACGCCGGGCAGGACTCATTTTTGCGGGGAAGTTTTCCCTCTAAAAAAATGCGGGCACGTCGCCACCCCTGTCGACGTGCCCGCGGAGTTGCACACACCACAAGATGCTGCGCGCTCCACCCAATTCATCGAATGCACTCCCTCGCGCGGTTGCACCCGGGCAAAAAACTTCAAAAAAATTCAGGGAAACCGCCGGACCCTAAAAAAATTCGCGCGGCTCCGCGGATCCCTCCCCACCTTGGAGCCGTTTTTCGACCACCAAATGAGACCCTCGAAGCGGGACGTGCCCCAGCTCCTCGAGGAGGTTCTCGACACTCTCAAAGTGAGCATCCCAGGTGGGAGCGGCGAAACTCCGCAACCGCACGCATTGAGCAGCCCTTCTGGGGCTGTCCGGAGCGACAAAATCCAAAATCGCTCGCATCCAACCCAGCCCGTCCAAGGGATCGATATAGTCGGGAATTTCACCCGCAAATTCACGAAACACCGCCAGGTCGCTGGCGATGACAGGCACCCCAGCGGAGAGCGCCTCGGCCAGGGGAAGCCCGTACCCCTCCACAAACGACGGAAAAAGGAGCGCTCTGGAATGATGGAGAAGGGTGGCCATTTCCGAATCGGAACACTCGGGCATTTCGAGCACGACTCCCTGAAGTGCCGGTGCCCGCTCCAGAAGATCCACAATATTTTCGCATTCCCAACCCCTCTGTCCGATGAGGACCAGGCGGGGCGTTTGGGAGCCAAGAAGGCCGACCAGTCGCTGCCAGATTTGCAGGATCAGGGCGTAATTTTTTCGGGGCTCCAAAGTGCCGACCATTACAAAGTACGGTTCCTTCCACAAGGGGGAGGCGGAAGGCTTCGGGGGCGGCTCCGGAGCGAGGAGCGCGCAGGCACTGGGCGGAACCCGGAGTTGCTCGGAGACGGCAAACGCGGCGAGATCGGCCAGCGTGGCCTTTGAATTGACGATAATTCCCGAGGCGACAGAAAGCGCCTGCCGGATTCGCTTGGCGTGACGGAGGCGCTGCCCCGGACGGCAGTACTCGGGATGGGTGACAGGGATGAGGTCGTGGACGAAGTAAATGAAGCGAAACTCGCGCTGGCGAATCGCGTCGAGGTACGCGGGCTGGTCGAGGTTGGAATGCCCGAGGTTGAGCAGCAGTGCGCCCCGCAGACGACGGGGAAACCAGGCCGTGGCTCCCTGAAGCAGAATGATTCGCAACAGGCGCGCCCCCGAGCGGCTCGGGGGGTGCAGAAGCAGGTCAAAAAGTTTGAGAGAAACGGAGCGGGGAAAAACCCAGACCTTTTTTCGGAAAAAGATCAGAGCGCGGGCATGGGTCCGATAGTGGCGGACATAGGCGAGGCACACCCTGTCGACCCCCGTGGGCAGCCGCCCCTCCAAAAGGCGGCTCAGAGGACGGGAAATGTCGATCAGGAGATTTTGCATGACTCCGGCCCTTGCTCGGATGTGGGAAGAGGGAGCGCCTTTTCCGACTCGGAACGCTCACTCCGACTCCTCCCCGTCTCAGTTCTCTACCGGCTCAAAGCGGCCGAGGTCGTCACCGTGCTCATAACCGGGTAGGCCACGGAAGCGACGATGTTCACAAATTTCTGCAATTCCGCCGCAGGTGCATTGGACACAAACAGAATATCGCCGTCGCTCATCTGGAAATTCTTCGCAAGAAAGAAGCTGGCAGGATCGCGGAGGTTGACGCTGTAGACGACCGGAATCTTGGAGGGTTGGGCCACCGAACGACGGGATTTTTTGGCGGGTGCCCCGGAGGCGGCGGAGAGGAAGGGGGTGTCCTTCGGGGTTTCCATGCGGAATATAAAGACTCCACGGCTGCTAGAGCGGGAGTCCGCCAAGCCACCGGAGCGAGCCAAAGCCTGGGCGAGACTAATCCCCTTTGCTTCAAAATTGATCTCCTCGTTTTTGCCGGTCGCGCCAAGGGCCGTGAAGCTCAGAGGCTGGGAGAGTGCCGTCACGACGTCTCCCGGCATCAGCGTAATATTCTGACGCGGGTCCGCGATGATGGTCTCCATCGGAAGCGAGCACACCCGCTTTCCCCGGGTCACCTGGATGGTCATCTTATTGACGGGAAGTTTGGTGCCCCCCGCGGCGGCGATCGCGTCCAAAAGACGCTCTTTTGCCGGCGTGAGCGGGAGCCGGATGCTAGTGGTCACCTCCCCGACCACGGTGGCATGAGCGGTGGTGTTGCGGGTCTGGCGGACCAACACCTGCGGCTGATTGGCCTTATCCTGAAGGCGCGCAGAAATCCCGTCCTCGATTTCCTGAATACTTTTGCCCGCAGCATGGACCTGGCCTGCAAACGGAATCTTGATCGTTCCCTCCCGATTCACCACCTGCTCCGGCAAGGTGGCCAGACGCGAGGACCCCATGGAAGCCTTTCCCTCCATGGGAGCCGCCGAGAAAAGAGTGGCTGGGGGCGCCTCCATGACTGAGACCTCCAAACTGTCCCCAGCACCGACCACCGAAGCCGCTGAGGAGGGTTCACGGAATTTATCCGAAAACAGGTCGGCCGTTTTCCGCGAAGAAAGCTGGTTTGCGACATCGGGCGTCAACGCGACCACCCGGATTTCATCGGCGCGGGAGTGTCCCTCGGAAGAGCGAATCGAGGAGGCCGAGGGGCCGCTGTTGGGCATCCAACCGGTGCACCCTCCGGAGAGGAGGGCCAGGCCAATGGCAAGAGAGACGGTGAGGCATTGGGGCGCGCCCCGAGGAATCTGCGGCATAAGCGGGGCGGAAGCTAACTTTGGGTTTCCCTAGTGTAAACACCTTTCCAGATTCCCGGTGAACAACCGCATCAACATCCTGAATGAAAGGTTTTTAACTCAACAAATCTCAGCCTTCAAAAAGTGGCGCTCAAGGGGGGCCGAAAATCCCCTTCGGGAGATGTTTTTGACACCCTCCGGGCAAGGCTGGATAGAGTGATCGATGGGCCGTCTGGCCATGCCTGAAATCGATCATGTTTCTCAAAACCCTGAAAGAACGCTGCGCTGGTTTTCTGCTCATGACGGTCATCGTTCCCATGGCCGTCCTCGGCTACCTCACGATTGTGTACGTCGGTTTTCTTGGCAGGACTGCCAGAGCCCGCTCCGGGGTCCGCGCCCTGGATCATTTTGTGAACGCCACGCTCTTTAACGGGTATGCTTGGGAGTCGATTTCCTCGCATGCCTGGCGATGCCGCGATTTGTGGTGGGCAAAAATTGTGATCAAGCTGACGGACCGCTTTCAGAAAGGGCATTGCGAGCGCTCCAACCGTCGTGAGCAGCCGGTGGTGGACCTGATTTTGGCCAAAAAGCTCCACGAACAAACCATCCGTTGAGCGCGCCCCTACTGCACACGCGGCGGGTTCATTACATCTCCGGATTCGATCCGCGCGGAGCCCGCTACTACGGCGAACTGTACCGTACCGAGGCGCAAAAGCAGTCCCGCCTCAACCAGGCGTCTGTGCAAGTCGCCAAACGCCACAAACGCTCCTCCTCCGTGAGCGCATGGGAGGTACGCGCCGATTGGCAGGGCCATTCCGTGCACACCGACTACGAATTTCTGGGATGGGACGACTTGGTGCGCGAGCACTGGACTCCATCGCTCTGGAAAACGGTGCTGGGAAGTCTGCCGCTGTATTTCCACCACCTCTTCGGAGGTGGCTATCTGAGGGCGCACACTCTCTCTCGAAACGCATTTTTTACCACGACACTTCCGCTCACCTACCTCCTTCTGTTGGGGGGGATGGTCGGCC
>JBANFR010000056.1:0-20856 GCA_037975925.1 Verrucomicrobiota bacterium
CCTTCCCCGCACTCAACTCGCTCGGATCCAGTAACCGGACCCGGTTAAGACAGTCAATGAGCAGCCGCTCGCCCGCATTCGGAAGGGCACCATTGCCAATGCGCGGTAGCTTCTTGAAGTGTTTGTCCAGGCTCTCCAACTGGAACAACAACGACCTCGGATTGGTATCATCCAGCAGCACCAAGTCATAAATCGCCATCAGATTGGGCAAAATGCTGTAACGGGAGCGGTAAGTCAGCGTGCTGTCCGCCACCTCCAGCACCGACTCCAGCAAGCTCGGCGTCGCTGCCTCCGGCGAGGAAAGACTGTTTCTCAAAAATACGCACAACGTCAGCGCGCGCTCTATCCGCTGCCCCATATCCAAAAAGCGCCAGCCCTGCGCCCGGGTCATGTTTTCACGGGCAATCCCCTTGAAGGAAGCCACCAACATGAGAACCCGGTTGAGAAGAGCAATCGCCTCCCCGGGGGACCATCGCTCCACCTCTTCCTCCATGATGGCCTCCAGCTGGGAAAGCGCTCTCCACACATCATTGGAAGTCCGGTCCCTCACCAACATCGCAATCTGAAGCACCCGCTCCGCAAGATACCGCAGACTCCCCGTCCGCTTCCGGCTGAAAAGCGCCTCCAAAAAACCCGCTTCCAACTCCTCCACCGCACACCCCGACTCCGCAAGCCCGGGAGGAATTTGGTCCTGCACTTCCATCGACTGCAACAGCGGCTGCAGTAGCAAAAAGCCGCTGTCCATACTCTCCGGACTGAAACGCAGCAAAGCTCCCCGCATCACCCGTGCCGCAGCGTCCATCCGCTCCGTGTAACGCCCCAACCAGAAAAAATTGTCCGCAAGCCGGCTCGGAAGATTGTTCCCCACCCGGCGCAATTCCACCGGAGCAGTCGTTCCCGTCAGGAGTGAAACCTCCTCCACGGACTCCTCCGAGAGCACCCAAGTGTCCTTGCTCGCCCCTCCCTCCTGCATCGAAATGCCACCCATCACCGCCCCATCTCCCGTACGGGTCAAAGCCCCCGGCATCACCACGTAACCCTCCGCCGTGGCCACAAGGAAAACGCGCAACACCACCGGTTTTTCCACCAAACCCTTCGTCTCCCAACAAGGAGCCTTCGAGAAATGCATCCGCTCCTGCGCCACCCAACGGTAGGGCGCAAAACGAATCATCTCGCGCAAACGCTTGGGCGAAATCCCGCCCCCAAGGCCCACCCCCCCAAAGGCCGGACGCACATCCAGCGACTCCAAATTCTCCAAGACAAACTGCTCCACCTGCTCCTGCCCACACCACCACGTCGCAACCGACGGAAGCCGCAAGTCCTCTCCCAACACCTCCCGGCTGAGCCCGGGCAAAAAGCTCAAAAAGGCAGGACTCTGCAAAATGCCGCTCCCCAGCGCGTTGGCCACCGAAACGTTCCCGGATCGTAGCGACTCCAAAAGCCCGGGGATCCCGAGAATCGAATCATTGCGCAACTCCAGGGGATCGCAAAAACCATCATCCACGCGCCGCACAATCACATCCACCGGCTCAAGTCCGCTCAGCGTCTTCAAATAAACCCGCCGATCGTGCACCGTCAGATCCTGTCCCTCCACCAGGGTATACCCCAGATATCGGGCCAGGTAAGCCTGCTCCGAATACGTCTCGTTGTAAGGACCCGGAGTCAAGATCACCACCCGAGGTTCCTCTGTGCGCCGGGGCGAAAGCTGCGCAAGGCCCGCCTGCAGTTGCCGGAAAAAACCAGCCACCCGCATCACTCGACTCTCCCGAAACGCCTCCGGGAGCATGCGTGCGGTCACCATCCGGTTCGCCAGGGCGTACCCCGCTCCCGTGGGAATCTGCGTGCGGTCAGATACCACCCACCACCGGCCATCTGGAGAACGCGCCATGTCCGCCGCGTAAAAGTTCAAAAAACGTCCGCCCACCGGCAAAATCCCGTGCGCCGGACGCAAAAAGTCGGACTGCGCAAACAACAAAGCCGGCGGCAACCAACCCGAGCGCAAGAGCCGCTGGGGCCCGTAACAATCCTCCAAAATGCGATCAATCAGTGTCGCCCGCTGAATGAGGCCCTGCTCAATTCCCGCCCATTCCTGCCGGGAAATGAGCATCGGCAACGGATCCAGCTTCCAGGGACGCTCCATCCCCCGGGGATCGCCGTACACGTTGTACGTAATCCCCTGCTCGTGAATGACGCGGGCGGTCGACTCCAATCGCCGACGCCGCTCTTCCGCACCAAGCCCCTCCAGGTTACGCATCAACAACGCCCAATGCGGACGCAGGCCCCCATCCTCAGAGCGCATTTCCGAAAAACCCCGGGCAGATCCGGTCCCTGCCCCCCCCTTCAAAAAATCCGCCCAATTTAAATTACTCATGCCAAAGGTTTTTACTCGCCCACGGCCACGCCACGCCCTCCCCTGCTTCAGCTGAATTTTGATAAACCATGGGCTCTAGTGCTTCCAGCGCCCCCAACGGCCCGCCGCCGTCGGTAACTCGTGAGTCCTGTACTGGGTTTTCCCGATCATTCCCCACATCCGCACGCCGGTGGCACTCCGAAAATGGTGAATCATACTCTCCCCCGAGTGACACCCCCAGCTCTTTGCAAATGCGTCCTTCGCAAAAATGCCGGGCCGCAACCCCTTCAATTCCGTCTCGTGCAGCCACGCCTTCGATCCGCTGTCGATCCAGTTGGAATAATCAAACATCCAGCACGCCTTGTTCGAGTGACCAAAATACTCGAAATCGCAGATCTTCACGCGCTCCCGGTCCTGCCCCTCATTCAGATAGGCCAGCAACTCCGAGGTCTTCGAAAAATACACGCGGCGAACTCCGTAGGCATCCCGCACTGAATCAATCGTGGGAATCAAATCCTTCCCCTCCTCACGGGCCCGCCGCACGTAAGCTGGCTTGTAGACAAACCAAGTGATCTGAGCCTCCGGCTCCAACCCGCGAATCTCGGCAATCCGAATCCGAGCCGCGCGGATAAAGTTCAGCCACCATTTGTCATGCGGCTCCGGCTTGTACTGCTCCCACTGATGCAAAGATACCCCACCGGATACAATCACGTACTCCCGCGCGGGCTTTGCCTCCAGAGAACCAGGTCCAAAAAGCCATGCCAAGCCAAGCCCCCACCAGCATACCCCCCTACTCGGCAATAATCTTTTGCAGCTCATAGAGCGAAGCAGGCGCCCCCCCGCTAAATGGTCTGACTTAAAAAGCCGCCATCGACCCGAAGATCAATCCCCGTGACAAAACTCGAGGCCGCTGAGCTCGCGAGAAATACGCAGGCCCCCACCAGCTCCTGCGCCTCCCCAAAACGCTTCATCGGGGTGTGCCCCCAGATCGCCTGCGTCCGGGGCGTCGGGGTGCCATCCTCGTGAAACAGAAGCTTCCGATTCTGTTCCGCCGGGAAAAAACCGGGCGTGATGGAGTTCACTCGCACCCCTCTAGGGGCCCACTCACGCGCTAAAAATTGGGTCAGATTCATCACCGCCGCCTTCGCCGACGAGTAGGCAACCACCCGCGAGAGCGGCAAATGCGCCGAAACGCTCGCAATATTAATAATACTCCCCTTCCCGCGCTCACACATCCCGGGACCAAACACCTGCGAAGGCAACAACGCCCCACCCACCAAATTCAAATCAAAAGCCGCCACCCAATCGGACGCTGCAATTTTCTCGATCGGCAGCTCCGGCGTCACCGTCACCCTGGGATCATTTCCTCCCGCCGCGTTCACCAAAACCGTCACAGCACCCAGTGAAGATTCCATTTCCACCATCGCCGACTCCAAACTCTCACGGTCCGACGCATCCGCCGCAAAAAAACGCGCGACACCCCCCGTCCGCCCGATGGACTCCACGCGCGCCTGCCCACGCTCCGCATTCCGCCCCAAGATCGCCACACGCGCTCCGGCCGCCGCCAACCCCTCAGCCAAACCGCCCCCAAGCACCCCAGTCCCACCAACCACCACCGCCACTTCATTCGTTAAATCAAACAATGCGTTCATATCTAAATCAAACTACCTCAGGAAATTGAAGACATCGGAGTCCATCCATCGAATAAACCACGTTGGCACGGAACCCCAAAGTCACTTGGCGGGTTTCGATTCGAAAAATTTCGGGGCCGGTCCCGAGGACGCCGGGGCCTTTTCGTGGGCAGCCGATTCCTTCTTTTCCTTCGCCGCCGGTTCATGAGAAGCCGCAGCCCCATGCGAAGCCGCTCCGTGGCGCACGTGGGCAGGCAAGGATTCCGGTTCATGACGCTCACACCCAAACGCCAAGACAACGAGCGGTAACAACAAAACAAAGGCCTGTTTCATAAGACTTCCGCAGGCTAACGCCTCAGCCGACGGTGAGAAGAGCGAACTCTCCTCGCCTCTGTTCTTCCCCACCCGCCCCGGGGACGCTTTCTTTGAAACCCCTATGCAAAACCGCATCGACCGAACCTTCGAGATTCTGCGCGCACGCCACCAGTCGGCCATGATCGCTTACATCTGCGCGGGCGACCCCCACCTCGCCGCCACAGAAGCCATCGCTCTCGCCCTGGAAAAAGCCGGCGTCGATTTACTCGAGCTCGGGCTCCCGTTCTCCGACCCCCTCGCCGATGGCGTCGTGAACCAAATGGCCGCCTCCCGGGCCCTTGAGGCCGGCGCCACCACCGCCAAGGTTCTCGACTGCATCCGCTCCATCCGTCGGCAGTCCCAGATCCCCATTCTGCTCTACACTTACCTAAACCCCATTTACCGCTACGGCTTCCACGCCTTCCTGAAGGACGCCGAACAAGCCGGCGTCGACGGCCTTCTCATCCTGGACCTTCCCCCGGATGAAGCTGGCTCCAATCCCGATTTTGCCACCCAAAGCGCCCTCAAACGCATCCGCCTCGTCGCCCCCACCACGCCACAGTCCCGATTGCCCCGTATCACCGCTGATGCGAGTGGGTTCATCTACTACGTCTCCAGAGAGGGCGTCACCGGAGAGCGCACCGATGTCGCCTCCTCCATCGAAGAAAAAGTGGCGGCGATCCGAAAAGCCACGCCGCTCCCCATCGCAGTCGGGTTCGGTATCTCGACCCCCGAACAAGCCAAAGCCGTCGCGCAACTCGCCGATGGGGTCGTCGTGGGGAGCGCCATCGTCAAAAAAATCGCGGAATGGGGCCAGGAGCCAGACTTGGCGGAACGACTCGCCGCTTTTGTCGCTCCTCTGGCCCAGGCCACTAAACAACCCTGAGCTTCCGTCTGGAATCCAAACGCAGAGTCGCGCAGTTTCTTGGAATGACCGCAACGCACGCCATGCTCCGGAAGGCGATCCAGCACATGAGCCGCATTTTGCGCCGACATTTCTCAACAACCGTAGCTGTCGCAACGCTCCTCATCGGCGTCTCAGGCTGCGTCCAATCGACCAACCTCAGTGTCGATCCGCTACCCGCGCTCAACGCCAAACGTTTTGCTGGAACTTGGCATCAAATCGTCCGCCTCAACCACCCGCTCGAAGGGGGACTCTCGCGAGAAACCGTCACATTCCTCCCCCTCCCACTCGACCGCTGGCAGGTCATTCGTCGTGGCTGGAGGAACGAAGCGGGCGCTTGGGAAGTCAGAAGCACCGAAACCAGGCCCGCCGACCCGAAAAGTTCCCGAGCCAGTTTGCGCGGCAAGTTTGATGGATGGTTCCGCTCAAACATCCACATCATCTGGGTGGACCCAAACTACCAGTACGCCATGGTATCCGGAGATAACCGCGATCAATTTTGGATTCTTTCCAGAACCCCCAACCCGGACCCACGAGTGATTGAGTCCATGCTCCAAGAGGCCAGTTCGAAGGGCTTTCCGGTGCACCAAGCCCTGTTCTTGCAGTTCGAGTAGAGTTCTAGCTCAGGGCCGGAGCTCCCCACAAAGGCCCACCTCTCCGAGACCACGGCACGCAGGGATTTCTTTCCGAGGCTTTTAACATTCCGGAGACCGTTTCCATAAGACGTCTCCAAAACACGACCTCGAGGCCGTACTGACGACGCGACACGGAGGCACCACACGGAGTCTACATACTCCCGGCGCAGCCGGCTAGGAGGCCGCCGCAGAGTAACTCGCCTCCACGCGCTTTGCCACGTCCAGAAAGTTGTAGTCCACCTCGTAGATCTCTTTGAGGCAATCGATGTACTCTTGATGCTTTCCCATCTGCTCATGCAGCAGAGCGAGCCTGTAAATCGTCTCTTTCTTGGCCCCATCCATTGCCACCATCTCGCTCGCGGCGGTCTTCAATTGCTGAACCGCCAAATCCAACATCCCCTTTTCGATGAAGCAACGCCCCAAGAGCGTCATCGCGCGCAAACGAGCATTCGGATTCTGCTTGGCACGCTGCAACTCCGCAATCGCCTCGGTAAACTGACCCGCATTCACCAGCTCTTCCCCCAGCTCAAATCGCAATTGCAAATCGGTCGGATTCCGGTCGATCCGCTTACGTGCCTCGGCGATCCGTGACTCCGCTTTTTGGGCCACCAAACCGGCCAACTGCTCGCGATACTGTGCCGCATCAGGATGCGCGTCTCCCCCTGCGGCAAACCAATCCTGCAGCGCCTTGATGGAAACATCCAATTGAAGCAGCTGAAGATCCGTCACCTTCCGAGCGATGGCCGGATCGCTCCCGGCAAGGAGCTGGTTGCAATATCCATACCACTGAATCGCGCCCGCCAAATCGTCGGCATTCGACGTTTGCTCGTACTTCAGTTCCATCAACTGGCAGATCCGACGCACCACATCCACACTCTGCGGCTGCTGCTCGTATTGCGCGCTCAGCTCCGCCAACTGCGACTCAATGGTGGCCAAATCTTTGAATGTGCGCCCTTTCTGCTCCAACAACGCCGCTTCATCCTTGTCCTTAATCAGGTCACGATAGCTCTTGGCCGTCTCCCACCCCCCCGACTTCATCGTTGCCGTCGCCGCAGTGTCCTTGGCCTTCTTTAAGGCAGCCAAATCGCCCGGGTTGATCTGCCCAATGCGGTTATAAACCTCCAGGGCCAGATCGGGCTTCTCATTCGCGAGATAAAGCTCACCCAACTCATGTAACACCTTGGTGTCTTTTGGGTTCGCCTTCAAAAGTGTCTCCAGGCAAAACACCGCAATCTCAGGGTACCCTGCAGCCAGGGCCGCTTCTTTGAGCAAATGATTCGCCGACGCATTGTAAGGGTCCCCCTCGAGCGACTTTTCAGCCATCTCCATCGCCGCCAAAGGATCTTTCTTCACCGAGGAATTCCCTCGAAAAGAGGTCGAAGTCAGGCTCCCCAAAAAACTGCCGCCCACTTTCTTGTTTCCCAGCTGCGAAATCGAGATCGCCCGGAGGGCCTTGCGACCATCCAAAAAACCGGGGCTTTCTTTCAACACCGTCTGGATGAGGGACGTTGCGTACCCATGATTTTTGAGCTCAGCCGCGCTTTTGGCCTTCAGCCACAATACACGCGCTTTTTCAGGGAGCTCTTTTTCGGAGCAAATAGGCATAGGAGGGGAATTTGAGTTTCACTAAACCTCAATTTTTGACCCAGTTCAAGACACCGGAGGAGCAATCTCGGGGCCACCCGGATCGGGAAACCACCCCCTTTTTCGAGCCCCCAAAAACTCCCTCTAAAAAAGGTCTGCTAACCCCATTGCAGCCCTCTCAAACGCTTGCGTCACCGCCTCCGCAACATTCATCGCAACCAACCACCGGTTCGCGTCGGGCACATCCTGCCACACTGCCTTGACCACGACCTCTGCCCCCCCCACGTGAGGCTCCAACAATCCCCACCCCAGAGGCAGCTCCTCCGGCCGAACCACACCGGATTCCGCTACCACATATTGCAGATTTCCCGCCTTCCACCGCGCCAGTTTGGCAAATTTGCTTCGCACATACAGCCGCTGCGACAGCTCCCCGATCTCCCTCATCAAATCCCCGTACTGCGCTCCCCCCACCTCTTCGAAACGGTACACGTCATACTCCGGAAACAGGGTTTCACCCTCCCTCAAGGTGGGGAAATCCCGCCGTAAAGCCGCCTCCCACTGCGCCCGGCGCTTCTGAAGCGACTCGAGTTCACGCCGCGTCTCCTCCTCGCTGCGCGCATCCCTCAAAAAATCGTCCCGGTCGGCCTTACACTCAAAAACAATCACCGACGCCGCTCGCAACACGTTTGTCCCCCTGCGCCTGCGAACCGGCTCAAACTTGCAGGCCGCCACATCCAGTCGGCCTCCGATCCGGGATACAGGCACATCCAATGCAGCCACTTTAAACCCCTGTTCCAGCGCCCACCGGAAGGCGTACCTCTGAAGCCGCTCATGTCTGGCCACAGCCCCCCGAGCCATAATCTATTCCCCCATCAGGAACCGGAAATCCTCCAGGGTCAGAGCCTTCGCAAACGACTCCTCCCCGAGGACATCGCCAGCCATCGCACTCTTCGCCCGCTGCAACTGCCGAATCTTCTGCTCAATCGAGTCCTTCGCCACCAAACGGTAAGCGATCACCTGCTGCGTCTGACCGATTCGATGCGTGCGATCAATCGCCTGATTTTCCACCGCCGGATTCCACCAAGGATCAAAAAGAACGACATACGAGGCCGCCGTCAGATTCAGTCCCATCCCGCCCGCCCGGAGCGAAATCAAAAACACGGCCGATCCCTCGTGTTTTTGAAAATCCGCCACCAACTCCCCGCGGTCCTCCGTCTCGCCCGTCAGCACAAAGGAATCCCATCCCCGCGCATCCAACTCACGCTCCACCCTCTCCAACATTTCCACAAACTGCGAAAACACGAGCACCTTGTGCCCCTCCTCCATCAGCGGCTCGAGAAGATCAGTGAGCGCCTCCAGTTTGGCACTGTCAGCGTACCCGTGCTCCTCACTGACCAAACCGGGATGGCAGCAAATCTGGCGCAGACGCAGCAGGGACGTGAGCACATTAAAACGCTCCTTATCCAACTCTTTCCCACTGTTAATTTTAAGCAGCGATTGACGCGCCCGTTTCAGTTCCGCGCTGTACAGCAACGCCTGGGTCCCCTCCATCTCCACCACCAAATCCTCCTCAATCCGGGCAGGCAAATCCTTGGCAACCTCACTCTTATTGCGCCGCAGCACAAAGGGACGCACCCGTGTCGAAAGTCGCCGCCGCGCCATAGGATCCGTCCGCGAATCGTACTGACGCTGAAACTGAGTGCGCAACCCCAGCAGACCGGGCATCGCAAACTGCATGATGCTCCACAAATCCAGCAGGCGGTTCTCAATCGGGGTTCCGCTCAAGGCAAGCCGGTAAGCCCCTTGCAACGCACAGGCGGAAACCGCCGTCTGGGATGCGGGGTTCTTGATGTACTGCGCCTCATCCAGAACAATCGCGTGCCAGGTAAGCGCGGACAACGCGGCCGAGGACAAACGTAATTGCGCGTAATTGACGACCACGATCTCGTTCTTCGCCAAGAGTTTGCGAAGGCTAATCAGGTCTCCTCCGCGCCAGGTCGCGGCTCGCAGGTCCGGCGTGAATCGCTCCGTTTCCAGAATCCAGTTCTGCACCACCGATTTGGGGCAAACCACCAGCACCGGTCTGCCCTTAAAATCGGGCTGCCCGCGTAACCAAGAAATCCAAGTCAGGGTTTGCAGCGTTTTCCCCAAGCCCATGTCATCGGCCAAAATGCCGCCGAAATGATTCGCGCTCAGGTAGGCCAGGAAATGAAAACCCGCAACCTGGTAAGGCCGCAACTCCGCCCGCACCTCCTCTGGGACCGGCGGCACCACCGCAGTCTGGAGCTCAGCAGCACGACGCCGGATTTGAGCCAAGGCCTCGTGTTGAATCAAACGACTGGCTGCAGAGGTTGCCAATTGCAGGGCATGATAACGCTGCGGCGGCCCGTCGATCTCCGCGGGGTTCAGGCCAAGCTCTGCCATGTGGGCTGCATCCTCCTCGTCCATGTCCACCTCCAGCCGACGCCACCCCTTTCCCTTCAATCGCACAAATTTTCCACGCGCCTCCAACAGCATCCGGATCTCGTCCTGCGAGAGCTCCGTATCGCTCACCGAGAGCGCCACATGCAAATCGAACCAGTCTGGCGAACTCTCGGTCACCTCCACTTGGACCGACCCCTTCACGACCGCTCCCCGGAGGCTCTCCAAATCCCCCTCCAATTCCAAACAAACCTCCGCAGGAACACTCTCCAGCCAAGCCACAAACTCCTCCGGAAACCGTTTTCCCACCACCCGGAACCACGCCTCGTCGTCCGCACGAAAATCCCGCAGGGAAATTGCCGCGAGCAATCCCGGAACCACCCTCTGCAAACCTTCGTCGACCGAGAGAATTTGCTCCTCATCCACAGGATCAACGACCGACTCCCAGCCCTCCGGAGTCCAGACCTGCTCGCCAAAGTCCCCTAGCAAAGCCGACGCCTTCGCACAAAGACGCTCCTCGCCCCCACGCACCTCCAACCAACAACGCAGATGCACCGTGGGAACCACAGCAATCACTCGTTTGGAAAGCTCCTCGGGCAAAACAACGCCCAGCCCACGCAACAAACGCACCGCGCGTCCCGAATACAGCCCGCGAGCCGGAATGCGCAACGGCTGCCTCACGTCCAATCTCAAAAGAGGCGCCGTCCGGTACACGGCGCGGGTCGTCACATAACAATTGAGACTCCCTCCCACCGCAAAAAGCGGCGGAGGCGGAACCTTGCCGCCAGGCAAAACCAATTCCAAAAAATAGTCTCCGCAATCCTCAAACTCCCGGCGCAGCCGCCACTCCAGTCGCTCCGCTGGGTAATCAAAAGCCGCCCCCTCCGCCGTCCGAATACACCCTTGCAGCAGAGGGTTCATCAACATCCGAGCCAGGCTCTCCCTCGCATCCGCTCGTCCGTAACCGAGCTCCCCACCACTCGCCGCAGACGCACACATCATCTCGAGCAATGCACGGGCTGCCGGTTCACACTCAATCCGCCCTTCACGTAGCTGTTGGGGAAGCTCCGCAAAATGACGCTCTCCCAGCACATTCCAATCCTCGTCCTCCGAACGAAGCCACTGCAATCGAGCCGCATCTCCTCCAAAAACAAGACGCGCATCCAAACACAGTCGGGTCTGGGATGCATCCAGCTCCCCGAGCATTTTTTCCAAACTGTCCTCCCAGTGCCGAAGCGCCTGCCGGCTCTCCCACTCTCCCTCGAGCGAGGCCAACTCCGCCGGAGTCGTCAAGGGAACCAAAAACCCCGGCAAAGTGCCCCCGCGACTCCGGATAAAAATGGCGAGGTAAAGCCAAGCCTCCCACGCCGATTTCGGGCGTATCGGCCACAACTCCACAGACTCGTGAGCCCCCAACCGTTTGGCGCCCAAGAAAGCATCCAACACATCCCCCTGGAGCTGGCGCGCGCTGCCATGCTTCTCAAAAAATTTCCCAACCTTCCCCAAGAACGCAGCCTCATCCTTGCGCAATTTCCTCTGGAGCTTCGCAGCCACCTCCCCCTCCAAACCTGCAGCGGCTGGCACCGGTTCTTCCCCCAGTGATGGAGCCTTGTTTTCTAGCGCCACGCCCTCATCGGCTCCCCCATCTGAGAGCGATGCCAAATCCAGATTCAGGACCGCACCCAGCGCCACGAGCGTGTGCACACAGCCCTCCGTGGATCCACAGGTGCAATCCGCAGACCAAGTATTTCGCAACCCCGCATACCGCACCATAAAATCACCCGCCGCCGTTTCCACCACCGCCTCCAAGGCCTTGAGATCGCCTTTCACAAAACTCCGCTTGGAAACCTTCGTGCGCGATGCGGACTCCAACCCCGCCACTTCCACTCCCCAACGGCGAGAAAGGGCGCGCACTGCATCGGAAACTTGAGAGCGGGAAGCAAGGACATCCATCGTGAAGAGCCCCAAAGACTCGCAAAGGAATACGTTCCTGCAAGCCTGCCGTCGTCCTTTTGTTCAACTTCCCGCGGGAAACCCGCGCCCCCCCGGCTGAGCCCCGCTTCCCTCTCCCGAATCCGCACCCATTTTCGGGAAAAATCTGGCTATCAGCTGCCCGGCTGTGAGAAGCCTTTTACACACTCTCCCACCAATGGCTGAACGCCCACGCTCCACACAGGAAAGCTTTGAATTGTCGGAAGATGAGATCTCTCCGGAGCATCTCGATTCGCAGGTCCAAAAGGCTCAGGAACAGCTGATCGCCCTCAAGCGCCAGCAGGAACACATCGAACGTCAAAAACGCGACCTCGAGGAGATGAGCCGCCGCCAGGATCAACTGCAATCCGGGCGAGCCGAGATGGTCGAAAAATTCACTCGCGCGCTTGTCGTGATCGAACGTGAGGAATTTGAAACCCAGCGCCGGGCGGAAATGCTCCACAACATCCGCGAAAGTTTCACCCAACACCTCCAGTATTTCGAAACCCTCGATCTCAAAGGCGTCGAAGGCCCCGAACTCACTCGCGAACTCACCCGCGCCCTCAGCGCACTCGACGACGCCAGAACCGACTACCTGCGCAGCATCCCCCGCATCGGCGCTCCAGACGCCGACAGCGTCGAAGCCGCTAGCGAATTCGGATACGGGCACGACCGGGGCAGCCACCAGGATTTCGTCTCTTGGATGAAAATGGGCCTCGGATTCACGCTCCCCATCGTCATTGTGGGACTACTGATTTTTTTCGCCCTGCTTTCGGGGGGACACCGCTAACCGAGGAAACCTTGAGCTATGCTGTTTAAAGGGAACTCCAAAAAAGGAAACGGCAAGTATTCCTCAAAAACCAAAAGCGCCCGGCCCGAGACACCTTTTGAGTCGCGTCGCCGCGCCCTCGCCGAACAGGAAGCTGCGCTGAAGGCGCAGGCCGAAAAACATCAGCGATTCATCGAGGTCGCACCTCAAATAGCAGCGGAAAGACAGCGCCAGCAGCGGGAGATGTTTCTGCGCAACGCGGCACAAACCGATCGGACCGCTCCGCGCGGTGCCGTTCAACTCCCGGATAGCCGTTACCTTTACAATGAGGCCACCGTCGCCGCCCCCCGCAGCCGCCGAAGGGATCGCGAGAAGGGCAAGTGGATGTTTTTCTTTCTCATCATAGCCCTCCTCGCCGCAATTTGCTGGGCCTGGCAAACCCTCGCCCACCCCGCATTCTAGCAACTCACCGCGGCTCCCAAGCCATACAGGCCCTCGACTTGGAATCCTCTTCCGGCCCCCCCGAATCCACCCTTTCCTTCGGCCCTCTCCGAATCCGAATCCAACTCCTCCCCTGCGGATCCCTGGCCTCAGTCTCACTCCCAGATCCTCCCCCCGACCACCTCCTTCCCGAGCACCTCGCTCAAGCGCAAGCCGCTCTCCTCCTGTATCCCCTCGCCACTCCCGCCTCCCGACAACACGCTGCATTCCGCAGCGCACTCTGGGCCATTCCCAAGGGAACCACCCAAACCTACGGATCCCTCGCCCAACTCCTGGGCACCTCCCCTCGGGCCGTCGGAAGCTGGTGCGCCGCCAATCGCCTCCTCCTTCGGATCCCCTGCCACCGCGTTTGCGCAGCCCATGGCCCGGGCGGATTCAGGGCGGGTCCCTTGTGGAAACAGACGCTGATCGCACTCGAATCAGCCGCCCACGACACCTCCACCCGCTCCCAAACCTAAGCGGCATCCTTTCATCTCTCCTCATGTCCCGTATTCACCTGCTCCCAGAAGAGGTCGCTAGCCAAGTGGCCGCCGGCGAGGTCGTCGAAAGACCCGCCGCCGTCGTCAAAGAACTCGTTGAAAACTCCATCGACGCTTCCGCCACGCGCATCGAAGTCCTGACCCGCAGGGGCGGCATTTCCCTCATCCAAGTTACCGACAACGGTATCGGCATGGATCGCGACGACGCTCTCCTCTGCCTCGAACGCCACGCCACCAGCAAAATCCGCACCGGACACGATCTCGCAGCCATCCACACCCTCGGCTTCCGCGGCGAAGCCCTCCCGAGCATCGCCTCCGTTTCCCACTTCCGACTCTCCACCCGCGAACACCACGCCCTCGCTGGCACCGAAGTCCTCGTGCACGGCGGCCGCATCGAAACAGTGCGCGATGGCGGCGACGCCCCGGGCACTCAAATCGAGGTGCGCTCGCTTTTCTACAACCTCCCTGCTCGTCGGAAATTCCTCCGCACAGAGGCCACCGAGGCAAGCCACGTCGAACATCAACTCCACCTGCTCGCCCTCGCACACCCCCAGATCAGCTTCGTCCACATCCAAGACGAACGCATCGCGTTCCAGCTCGCGCCGGCACCTTCCCTCCTCGACCGCATCCGCGATCTCCACGGGGCCACCCTTGCCCAAGATCTTCTTCCCATCCCTTCCATCGAGGAAAACGGGATCCGCATCCGCGGCTACCTCGGGCGCGCCGGCGTCAGCCGCTCCTCCCGCCAACAACAACTCTGCTTCCTCAACGGACGCACCGTCGAAAACATCAGCCTCTCCCAAGGACTCCGGGAGGGCTACCACACGGCGCTCATGAAGGGACAGTATCCGGTGACCTTTCTCTTCATCGAAATGGATCCGGCCGCCGTGGACGTCAATGTTCACCCCGCCAAGAGGGAGGTCCGGTTCCGCTCCCCCTCCGACGTTCGCGAGGCCATCCGCAATGCCGTTAAAGGAACCCTCGAGAGCGATCGCACCCAATGGAGCGCCGCCTTTCACCCGGCCACCCCGCAGAACCCCAACGCAGAAACGACCCCCGCCCAGAATTCATCGACCCAACCGAGCCTCCTTCCCGCCGAGCCACCCCGCCCTGCCCTCAGAATCCCTCCACCCGCCGAAATCTCGGCACCAATCCCCCCCGCTCCTGCTCAGGATACCCCATCCGCCTCCATCACTTCAGCCCCTCCTGGCAGCCCCTTCACCCGGCACCCCGGAGATCAGGAAAGGTCTCGTCCCAAACCTTTTCAGCAGCCGATCATCCCTCCACCGGAGCCTTCGGTCGCGCCCAAACCCGAACAATTCCGCTTTTTGGGCGTCCTGGGAAAACTCTACGTCCTTCTGGAAAACTCAGCGGGCCTAGTCCTCGTGGACCAACACGCTGCACACGAGCGCATCCTGTTCGAACAAATGCAAAAACGCATGCACGAACAGGGGGTCCCATCCCAGCGACTCCTCCTGCCCATCACCCTCCAACTCAGCCCCAAGGACGCCGACTGGATCACACGCAACCTCGATTTACTGGAAAAAGCCGGCATCAGCCTCGAATCCTTCGGAAACGCGACCTTCAAAATCGACGCCCTACCCTCCTTCGTCAAAACCGACAACCCGTCTCAACTTCTCCACGACATCGTTGACGAACTCCGTGACACCAACCCCCTCAGCGCCCGACTGCGGTTGGGAGAGGACATGATTGCCAAAACCGTGTGCAGGCACGCCGTCAAAGCAAACGACTCTCTGCGCGAAGCCGAACTGACCCGCCTCCTCGAAGACCTGCTGGCCTGCGATCTGCCTTATTGTTGCCCCCATGGGCGTCCCACCATGATCCAGGTGAGCTATTTGGAGTTGGAAAAAAAGTTCGGCAGAAAAACTTAAACTCCCAAAGCCCCTTGGACCGCCCAGATTGGGCATGTCGACGCCTCCACCAAAAAAAGCCTCCGGTTAACGGAGGCTCTTTTCACAAGGCAAACGCAGCGCCCTCAAATCCCTACTTGGCGGGTGCGGGCTTCGGCCCCTGCTTGGGATCCAAATTTGCGGCCAAATCTTCTTCCGTGATCTGAGACTCGACCCCGTTTGCTGGCACCTCGGCTTTGGCCGTCCACACAATCGCATTCAACACCAACTTGCGCTGGTCAGGGTTCCCCCAACCCGCGTGGAAATGGCCCCCGGTAAAGCCAAAGCCCCTACCGCCGTCCTCCCGCTCCACCGTCCAAGCCACGTGCTGCGGCCGCTTTAATTCCAACACCTCCCGCCGCTGATCCGGATTGCCCGCATGCGGACCATCCCCACGCTCGGTGGTCGACGTCGGGGGCAGATCCGACAGAATCGGCGTCACTCTCTTCATGTCCTCACGAAAACGCATGTGGTAATACCACTCGTCCTTTGTGCTGAAGGGTTTCACTCCATTGGAAACCGCATGCTTCGGGAGCTCCCGGAAGTCCGCAACCCAATGCGGATTCACCGACCAGTACTGCTCAAAATACCCCCCCAACCCAGCCTTGAGCTCAGCCGACCCCGCTCCCTTGGAGGTGCGGTTGGGGTTAAAGACCGTCTGCTTTCCAGGGCGCTGGAACTCGGGCCAATTCTCCGGTTCGTAGGCGGGTTCCACCGCGTAATGCAAACACACCAGCCCTCCACCCCGTTGGATATGCCGGGCCAGTTCCGGCCAATGGGCCGCCGCCACGTGCCCCCCTCCGCCATCCGAGTACATCACAATCGTGTCCGCCTTCTGCAAAGCCTCCGCATCAGGCCACTGCCCGTTGAGAGTCCATTGAACGTCCACCCGATCACTCGCCCCTTGCTTCAAACACTTGGCCAACAACTGCACCCCGGCATTGTGCTCGTGCTGCCCCGGACCGTGGCTCGGCCTCCCGGCAATGAGCAACACATTCCGTTTGGGCACATCCGCAGCAAAAGAACCCCATGGCCAAGACGCCACAGCAAGAATAACGAGAGAGGACTTGAATTTCATATGGATCCGAGGGTGAAAAAGAAGGGGCCTCAAAAGCACACTTGCTCCAGAGGCCCCTCGAAGTCGCTAGTTTAGAGAAACGGTATACAGGATCAACCTAAAGACGGCTACTTGCTCTCCTTCAGGATGATATCCTTAAACTCCACCACCATCGGAGGCCCAGCGTGCATCTGGAATGCCAGAACCCCCGACTTCGCCCCCTTCTCATCCTCATCTACGATGTCCACAGTCTGCTTTCCGTTAATAAACTGCTGGAGATGATTCCCCTTCGCGATGATCACGTACTCATTCCACTCCTTGATGTGAATCGCCTCCTGAATTTCGTTGCTGTCCCCAACCGATCCCACCACCTCTTTCTTGATCTTCCCGGGATTCGCCGCATCCGCCGTGATGCGAACTTTCTCCCCTCGCTTGGCTAAAATCCCACGCCCCCTCTCCTCATAAGTAATTCCAGTGTAGGACTTTCCGGACTCCATATCCGCCTGGTAACCCGAAACAATCGGGCCGTCAGCCCCGGGCTCCAACACCTTGCTACGGTACTGAATCCCCGAGTTCCCTGAGTCGCTCGTGATCCGGAACTTGGCGCGCAACTCGAAGTCCCCCAACGTGCCCCCCTTCCACACGAGAAACGTGTTGTGCCTCAGCGTGCTCTTCTTGGGGTTGGCGGGGTCCGCCACGGTCTCTCCGCGGATGACTCCGTCCTTCACAGACCATAAGGCGGGATTTCCCTCCCAGTCGGAAAGGTCTTTGCCATTAAAGAGGGTTTTCTCCTCCGCATACGCACTAAATCCAAAGGCGAGGAGGGCGAGAATGGGGGCTGCAATTTTCATAAGTTAGAAACGGTCAGACTATCTAATGACTCAACGAATGCTTTCTTAGCGGTTTTCAGTGCCTCGAGGAGCGGCTAATGCCCGGCGCCCACGAGCGCCTTCATTGCTTCCGCAGGAACCACTCCACGCTTAAACGGATTCAATCCGGAAGGCATCCCCACGTCGCTTTTGGCTGGAATTTCGCTCTCTAAACCCACTGCCCAGTACGCCGCGTTTACAAAAAGCCGCCGAAACCCCTCGCTCTCCCAATCCGCCTTCCCCGCCATCGCTCCCCCCATCGTGGTGGTAAACACGCGCCCCACCTTTCCGTTCGCTCCCTGGTAAGTCCGCGTCCATGCCACCGGCATCATCGGGTCATTCTTGTTTACCAACTTCCCCGTTTTGGGATCTGCCGCCTCCGTCGCCGCCGGATCCATCGAATCCATTCCCGTCAAAACCTGCCCCAATACCAGCGCTTGGCAGTTCTCTAACTGTGGCAAACGCACCGTGTAAACATCCGTGGGCCCGTAAATGTCCGGACCACTGATTCCCCTCAAAATCGGATGCCCTTCCGCCCCCGGCGCAATTTGCCCCCGCGTGGACTGGTGGCCGTGCCAGCCATGATGGTTAATCCAAGTTTCCCCAAGAATCTGACGCCCAAACCCACCCTCAAAAGCCTCGTCCTTGTTGTTCCACGAGTATTTTGCGTACGGACTTGCGCTGTCCTTCGGGTAGGCAAATCCGTGGGTTGCCGTCCTCAGCCCCATCACCGGACGCCCCGACTCCAGATAATCCACAATTTCCCTCATCTGCGCATCTTCCAAAGTCCGGAACCGGGTAAAGACCACCATCAAATCCGCATTCCGCAAGGCCTCTAATCCGGGAATATTTTTCTTCTCGCCGGCCTCAATCACACCCGTCGCTGGGTTTGTCGAAAACAACACCGTGCTGCGGAAACCGTGCCGCTCCGACAAAATCCGCGCGAGAAGTGGCATCCCCTCCTCCGAGTGGTATTCGTCATCCCCCGCGACAAAAACCACGTTTCTCCCCTTTCCTGGGCCTTGTTTCCCCTCAAAAACCACGGGCGCTTCTGCTCGCAGAACAGGCGAAATCGCAAAAATAGCTGATAAGGTTACAGATAAAACCAGGAGGGAATCTCTCATAGGTCCGCATTGTTGGCAGGAATCAGCCGCCAAATCCAAACCTTCCCTGCTGCAGATTTCCTCCCCACACCGCCGCTTGCAGCTGCTCGCAGCTAATCGCACCCCCACACCGACTCAAGCAACCTTGGTCACTCGGGATCCGACTCGCCCTCCACAATCTCAACGTCCACATGTCCCCCACCCGCAGAGAGAGCCGAATTCACCAAGTTCCGAATTGCCGAAATCGTCTGCCCCTGCCGTCCCACCACCTTCCCAACATCCGAACGCCGCATCCGAAGTTCGAAGAGCGACCCTTCCTCACGAACGACGTGACTGACCTGAACTTCGTTGGGGTAGTCTACCAACTGTTTGACAACGTATTCCAGAAAAGCCTGCATCGAATGTGAGCGTGGAATAACTAATCTCTTCTCACCGAAAACATAAAAAACCAACGAGGGAATTACCCCTCGTTGGAACCACAAAATGGAAGCCAGAGCTCAAATCTCCGGCGTCGAAACCTTGAACCGCCCGTCTCCGCGGCAGCACTGCACCTGCCTAGGCAGCAGCAACCGCGGACTTGCGCGACTTCCGAATAATCGAACGCACGGTTTCGGAGGGTTGCGCCCCCTTGCTGATCCAGTAGTCAACTCGGCTCAGGTCCAAATTGGCATTCTGACCCGACTTCTTGGGGTCGTAATTTCCAATGATCTCCAAAAACTTCCCATCCCGCGGGCTGCGCGAGTCGGCAACTACAATCTTATAATAGGGACAATTGGTGGTCCCTTCGCGGCGAAGACGAATCGAAACTGACATATCAAAATAATGCTAACGGACTCCGGCACGCTGGGCTCGCGCCATCATTTTTTTAAAATTACCCATGTTTTTCATCACCTTCCGCATCATCCCGAAACGCTGCATCAGGTCATTCACTTCCGTTACCGAAACACCACTCCCACGCGCCACCCGCTGCCGCCGGCGCGCGTTGAAGATATCAGGATTACTCCTTTCCTTCGGGGTCATCGAGAGCACTATCGCCTCGATTCTCCGAAGCTGTTTTTCGTCCACGGAAAAGTCCTTCAGGTTGCCCATTCCTGGCAGCATCGCAAGAATATTCTCCAAGGGCCCGAGCCTGCGCAGCATTTTGAACTGAGACAAAAAATCGTTGAAATCAAATTCCGCCCGCCGAAACCGCTCCTCCATCCGTTTCGCATCGGCCTCGTCAATCGCAGCGGCCGCTTTCTCAACCAAACTCACAATATCTCCCATCCCCAAGATCCGCCCAGCCAACCGATCGGGATGAAACGCCTCGAAATGGTCCAACCTTTCGCCCAAACCCGCAAATTTGATTGGGCGTTGAGTGACCTCCCTCATCGAGAGGGCCGCACCCCCACGGGCATCCCCGTCCAACTTGGTGAGAATTAGCCCTGTGATTTCCAAAACCTCATGAAAGCGCTTCGCCACCGACACGGCCTGCTGGCCCGTTGCAGAATCCGCCACCAACAAAATTTCCTGCGGTGAAAGCAGTTCTTTCAGTCGCCGCACCTCCTCCAGCAACGCTTCGTCCACCTCTTGGCGCCCAGCAGTGTCAAAAATAAGCACGTTACCCGACTGGCCCTTTGCCCACTCCAAAGCCGCCTCACCCACGCTCAAAACATTCTTCTCGCCCGGAGCCGGAGTAAAAACCGGCACACCCACCTGCCGGCCAAGAGTCGCCAACTGCTCCACAGCGGCTGGTCTGTGCAAATCGCAAGCAACCAGCAAGGGATGCCACCCCTGCTTCTTCAACCACAAGGCCAGCTTGCCGCAGGACGTCGTCTTTCCCGCCCCATTCAGACCCACAACCAACAAACGGGCCGGCGCCTGGAGGTTCAACGGTGCATCCCCACCCCCGAGCAGAGCGGTCAGTTCATCGTGAAAAATTTTGACGATCTGCTGGCCCGGGGTCACCGAGCGGAGCACCGCCTCACCCAGGGCCTTGTCCTTGACGCGAGCAATGAAGCTTTTAGCGACACTAAACTCCACGTCAGCCTCCAGAAGCGCCATGCGAACCTCCCGCATCGCCTCTTGAACGTTCGACTCCGTAATTTTTGCCTGCCCACTCAGGTTTTTGAAAACCCCCTGCAGCTTGTCAGATAAGAGCGAAAACATGGATTCTTAGATTGCGATGCACCGCGCAGCACACTCCCGTGCGGCGCCGGCTCCCATTTGGAAAACTAACGCGCCGGCGAGGAGGTCGATCCCTCATACTGAAAATTCCAGCGAGTCTCCACCTTCCTGCCACCAGCGACGGCCGACAAGATCACTGTGACGTGTTTTTC
>JBANFR010000057.1:0-20786 GCA_037975925.1 Verrucomicrobiota bacterium
GGGACGAGGCCCTCAAAACGCAGCGTCAACTGGACCATCCCTCCAGTGTACCCCGGTTTTGAACCCAGATCGAAAGCCGTTTGCCCGAGTTCAGTGTGAGGGTGCCACTCAAAAGGGGCACCCTCTTCCTTTCCTGCTGGGTGCAGTGATTTCCAGACAATCTGGAGCCTCCCCCCCTTCTGGCTCCCCGAGCGGACGCGTCCCCGGAGGCGGAGGCGTCCGCCTTTCTCTGCCCGCCAAAAGGTGGTTGGCCCCACCAAAACTAAGGCTCCGCCCGAGGCCTCGATTTTCCACATTCCCGGGAAGGGGGTTCCCGAGTCGCGTCCTCCTCGCAAGCTCCATCCGGCACGGTCATGTTTCATCAGGGAGTGCGGAAGCCCGCGCTCACTTTCCCATTGGAGGACCAAGGCACGGATTTGAGGCACGGTACCCGCGACCAGGCGGGTTTCGTATTCGAGGGTGCCTTGAGGATCTAAATGCTCGAGGGTAATTGGTGCGACGTAGGCGGTCGCGTTGTCCAGTGGGCCCTGTTTCGCGGGATTTCCGACCACCGTTCCGCCAATCCACGAGGTGGTGTCGGGTTGCCAAACCCCCAATCCGCGATTCTGCGAGTCCACGAGTGCCGCCCAATGCTCCGTGGCGTGAAAGTTTCTCCAAGGTGGACCCGGCTCAATCCATTCGCTCAGGGCTCCGCTAGTGAAGGGGCGGTCCCCCGAATAGGTGGTGACCTTTGAAAAGGCGCCATTTGCATAAACCGCGGGAAGCTCTTGGTGCTTCGCCGGGTAAAAGGTCTGATCTTTCCTCTGATTGATCAGCTTGCACCGAAGGATGATCGCACGGCCCTCCAGCCGAATCCGGCTTTCAAACTGGCAGTCTCCCGGGACCCCCTCCAGCGGCCACTGCATCGGAATGCTGCGCGTGAACAGCTCGTCCGCTCCATTTCGGTGTTCCAGCACCTTGGACGGGTTTCCTGACCAGTCCCCGCTCTGAATCGGATTCCATCCGAGATTCCTCCACTGCGGATGCGCCTTTTTCCCATCCGGCTCAAAGGGTGTCGGGCCTCCGTAAAAAGACATCTGGATTTCGCGGCCCAGATCGTAGCTGTTCACAAGCTCCCTCCCGTCTTCCTTCTCCACAATCGAGGTGATGGCCCCCCCGAGATTCAGGTCCACTCCGACGCGCACAAATTCGTTTTCGATCCAGCTCATCTGCGGCGCGGGCCGGGCGAATGCAGCGCTCAGCGTCAGTGCCAGAACGATGGCGCCGCGACTCCAGGGGACGGCGTACGATGGGAGAGGAAAAAGCGGCATGTTGCTTTGATGCTAAACTGGAGCGGACTCTTTGGGTTTTCTTTTTGATCAAACTCTCTCTGAGCTCCCGGTCGGATCAAAGCCTTCCGGTTGTGATCATCTCGTGCGCGAGGCAGGTTTGTGATGGGGGCTGAGCTGCACACAACCCTCGGGTTGTGTTTGATCGCAACCGGAGGCCGCCTGCGGGATTTTCAGGGGAAGAAAAAATCCATCGTGTTCTTCAAAACAACATGCGGCCGCTTCGCCCCCTTTCTCCGTAGCAACCATGGAGGGAGAGTGGGGGATCCCCACAGCAGCCGGCGACTGGCGTTTCGGGGCAAGGAACAGAGAAAAGGGAGAGGCACAACAGCCAAGGAGAATCGGAGAATATGAAAAGGCCGCAATTCATCGTCATGACAGACCGCGGGGCATTGAAAGCTGCCTGGCTTTCTTTGGTCCTTCCCAACCGTCCGCCACGGATGGAGGTGGTCGAGGAACTTGCCTTCGTGCATCCACACCAACATCTGGTGGAGCAGGTCACTGATATGGCCGGGGCGTATTCTGCGGCGGAGTCCTCGGGGGCCGGGCTGAGACGGATGCCCTCCACTCCATCGGAGGTGCACTGGAAAATTGAAGCAGATCGCCGCGCTGTCGAAGACCTGGCCTCCGCGATCGTCAGAATCCTGGAGCGGGAAAAACCGGAGGGGTGGAGCCTCTCCGCGCCGCACGACATCCATGGGGCTTTGGTGGACGCGCTTCCCGCGGCGTACAGGGAGAGGCTGGCGCAAGTGATTCCAAAAGACTTGGTCGCGGCGGACGTATCCAGCGTGTTGGATCACTTTTGGGGGACGGCATAGGTTCTATACGGCGCGGGAGCTTCGCGGGACGCAAAGCGCATCCGCTTGCCGTCGATTGCTCCCCGGGCTAGTACTCCCGCAACCTAAAATTCCTCCCTATGCAAAACTTCAAGATGCTTCTTTTGCCCGTGACGGCGGCTCTCTACGCCGGCGCGCTTCCCGCAGCCGCCGAGCCTGCCCCGGAGTCCTTTGTGGTCGGGGGGTTGCGCTTTGAAAGACCCTCGGACTGGGCATGGGTTCCGGTGCAATCCTCGATGCGGAAGGCTCAACTCTTGGTGCCCGGTATGACCCCCACGCAGACGGCGGATATTACCTTTTTTCACTTTGGTCCATCGGGGGGGGGCGATTTGGATTCAAATATCCAGCGCTGGTTCAAGCAGTTTCAGAGCCCAGCCGGGGTCGAGAAGGTGGAGACCAAGCAGCTGGGTGGTCGGAAGGTGACCTTGGTTTCGACTGAGGGAACTTTTTCGGCAGGCATGCCCGGGGCCTCCGCGACTCCGATGACGGATTACGCGTTGCTCGGTGCAATTCTCGATGACCAGGGTGGGAACATTTTTGTGAAAATGACGGGTCCCAAGGCGACGGTGCACTCCGCCAGAGGGAAGTTCTTGGAGTTTTTATCGGCCGCGAAGCCCTAAGTTTTCCCGGAAATGCCCGATTCGGGAGGAAGATGCGCTTAAGCGCCTTCTTCCCTCGCGGGGCCAACCCCAGCCAACACCTCCCCGGATGAGCTTTTACACATCTTCCTTCATTCAAATCATCCACTACGTCAGCGAGGCCCTGGTTCAGTGCGACGCCAATACGAAGCTGGCTGAGTTGTTTGGGGACGAGTTTGACGACGTCGATTTTGAGCTAGCCCTGTGCTGCTTTGAGGCGACGCACCGATTGGCCTTCCGGGACGAGCTCCAGACGGTGACCTTGGACCAGTATGAAGATCTGACCATCGAGGAATTCCTGGAGACCTACTTGGATCCCCAGGAACAGGCCGATGCGCTGTTTGTGGCGAAGCGGTTTCGGATGTTTGAGGAGGCGCTCACCCGCGCTCTGGTAGATGAGGGACAGGATTCCCGTGAATATTGACCTCTGACCAGAGGAGCAAGTTGGGGGAGAGACTATTGAGAATCTTCAGAGCCCCTTATGGGGCTCGGCACTCCGGTCAGCGTATGTGGGAAGCCTCGGTGGCTTGGAAAACCCGCTTGAGGTACGCGATACTTTCGTCCGCGATTCGTTCTGGGCCTTCCTCAAAGCGGAAAACTTCCACCGAGACGACCCCGTCGTATCCCGTTTCGCGCAACGCCTCGGCGATGGGAGCGAAATCAACATCCCCAAAACCCGGCCCTTTCAGGTTACGATCGTTCGCGTGAAAATATTCAAACCGGCCTGCGCTTTCGCGGATGATTTGAGGGATCGGTTGGTTCTCTGCGCACATCGCTTTCACGTCCAGAATGATGGACATGGAGGGGCTCTGGAATTCGCTCGCGAAGCGAATCCCCTCTGCCGCTGAGGTCACAAAATCCGTTTCAGCCGGGGCCAAGGGTTCAAAACAAATCACCACGCCGCGGTCTTCCGCTCGCTTGACGGAGTCTCCGAAGGTCTCCCGCGCGTAATCCCACGCTTGTTCATAGGAGACACCCTCAAGGAGATTTCGCTGTTTGGGGGATCCTACAATGATTCGGTTTCCTCCGAGATCGGCGCAGCAGTCGACCAGCGCCACGAAGTAGTCCGAAGTTCTGCGTCGGACGGCGGTGTCCGGGTGCGTGAGATACATGCCCTCTGCCTGAACGAGAACCCAGTGCAAGCCGGCGATGCCGATCCCCGCACGGTTAGCGCAATCCCGGATACGCCTTCTTTCCCCTTGGGAGATATCTGTCACCGATTTCGCGAGAGTGAAGGGGGCGATTTCAACCAAGTCGTATCCTGCCTTTGCCGCCCTTTCGAAGGTCTCTTCGAGCGGCCAGTCTTGAAAGATTTCGTTGCAGATGCCGAATTTCATGGAGGAGCGGCACCTTAACGCCCCATGTGCCCCAGTCGAGACCCGGTTGCCCGCAGGCCTCGAAACGTCGTGTCTGGACGGATCCGATTCGAAAAAAAATCGCTTTGCTTGTGTGCCTGTGAGACAAGCAACGATGCAATCAGCCCCGTTCTGTGATCTCGGCCTCTCGCCCGAACTCTTGAAAGCCGTCGAGCAGATGGGTTTTCAGCAGTCTTCGCCCATTCAAGCGGCGACGATTCCCATCCTTCTCTCGGGGAAAGATGTCGCCGGGTTGTCTCGGACGGGCTCAGGGAAAACTGCCGCATTTGCGATTCCGGCGATCCAGAAGGTAGATCCCAAGCTGAGGGCTCCCCAAGTTTTGATTCTTTGTCCCACCCGTGAGCTCGCCGTTCAGATTGCGGGTGAGGTAGCCAAGCTCTCCGCCTTCACCCGAGGGATCCGGGAGCTGGCCATTTATGGGGGCCAGTCCTACGGAGTGCAGTACCGAGGACTTGAGGAGGGAGCCCAGATCATTGCCGGAACTCCGGGGCGCGTGATGGATCACTTGGACCGCGGCTCTCTGAAGCTGGACCATCTACGAATGGTCGTTTTGGACGAGGCCGACCGCATGTTGGACATGGGTTTTCGGGACGACATCGCGACCATTTTGCAGCAGGCTCCGGAGAATCGGCAGACTGCCTTTTTCTCGGCCACCATGCCTCCGGCCGTGGAGCAACTGATCAGGAGTTACACGAATGAACCACAGTGGGTGCGGCTTGAGACACGTGCTGAGTCCGCGCCGAACATCGAGCAATGTTACTACGAGGTTTCTCACGGTTCGCGCGCTGGGGCGTTGTGCCGCGTCTTGGAGGCAACCAACCTCCGATTCGGGATCGTCTTTTGTTCGACCAAGAGCGCGGTCGATGGCGTCACCGAGCACCTGATCGCCGAGGGGTATCAGGCGGACCGTTTGCATGGTGACATGTCCCAAGCGATGCGTGAGCGGGTGATGCGTCGGTTTCGCGATGGGAAGTTGGAGTTTTTGGTAGCCACGGATGTGGCTGCCCGCGGGATCGATGTCGACGACATTGAGGCGGTTATCAACTACGATATTCCGAGGGATCCGGAGGATTACGTTCACCGGATTGGGCGCACGGGAAGGGCAGGTCGAAGCGGGCGGGCGATCACTTTTGTCACCAGCCGCGAAGTGTATGCGCTGGACCGGATTCAGCGGCTGACGCGGGTCAAGATCCGCCGTGAGCGGATGCCCACCCCGGGCGAAGCGGCGCATCGGAAGGCTGAAGAGTTGGTCAAAATTGCGACGGCTCTAATTGAGAAGAAGACGCACTTTTCGAATGTGGACTTGGCGAAGGGTCTCCTTTCCGTGACCACTCCCGAGGCAGCGGTGGAGTCGCTCTTGTATCTGCTCACAAACCGCAAAGCAGCCATCGCAAAGGCGCGTGGAATCACATCTCCCTCCTCTTCCTCAGAGGAATCCTCAGACGCAGTGGACACTGTCCAAAGCGCGCCGTCTCGCCAGCCTCGTCCTGAATACGTCCCTCGCGGGCAGGGGCGTGGGGGGGCGCCTCGCTCCGACAGGCCTTCGTATGCGAGGGAGCGTCCGGCCCGGCCCCCTTATCGCAAGGAGCGTCCCCGTTATGAGGGGGGGAGGGAGGAGACCGGATCGGCCCGGTCTTCGTCGGATGGAGCGCCTTGGGTTCCCAAAGCTGCTGCCCGAGTGCATCCAAAAACAGGAGCGCCTCGCGCGCCGCATCGGGGCGAGCGCCAGCGTCCGTCGGAAGGACAGTGAAATGAAACGTCGCACATTTCTCCTCTTAGGATTGGCTCTGATGCAGAACTTAAACGCTTCCCCTACTCCTGACCTTTTGGGAGTCTCCGTTCGGGATATTCGTGGGCGGGAGACCACCCTCGGCTCCTTTGCGGGAAAGGTCCTCTTGGTGGTTAATGTGGCGAGCGAGTGCGGCTACACCCAGCAATACGAGGGGCTCGAAGCTCTCTATCGCTCCTATCGGGATGCGGGGCTCGTCGTCCTCGGTTTCCCTTGCAACGATTTCGGCTCCCAGGAGCCGGGGGATGAGAAGGAAATTGAGCGGTTTTGCTCCTCTCGCTTCCAAGTCACTTTCCCCATGTTCAGCAAAGTGTCGATTGCTGGCCCTGGTGCGCATCCCCTTTTTGCCGGACTCACGGGTCCAAACTCCCCGTTCCCCGGACCAGTGCAGTGGAACTTTCAGAAGTTTCTCATCGGCAGGGATGGCGTTCTGAGCGCTCGCTTCGACTCTAGCACGGAGCCGGATTCGGAAATGCTTAAGTCTGCGATCGAAAAGGCCCTTCGCGTCCGGTGATGGCTCCGGTACGTATCAATTCTTGAGCTGAATGCGGCGGGTATCCCTTCGCCATCGGGCTATCGGATCGGGGAAAAATCGGTCGCCTTCAGGAAAACCGATTTTACTCCGCCGGTGACGGCTGTGAGCGAACCGTTCTTTTCGCTTTCTGCTTTGGCTGCAATCCATTGCGGGTCCGCCCGGAATTGGGTGAAGGCGTTTTGCGCTGCCTCCCGGCTGGGATGGCTCAGGAGGTAGATCAGAGTGTCTGCCGAGCCTCCCGATTCCTCCGTGGGACTCCAGTATCCGATTTGGGTCATCCCATGTTTTTGAAACAGAGCAGTAGTGTGGTTTCGGAATCTCTGGTGAAGCTCCGGCAGTTTCCCGCTGGCAGCCTTGTAAGTCCTCATCTCAAACACTCTTTCCGTCGGGGAAGCCCCCACCACCACTGGAGCGGAGTAGTCGGTTGTTTTTAGAAACAGGGCGCCGGGTCTCTGCGCGAGGATCTTGCCATTGATTTCGCTGGCCTTGGCTGCGGCCTGCCATTCCGGATCTTGTTGAAAAGCGGCCCAAGAGGCCTTGGCCGATTCTCGGCTCCGGTGGGCGATCAGGTAGATGAGCGTGTTTTCAGAGCCATCGGCCGAGTCCGTGGGCACCCAATACCCGATATTCTGCATGCCGTGTTTCTCGAAAAGGCGACAGGTATGTTCCCGAAAGCGCTTCAGCAAATCGGGCAATTTTCCGGGGTGAGTGACGTAAGTACGTAGTTCAAAAACCCGCGGATCCTCAGCCGCTTGCAGGGGCGGAATTTCGATACTCAGGCATATGGCGCTCATTGCCCAACCCATCCAACAACGGCGCGAAACAGGGAAGTCCATAAGGGGAAATTGCGGGAAAAGTACGGAGGCCGGTCTGCTTGGAACCTGACCGGCCACGCCAGGAAAACCCCGAGACGGCCCTCATCATTAGCGGTCACGAGCCGGGGGCTGTTTTTGCGGCGCGCTGTGCAGGCGCTGCCCCCTGCAACGGGTTATTGCCCTAGAGCATCCCTCGTCAGCTTTCCGTTCACCGTACGCATGAGGCCCGCCGGGTTTCCATTACGGAGTTCCACGGGGAGAGCCGTTTCGGGAAAATTCTGAAAGCACACGGGGCGCGCCCAGCGTTGAATCGCGGCGGTGCCGACTGCCGTGAATCGGCTGTCCGTCGTGGCCGGGTAGGGGCCTCCGTGGTGCATGGCGGGGCTCACCTCCACCCCCGTGGGGAACCCGTTGAGAATGAGACGTCCGGCGACCCGTTCGAGGGCCTCGAGCAGCGGTCCGGCGTCGGCCAGATCCTCGGGGGTTCCATGCACGGTCGCCGTCAACTGGCCGCTGAGTTTGCTGGCGGCCAACCGCAATTCACCCAAGTCGCAGGCCTCAATCAGGACGGTGGCAGGTCCAAAAATCTCTTCCTGGAGAGTGGGTTGGCCAAAAAATGTCTGCGCACTGGTTTTCCATGCCAAGGGGCGAGCTTGGGTCGAAGTCTCCTCGGCTTCGCTGTCCGACTGCGCCAGGAGGGCGACCCCTGGAGTCTGCGAGGTGCGCGCCGCCGATTGGCAGTACTGCTCGCGAATCCCTCGATGCAGCATGGTTCCGGGAGCGACTGAGCGAATCGCAGACTGAAACGCTTCGGTGAAGGCATCCCAGTCCGGGCCTCCGATTCCAAAAACGAGGCCTGGCTTGGTGCAAAATTGACCCACGCCGGCGGTGACGGAAACCTTCAACCCTGCGGCGATCTCTTGGCTTTTTTGCCGCAAAGCACCCGGCAGCAGAAAAATCGGATTCAGACTGCTCATTTCCGCAAAAACCGGGATCGGTTGGGGGCGCGAGTTCGCGGCTTCCAGGAGAGCGCGGCCCCCACGGTGTGATCCGGTAAACCCGACGGCTTGGGTGAGGGGATGCTTGACGAGAGCGATGGCAAATTCGGGGCGGCTTCCCTGCAAAAGCGAGAAGACCCCTGCCGGTAGTCCGCAGGCTGCGGCAGCCCGGTTCACGGCACCCGCGACCCATTCGCTGGTTCCCGGGTGGGCCGGGTGTCCCTTCACTACCACTGGGCAGCCGGCTGCAAGAGCGCTGGCGGTGTCTCCGCCCGCCACTGAGAATGCGAGCGGGAAGTTGCTCGCGCCGAACACTGTCACCGGTCCCAATGGGAGAAGCATGCGCCTCAAATCAGGGCGGGGAAGCGGTGTCCGCTCAGGAAGCGCCACGTCAATCCGGGCGTCGCACCAGGAGCCTTCCCGGAGCACCTCCGCAAAAAGCCGCAATTGTCCCACGGTGCGGCCACGTTCACCGATCAATCGATCCTGGGGCAGGCCTGACTCGGCGCTCGCTCGCTGGAGTAAGGGATCTCCTAGCGCGAGGATTTCCTCCGCAATCCGTTCCAGGAAGGTTGCCCGCTCGGTGGCGGAGGTCTTCCTGAACACCTCAAACGCAGCCTCAGCCGACTGGAGCGCGGCGTTCACATCCTCAGATCGGCTTTCGCCGAACGCGGGTTCCAGTTTTTCCCCGGTTCGGGGATCGAATGCGTAAAAGGTGTCCGTGCCCGAAACAACGGGCACCCCGGCAATGAAACTTTTTCCGTGGAGTGACATGAGAGGAGAAGGGAATCGGGGATTAGCGAAGGAGGCAGGGACGCTTGGGGTCGAAGGTCCAGTTGGGCAACAGATATTGCATGGCGATCCCGTCGTCGCGAGAGCCCAACCCTTTTTCCCGGTAACACTCGTGAGCAAGGGCTAATTGGTCGTAGTCGATTTCGACTCCCAAACCTGGCTTTTGGGGGACCTGCACTTTTCCCTCCCGAATCAGGAGCGGTTCTTTTGTCAATCGCTGGCCGTCCTGCCAGATCCAATGAGTATCGATGGCCGTGATCCTGCCCGGTGCCGCGGCCGCGACATGGGTGAACATCGCTAGGGAAATATCGAAGTGGTTGTTCGAATGGGAGCCCCAAGTCAGCCCCCACTCATGGCACATCTGGGCTACCCGCACCGAGCCTTGCATGGTCCAGAAATGCGGGTCCGCCAGCGGAATATCTACCGACCCAAGCTGAATCGCGTGCCCCATTTCGCGCCAGTCCGTCGCGATCATATTGGTGGCCGTACACAGACCTGTCGCACGCCGGAATTCCGCCATCACCTCGCGGCCGGAGTACCCTTTCTCCGCGCCGCAGGGGTCTTCGGCGTAAGCCAGCACGTCCCCGCGCCTACGGCACAGCGCAATGGCCTGTTCAAGCGACCATGCCCCATTCGGATCAAGGGTGATCCGGGCGTCGGGGAAACGTCGTGCCAGCGCCTGAACGGTCTCCAGCTCCTCTTCTCCGGGCAAGACGCCACCCTTCAACTTGAAATCGCGAAAACCATATCTCGCCTCCGCTGCTTCTGCGAGGCGCACCACCGCCTCCACGCCGAGGGCTTCCTCGTTCCGCAAACGAAACCAGCCGTCCTCCGATTCTCTCTCGTTCCGGTAATCCAGGTCGGTCCGCTGGCGATCCGCAATGTAAAACAGGTAGCCGAGCATTTCGACCTCCTGCCTCTGCTGTCCCTCTCCAAGCAATGCAGCCACGGGCACTTCCAAATGCTGGCCTAGCAAGTCCAGAAGGGCTGACTCGAGCGCCGTCACCGCGTGAATCGTCACTCGCAGGTCAAACGTTTGCAGTCCGCGCCCGCCTGCGTCGCGGCTGGCAAAAGTCTGCCTGACCCGGGAAAGGATCTGGTGGAATGTTCCTACGGGCTGGCCCAACACGAGCGGAGTGGCCTCTTCCAAGGTGAGGCGGATTTTTTCGCCTCCCGGCACTTCCCCCACGCCGGTGCGTCCTTCGCTGTCCCGAAGCAGAACGATGTTGCGGGTGAAGTAAGGGGCGTGTGCTCCGCTGAGGTTCAGGAGCATGCTGTCCCGTCCTGCGACTGGAACGACCCGAAGCTCGGTGATTACCGGGGTGCGACCGTTGGGGGGGGGATTGTGAGGTTCGCGCATGAGAGACATGAGTCGTGGTGGGGCCGGGGACTTCCGGCATGAGGGTTCAGGAGTTGCGTGGACGGGACGGGGCTAATCTCGCAAAAAAGACGAGGAGCGCAGCCAGCACCGACGTGCACGAAAGCGCGTACAGCCCGCCATGAATGCTGCCGGTTTTTTCTTCCAAGATGCCGAATGCGGATGGAGCGACGAATCCCCCGAGGTTTCCCACGGAATTGATGAGTGCCAGTACGGCTGCCGCGATCCGGGCGTCGAGGTAGGCTTGTGGAATGGGCCAGAAAAGAGAGGACGCCGCTTTGAAGCCGATCGAGGCGAAGCACACGGCCACAAATCCGAAGACAGGACCGCCCTGCGTGGAGAGAAACATGCCGATCGCCGCCACGAGGAGTGCCCCCGCCACCCATGCCTGCTGAAAGCGCCACCGCGCCGATCCAGTCGCTGCGGCGTACATGGCAAAGATCGCGATCAGCCAGGGAATCGAGTTGAAGAGTCCCACTTGGAAGTCGTTCAGGTTTCCCATCTTTTTGATGATGGCTGGTAGCCAGAACGTGGCTGCGTAAATGGTGAGCTGGATCGCGAAGTAAATGAGGCAGAACAGCAGGATTTGGGGATCTCTCACCAGCTTCCCGAGGGTGGGGCGACCCGACATCGCCGCCTCCCGGGCCTCTTGCTCTTGCGCGATGGCGTTTATGAGAGCGCTTTGCTCCGCCGGGCTGAGCCACTTCGCGTCTTGCGGATGGGAATCGAGCAGGAGCCAGACAAAGCCGCACAGAGCCACGGACAAAAGCCCTTCAATGAGAAACATCCACTGCCAACCGTGTAGTCCCAATCCCTCAATCAGCAGGAGCGCCCCCGAAACAGGACCCGAAAGGATGGATGCAATGGCGGAGCCGCTCAGAAAAAGGGCGATCGCCTTGCCTCGTTCCGACGCCGGCAGCCAACGAGTGAAATAGTAGAGAACCCCTGGAAAAAAACCGGCCTCCGCGACCCCGAGCAAAAATCTCAACACGTAAAAATGCGTCTCCGTCTGAATGAACGCCATGAGTGCCGCCGCAATTCCCCAAGTCAGCGTGATCCGTGTCAGCCAGGCCCTGGCGCCGACCTTTTGCAGTAGCACGTTGGAAGGCACCTCGAAGAGGGCGTAACCAAGGAAGAACACGCCGGCTCCGGTTCCGTAGGAGGCCCCTCCAATCCCCAGGTGGGACTGGAGGTGGGATTTCACAAACCCAATGTTCACCCGGTCGATGTAGTTCACGATGAACATGACCACAAAGAGCGGGAGCACGTGCCGCTTGACCTTCGAAACCGCCGCAGCGAGTTCGCTCGAAACAGTCTGCGAATGCGTGATTTCCATTTGCATGGGACGTCTCTTTTCAGGAGCGCCTGGCGCTGAGCGTCAGAGGCTCCCAAGTCTGGGCACTTCGACGCCGCCTACTGGGGCCCCAGCTTTTCGATGAGTTCCGCCAGGCGAGCGCTTTCTTCCGCCTTGAGGTCGAGCAGGGGAGGGCGAACCGGCCCCCCGTCGCGCCCGACAATTCTTGCGCCCGCCTTCACGATGCTGACCGCGTAGCCGGCGCCCCGATTGCGAATCTCCAAATAGGGCAGGAAAAATTGATCGATCAGTTTGCCGGTCGTGTCGAAGTCGTTCCGCGCAATCGCTTCATAAAACTCCATCGCCGTTCTTGGGATAAAATTGAATACCGCCGAGGAGTACACCGGCACACCCAGCGCTTTGTATGCCGCAGCATACACCTCTGCCGTCGGCAAACCTCCCAGGTAGGAAAAACGATCTCCAAGCCGGTGCCGAATCGACACCATCAGTTCGATGTCCCCAAGGCCGTCCTTGTACCCGATCAAATTCGGGCAACGCTCTGCAAGTTTTTCAAGATGATGCGCTTGGAGCCTGCAGACGTTTCGGTTGTACACCACGACGCCGATCTTCACCGAGCGGCATACCTCCTCCACATGGACGGCCACCCCGTCCTGGCTCGCTTCCGAGAGGTAATGGGGCAGCAGAAGGATGCCCTTGGCTCCACGTCGCTCCGCCTCTTGGGCGTACTGAATTGCCACACGGGTGGGGCCGCCGGCTCCCGCGAGGATCGGCACCATCCCATCGCATGTTTCCACCGCCGTCTTCACGATGTCGGAGTACTCCCGGGGTTCCAGGGAAAAGAACTCTCCAGTGCCTCCTGCCGCAAATAGGGCGCTTGCACCGTAGGGCGCCAGCCACTCCAGACGCCGAATGTAGGTTGCGGGACAAAAATCGCCCTGGGCGTCAAAATCCGTGATCGGGAAGGATAATAGGCCGGAGGACAACGTGTGCTTCAGTTCTTGCGGAGTCATAGGAGTCGCAGGGGAGTGATTCTCGGGTGAGGTAAGCTAACTCAATAGGTCATATGTTGTCCGATGACTTGATGCGAACATTTTTGGGGGATTTCTGTGTTAGCCCGCAGCGGCGCCGCAGATCTCGATGAGCCGCTCCCGACTATTGCTCAAATGCAGGCGCATCGCGGCCGCTGCCGCCACGGCGTCCTGGCGGGCGATGGCGAGGAATAATTGCTCGTGCTCGGCGTCTCTGCGTTGAAGGAATTGAGCGGATCTTCCGCTGTCTAAATATTTCTCGTTGAGTTTCATTCGTGGAATAAATCCCCCGGAAAAGCTTTGTAGGACCCCCAGTAGGTAACGGTTGTGCGCTGCCTGTGTGACTGTCAGGTGGAACTGTTGGTCGAGTTCTTGTCGTGATTCCGAGTTGTGGGTTCCTTCGATTAGTTGGTCTAGGAGTGTGCGCATGGACTGCATCTGCGCTGTGCTTCGTCGGGAGGCTGCGAATGCGGCAGCTTCGGCCTCCAGGCTGATGCGGACCTCCATGACTGAAATGACGTCGGCAATGCTCTGAACGGGAGGTAGAAAGATGCCTGTTCGCTCTTTGGATTCGGTTGCAAAGGTCCCAACGCCGTGGCGTGTCTGGACCCGTCCGCGTGCCTGAAGTTGGGACATGGCCTCGCGGATCACGCTGCGGCTGACGTGGTGTGTTTTCATGAGCTCCCCCTCGGATGGGAGTTTGTCTCCGGGCGCAATTTCTCCGGAGTTGAGAAGGTTCTCGAGGTGAGAAACTAAAGCTCCTGAGAGGCTTCCTGTCTTGAGGGGTTTTGCGGGTGGAGTGGATTTGGATTCGGGCGATGTCACGCCTCCACCCTATTCCTCTCTGCTCCCGGCTTGCAATTGAATGCTTGTAGGATGTCAGACAACGTTGGGCTGTTGGAGCTTGATGGGGTGGGGGGCGCCCCTGGAGCCTTTGAATGCGGTGCGCCAGCCGCAACCCGATCCACGCCTAACGGTGGTTGGGGGGGAGTCTCCGTGTGCTAGCGCCCCAAAACCGTCAGGCAAGAGGGCGCCTCGCGGAGAAGGGATCTAGGGGAATAGGCCCCGGATTTTTTTGGCGGTTGCCACCTTCTGAATCCCGATGGCCAAGGCTGCGATCCGATGGGACACCTTTCGCTCTCTCGCAAATTTAAGCACCAGATTGAAGTTCGGCTCCATCAGCCGGTAAAGCCGGTCGTACACCTCCGATTCCGACCAGAAAAAGCTCTGCAACCCCTGCACCCATTCGAAGTAGCTGACGGTGACTCCCCCTGAATTGCAGAGAATGTCGGGAATGACAAAAAGGTCGTCCCGCTGGCTGAGGACGTGATCTGCCTCGAGCGTGGTGGGGCCGTTGGCTCCCTCCGCGAGGATCCGGCACTGCAGCTTCGCTGCGTTTTCGCGAGTGATCACCCGTTCGGTTGCGGCCGGGATCAAAATCTCGCACGGCTGAACGAGGAGTTCCTCGTTGGTAATGAATTCTCCGTGGGGACATCCCGCTAGGGTTCGGTGGGTCTCCAGATGCGCTGCAACCTCCTTTAGCGGAAGCCCTTTTGGATTGTAAATCGCCCCGGAGATATCTCCGATGCCCACAATCGTCGATCCGAACCGGGCCATTGCTTGTGCCGCATAAAAGCCGACGTTCCCAAATCCCTGCACGATCACGCGCGATCCGTTCGGCAGCTTGAGCAAATCGGCAGCCCGATTCGCCATAAAGGCCACGCCTCTACCAGTCGCCTCTTTGCGCCCCAAGGAGCCGCCGATTTGCACCGGTTTTCCCGTGACGACGCTCGGAACGGCGTGGCCCTCGTGGGCGGAGTAAGTGTCCATGATCCACGCCATGGTCTGCTCATTGGTTCCCATGTCCGGTGCCGGCACGTCGGTTTTTGGACCGATAAAGGGCAGCAGCTCGTCGGTGAAGCGGCGGGTGAGAGATTCCAGCTCGCGCGGGCTCATGGAGCGGGGGTCGCAGGCGATGCCGCCCTTGGCGCCGCCGTACGGCAAATCCATGAGAGCGCATTTCCAGCTCATCCACATGGCCAAGGCCGCCACTTCGCCCAAATCCACGTTGGGGGCGTACCGCAGTCCGCCCTTGCTGGGGCCCAGAGTGAGATGATGCTGTACCCGGTAACCGGGGAACGTTTTCACCTCCCCGTTGTCCATCCGCACGGGCACGGAGACGATGATCATCCGCTTGGGCCATTTGCATCGTTCGCGAACTTCTTGCGAGAGCTCGAGGACGTCGGCCGCGAGGTCGAATTGGCCGGAGGCCATGGAAAAGACGGGGTTTTCGAGGAGAAAGTTCATGGGAAGCGATTGGAGCTCGGCGACGGAAACGATTCGTGCCTGCCTTCCGACACAGCAAATCCTGCTCCGCTTCCGGCGGATAAATCCAAACCCCTACCAGCGTGTTTGGCGGAGACTCTCAGCGAACGATGCTGTCCTCGCGCGGGAGGTCAGAGGCGCATCCCGCCCAGAAAGCGAGCCGGTTCGGGACGGAGGGGAATGTAAACCCTCTCCATTTTCCACGCACGGCTTTCGCGAACGAGCGTGAAGGCGGCGTGGAGTACTTCTCCCGAGCGCAAGAAAAAGTGCACCGGAACTTCTGTCGCCGAACCTCGGGCCGTTGGCATCCCGAATTCCCAGCGAGTGGCTTGGCGAATCGCCACACAGTCGGATCTCGCCATTTCCACAAAATGATCCAAGTGAAGCTGCTCGCGGTATGCCGTGGAGGCCTGGAGGTAGGCCTGCTCGTAGCGCTGGGCTCTCAGCGCCAGGATCCCGGATTGCACCACATCAAAAAGCTCCGAGGGAACCGGATCCCTTTCGGCTTTCCGCTCCTCGATTTGGATCCAGGCGGACAGGAAACAGGTGCCCAAAGTGAAGGCCACAATCCCGACTCGGGTGCGCAATTTCATGAGTGCTTCACCGAGAATTGATCGCAGAGGCCGCGCAGGTAGGTGAACGAATAAAGCCCGGTTCCATGGCCGTCCGCCCAGTTCATCTGAAGGGCATAGCCCCCGATGATCTGATAGCCGCGTAAGTCGAAGCTACCCTGGGAAAATGTCCTCTCTGGGCGTTCGACGTTTCCCATCACATCCGCCTCGCCCTGACAAACGGCGCATGGACAGCCGCGGCGCAGCGACTCTAGCGCGATGAAGGATTCCTTGCCGTCGTTCCAGGCAATGGCGAGCTCTTGGCCCACGTGGGCAATGTGGATGGGCGATAGGCGCGTCTGCATGGAATCAGTCAAAAGCCGGTTGCTGCGAGGTTCTCCAGACTGCCTCAGGGATTCTTAGTCGTCCAGTCTGTCGCTTTCCGAGGGTTTCCATGTCTTGCCCGTTCTGGAGCCGAAAAGGGCGCTTCCCACCCGGACGAGCGTGGCTCCCTCCTCGATTGCAACGCAGAAGTCGTCGCTCATTCCCATGGAAAGATGGGGGAGGGGAAGGCCGCTTTCCTTGGCGAGCCGATCGCGCAGCTCCCGCAGGGTGCAAAAATATCTGCGGGAATCCTCCGGTTCTCTCGCCGGTGGAGGAATGGTCATCAATCCGTCGATTTGAACGCGGTCGAGGCGCATGAGTTCCTCCAGTTGGGAGCGTAGCTGCTCCGGCGTGAACCCGAACTTGGTGGATTCTTGGGCGACGTTGACCTCGAGAAGGATCCGTGGAAATAGGCCGACTTCTCCCGCGATTCGCTGGACATCCCTGGCAATGGCGAGGGAGTCGATCCCGTGCAGCAGATCAAAAAGCGGAAGGGCTTGCCTCACCTTGTTGCTTTGGAGGTGGCCAATGAAATGCCAGCGCGCCCGGCCCGAAATCAGGGGGATTTTTGCGCGGGCCTCTTGGACCCGATTTTCTCCAAAAGTGGTGACCCCGGCAGCGAGGGCTTCCCGCAGCGCGTCCGGCGGATGCGTTTTCGAGACAGCGACCAAAGTCACGGAGTCGGCTTCGCGTTTCGTCTTCGCGATGGCCCCGGAAATTTGCTCCGAAATGTGCCTGAAACGGTCAGTCAGCGTTGGCATTAAGTGAGTTGGAATGCTTGACCCCCCGGAGGGGTGGCGGCAAGGTGCCACGCGTTTCTGCGCATGTACATCCAGACCCTCCAGGTTTTTTGCAATCTTGCGGAATCCGGGAGCTTCTCAAAGGCGGCACAGATCAGCGGTATTTCCCAGAGCGCTGTCTCTCAACAGGTTCGGGCTTTGGAAAAGGAATTGGGAGTCCAGCTTGTCGACCGGCGCCGGAGTGGGCTGACTTTGTCTGCCGAGGGGCAGGTGTTCCTGGAGAGCTGTCACGCCATCCTGTCCATCTACTCCCAGATTCCCGGTCGCCTCGCCCGCGTGGATTCCGATGCGGTGGGGGAAATCAGGGTGGCTTCAGTTTCCAGCATCGGCCTGTATGAGTTGCCCGGCAGGCTTTCGGCCTTCAGAGAAAGTCACCCGGGAATCACTGTCCTCGTGGACTACAAGCGGGCCTCGCAGGTATACGCGGCTGTTTTGGATGGAAGCGCAGATCTCGGGCTGGTGGCTTTCCCTTCGCGTCGAACGGGACTGCACATGGAGGTTTTTGATGAGGATGAACTGGTGCTGATTTTACCCCCCGAACATCCCGGGGCATGCCGTGAAGGAATCCGGATCCAGGATCTGGACGGAGAGCGCCTTATCGCCTTCGAACCTGATATTCCGACCCGAAAGGCAGTTGATAAATATTTGAAAAGCTTTGGTTTAAAGTGGAAGCCGTACCTTGAGTTTGATGGCGTGGAAATGGTGAAACGGGCGGTGAAGGTCGAGGGGGGCGTTGCGATTGTGCCCCGAAAAACCGTCACTAAGGAGGCTGCAAGCGGCGAGTTGGTGGTAAAAGAGCTGCGTGATCCGCCTCTTTGCAGGCCTCTAGGGATGATTTTTCGCCGGGGAGGCGCCCGGCCGCCCGCTTGGAAATCCCTTCTCGAGGCGCTCCGTCGAAAGCGGAATTCTGGCGGCGGTTGCTGAACTCAACGGTTCTCGGGTGCAAAACTTCTCTCAAACAAAGCGCAACTTGTGGGTTTGAGATTGAGGGAACTCGTTTCCCGGCATTGTCTGTCTGCCCCTTCGCCATGATTTACTCGCTTTCCCTGGAAAACGCCTTGGTCCTCACGGGTATCCTGCTCCTGGCCGGGCATCTCGCGGCTGCTTTTGCGGAGGTCCCGGTGAAGCGCTGGCTGTTAGCCTTCCCTCGATCTGGGAACATCGGTTCAGTGCTCTACACGGCCGCCGCTCTTTGGTTCATCTGGCTGGTCGCGAGTACGGACTTGGGAGAATTCAGCCCCATGCGGAGTAACTTCATTTTTGTGAGCGTACTCGGATACATCCTCGGGCTGATTTTTATGCGCGAGTTCCTGTCTGTTCGCTCTCTGGGGTTGCTTTTGCTCCTCGCCGCCGAGCCGCTCCTCGAATCGGCATGGATGCGACCGGAGCTTGGCCGTCTTTGTCTCGTGTCTCTTGTTTACCTCTGGATCGTGGGCGGGCTTTTCTGCGTTGGAATGCCCTACGTCCTCAGAGACGGAATCCAATGGATCACCGGGAGTCCTGCACGCTGGAAGGCCGCCGTATGGAGCGGCGTCGGATACGGGCTCCTGCTCCTTGGAGTGCGCGGAGTGCTTTGATTTTTGGGGGCGTGGGTTTTCAGCCTGGCGGCTCCTCTCTCGTTGAGTCTAGAGGATCTGCTTGATTCCCCGAATCAGCCCTGCATAATCCACCCTCCACTCATTACACGGACTTATGGCAGAAACCACGGACATTCAGGCGCTTCGCCTTCACGACAAAGACACGGGCAGCGCGGATGTGCAGGTTGCTCTTCTGAGCCAGAGGATTGCTCAGCTCACTGCGCACCTGCAGACGCATGTTAAAGACCATGCCTCTCGCCGGGGCCTTCTGATGTTGGTCGCACGCCGTCGCAAGCTTTTGGATTACCTCAAGAGGACTTCGAACGAGCGCTACAAAGTCGTCATCGAAAAGCTCAATCTCCGCAAGTAGCGGACTCTCAGTCATTTTTATGGCGCCCCCGGTCCCCCGGGGGTGTCTCATTTTGGGGTGTGCCCTTCGGTGCCTCCAAGGTTCCCGAGCCGGGGACTACTAACCCAAAACCGAAACCCGGCCCTCAGGCTTCTCCGCCCATGGACGGAGCCCAGTGGGTTCACTTGCTTGATCTCCTGCAGGAAGAACCCACTGGGCTACGAGCCATTGGGCAACCCCAAGCCTCTTGGCCGGATCATCTCACAAACGACAGTATCTCAAGTATGATCCATCATGTTACGAGCCAAGTGGGCTCTTCTCTCATCACCATCGAAACCGGCAAACTGGCGAAGCTCGCCGATGGCGCTGTCACCGTACAATGCGGTGAAACCATCGTGATCGTCTCGGCCGTCTCGGCCACCAAGATTAAGGAGGGCCAGGACTTTTTCCCGCTGACCGTGGACTACCGCGAAAAGGCGGCGGCGGTCGGAAAGTTTCCCGGCGGTTATTTCCGGCGCGAGGGGCGTCCCAGCGAAAAGGAGATCCTCACCGCGCGGATGACCGATCGCCCGCTCCGGCCTCTCTTTCCCAAGGGCTACCTTTACGACACCCAAATCATTTCTACTCTGCTGAGTGCGGATGGGGAAAACGATCCCGACATGCTCTCCATCAATGGAGCTTCTGCCGCGTTGATGGTTTCCGACATTCCCTTTGCGGGCCCAGTCGGAGCCGTGCGGGTGGGGCGCATCCACGGTCAGTTCGTGGCGAATCCGACCCACTCTCAGCGCATCGACAGCGATCTTGACCTGGTCTACGTCGGAACGCGCGATGAAGTGATCATGATCGAGGGCGCGGCGAACGAGTTGCCGGAGGAAGAGTTCATCAAAGCCCTCGAGTTCGCCCACGCTCAGGCCCGCATTTTGGTCGATGCGCAAATCGAACTCGCTTCGAAGGTTGGCAAGGTGAAGCGGGAAGTGCCCCTCATGCTCGTGCGCGATGAGCTTCTTGAGGTCGCCTACGCCGTGGCCGGCGACCGGATCGAGTCCGCCATTTATCTCCCGGGCAAAATCGAGCGGAGCAAGGCCGTCGAATCTCTTCGCAACGAAGTGGCTGCCGCGATCAAGGCGCAGTATCCTGAGGCGACCGGCTTTGAAGTGAGTCAGGCCTTTGATTACCTCCAAAAGAAGGCGTTCCGTATCTCCATCCTCGACCGTGGCGTTCGGTGCGACGGGCGGAAACTGGACGAGTTGCGTCCTTTGGGTGCCGAAGTCGGTTTCCTGCCGCGTTCCCATGGCTCTGCTCTGTTCCAGCGCGGAGAAACCCAAGCCGTTGCATTGGCTACCCTGGCTACGACTGGCGAGGCTCAGGAACTCGACGGATATACGGGCGGCGAAACCACGAAGCGGTTCATTCTCCACTACAATTTCCCGCCTTTTTCGGTGGGTGAAACCGGTCGCACCGGCAGCCCTGGCCGCCGCGAAATCGGACACGGGGCTCTTGCCGAGCGATCGATCGCTCCCGTTATCCCTTCGGAAACGGATTTTCCCTACGCCATCCGAGTCTCCTCGGAGATCATGGAATCCAACGGATCCACCTCAATGGCCAGCGTTTGCGGCGGGGTGCTCGCCTTGTTGGATGCCGGTGTCCCGCTCAAGCGGCCTGTGGCCGGGATTTCCGTCGGGTTGGTGACCGAATTCGACGGGGACTCCCTCCGTCGCTACTCTCTGCTCTCGGACATCATCGGCAGCGAGGACCACTTCGGGGACATGGACTTTAAGATCTGCGGGACGCACTCCGGAATCACGGGGTTCCAGCTCGACCTGAAGCTTCCCGGGGTCTCGAGCAAAATCATCAACGAGGGTGTTTACCAAGCCAAGGCTCTCCGGACACAGATTTTGGCTTACATGGGCACCGTCCTGGCATCCCACCGCGACGATCACTCGAAGTACGCGCCCCGGATCGAAACGGTGCA
>JBANFR010000058.1:0-20690 GCA_037975925.1 Verrucomicrobiota bacterium
GCGACTGAGCGAATCTTGAATGACGTCGACTTCGAGAGGCTTGCCGTTGAGGAGAATGCGGAGTCCGGCGGCCCGGCCGGATCCGTCCGAGGTGACCACCACGTGCGTCCATTCTCCTGGGGTAACCGGAGCCTTGGCGCGGATGGAGGCGGCGTCTCCTGGCCAGAATCGAATGAGCGACCATTTGAGGCGTCCCTCTTCGAGGAGCAATTCAAAGCCCCGGCTCGCGGCGTCGCTCCATGCCTTGGAGCGGTGAAAGATGACAGCGCGTTCTTTGGCGTCGGGAGTCTGGATCCAGAGTGAGACGGAAAATGGGTGAACGCGGTCGAAGGCACCCACCGGGAGATCCAATGCGTCGTCTCCACCGAACTCCACGGCTTGGCCGGACACGCCGGGAACGAGTTTGTTTTCCCCCGACAAAGAGGCGGGCTTTTTGGGGTCGATGTCGTTGGCCAGTTTTTTGACGGAGCCGGATTCGTTGAAAGCAAAGCGCGCGATCTCGCCCGGGATGGACAGCGAAGGCTCTCTCTGCGTGAGCCACCGAGCAAAGGCGTCCGTTTGAGAGGCGCGCACTTTTTGAAGATGAGCGTGGGCGGATTGGGCGGCTTGCTCGAGTTCTGCGAGGCGGGTTTTGACGTTATCGGGGATGAGCTTTGTGGCGGGAGTGGGAGCGTCGCCCGGGCTGAAGAACGAGTATAAACCGGACTCATCCTGGTTGTTGAAAAAGGCGAAGAGCTGGAAGAACTCCTTTTGGGTGACGGGATCGAATTTGTGATCGTGGCACTTGGAGCATTCCAGGGTGAGTCCGAGGAATGCGGTGCCGAAGGTCTGAACCCGGTCGCACACGTATTCGACGCGGTATTCCTCGTCGACGGATCCGCCTTCGGCCTCTTGTTGGTGGAGGCGGTTGAACGCGGTGGCGAGGATCTGCTCTTCGGTCGGTTGCGGGAGGAGGTCGCCTCCCAGTTGCCAGGTGACAAAGTCGTTGAAAGGCAGGTTGCGGTTGAAGGCGCCGATGACCCAGTCGCGCCAGGGCCACACTTCGCGGTCGCGATCGACCTGGAAGCCGTAGCTGTCCGCGTAACGGGCGACGTCGAGCCAGTCGGTGGCCATTCTTTCACCGTAGGCCGTCGAGGCGAGGAGGCGGTCGACGAGTCGTTCGTAGGCCCCGGGCTCGGTGTCCGCAAAAAACGCGCGCGCCTCGGACGCTGTGGGCGGAAGCCCGGTCAGATCAAGGGTGACGCGGCGCAGGAGCGTTTCGCGCCGGGCTTCGGGTCTGGGCGCGAAGCCACGTTTGGCGAGCCTTGTGAAGATGAGCCGATCTAGTTCGTTCCGGGCCAGAGCGTTGTTCTGCGAAGGGGGCGGAACCTCGGGCCGTTTGACGGGAATGAAGGACCAATGCGGTTGGTACTCGGCACCCTCCGCAATCCAGCGGCGCAGTTTGGCGATTTCGGCAGCGGTGAGTTTGGGAAGTTTTGCTTCCGGAGGAGGCATGACTTCGTCGGGATCGGAGCTGAGCACGCGCGAGAGAAGATGACTTCCCTCGGGATCACCCGGTTTGAGGGGGATGTCGCCGCTTTTGGGGGCCTTCATCGCCTCCTCGCGAATATCCAGGCGCAGTCCAGCCTTTCGGTGGCCGGAATCGGGTCCGTGACATCCAAAGCATTTGTCCGAGAGGATGGGGCGAATGTCCCGGTTGAACTCGAGTGGTCGAGGAGCGGTGGCGGCGGAAAGTGGGGCGAGCCAGCAGCCGAGGGCGCCGAGGGCGAGTAGGGAGGTGGGGACGACGCGGGGCATGGGGAAATCGGACTGAGGGGCAAGAAAGGGAAAGTGGAGAGTTGGCGGTCGGTCAGCTCCGGGGGGCGCCTTTTTCGAAGGACAAACGCACTTCCTCCGCCGTAAGCGCTCTGGCGTAGAAGGTGAATTCATCCATGCGGCCGATGAGGCTGCGTGCCCGGAGGTCTTTGGCGTGGTTCATACTCCAGTTGCCGAGTTCGGCCATGCCCGGGGCAAGGGGGGCGGGGTTTTTGACCGGAGTACTCCCGACGAGTTCTCCATCAAGGTAATGGGATACGATGAGAGATTTCTCGTCGTAGGTGGTGACGAGGTACATCCAGCGACCGAGGTCATTGGGGCCGATGACGGGCGCCGAGAAGTGGTTTTCCATGCGTCCGTGATGGAGTCCGAGGATGATTTCTCCTTTGTCGCTGAGTTGCCAGTGGATGGCTCCCTTTTGGAAGGCATCGGTGAGAAGGAGCGAACTCAGCCAGCGGTTGCCCCAGCTTTCGACGCGGACCCAGGCTGCCAAGGTCGCTTCCCTGTAGTTCCCGGGGATGTGAATGCGGACGCGGTCGGAGGGGCCTTTGAAATCAAGAGCCCGTTTGCCGGGCCAGCGGCCCTCGCTCCATTGGCAGCCGACGACAGCGCCGTTGAGGCCGGGGTCGCCGCCGGGGCGGAGGTTTTGGAGGGTGCGGGACCAAAGTTCCTCGGGCTCAAAATTGTAGTGAAATACCGTTTCGGGCAGGTGGCGGATGCGTTCACTTTCCCTGTGCCATTGTTCGAGGATTTCGCGGTGGCGTCCGGTGGAGAGGGAAAGGAGTTCTGCGCGTCCGGTGAATGTCTGGCCGTTACTGGGGATTGGAATCGGGGGCATGCCGGACATCCACTCCAGGCCCTGCCCGGCGAAGAGGCTTTTGGCCGAGGCGTTTTTGGGGTGCATCCGGACTTCTCCCTCGAGGACATGCACCTGGGATTTGCCGTCCTTGCCGACGGCCAGTCCGAACTCCGTTCCCAAATCGACGACATCCATGTCCGGGGCGGTGACGGTAAAGCCGTGGGCTTGGGGTGGAACGGAGGCGCGAACCTTGCCGTAGCGGCAGACGGCGCGTTCTGGGGAGAGGAGTTCGATTTCAGCGGGTCCTTCCGCCACGACCACCGCTCCATTGATAAATTCCAGTTGGATGAGACCGCGATCGAAGGCGATTTTTCCCGCAGGCAGCGGGTTGCCCGCAAACAGGGGGCGGGAGCCGGGTTTCCATGCAACCCCCACGCTCTGGGTGAGCACGGCGACGGTGGGTGGCGCTGGGTCGGCAGGGGCGGGGGAGCGGGAGACCCAGAGAGAAAGGATGCAGCCGAGGGTGGCGACGGCCGCAGCGGCCTTCCAGTACCAAGGTTCGCGGGCCTCTTCGGGGGTCGGGGAGGCGAGGCGGAGGGCGCCGCAGGTGGATTCGCGCAGGGCGGTGTCCACCTGGAGGTAACGCCGGAAGAGGCGGCGTTTTTCCGCGCAGCCAGCGAGGTGTTCCTGGAGACGGGCAGCTGCCTCCGAATGGAGGTTTCCGGAGGCGTACCCTGAGAGCAGTTCGAGAAACTCGGGGTCTGGCTTGGGTGAGTTCACTGGCGAAAGGGGAGGCTTACGCAAATTCGTTCCGGGCGAGAGAGCGGTCCACGCAATCCAGAAGCCCCAAGCGGATCCGGTGCAGCGCCTTGTATAAACTTCCCGGGCTTCGGCCGGCTTGATCCGCCGCCTCCCGAATGGTGGAGCTCGAGCCGTACACGGATTCGATCCAGCGCCGTTCGCGTTCGCTGAGTTTTTCCATGCAGCTTTCCAGCGCGCGGCGTTCCCGGTCCAGGGTGGGGACTTCTTCCATGGCCTCATCGGCCAGCTTTTCGATCAGGTCTCCGTCGAACACATGCCGGTCGCGAGCCTTGCCCCGACGGTATTTGAGGGCCTCAAAACGGGCCACCATGCAGGCCCAGCGCAGAAAATCGGTCCCTTCCGTAAAGGTGTCGAATTTACGCCACAGGACGAGGCTCGTTTCTTGGAGAACTTCGTCGGTGTCCTCCCAGCGGGGGAGCAGGGAACGCAGAAAGAGGCGGAGCGACGGTTCAGAGTGTGCGAAGAGCCGCACAAAGCGTTCGTCCCGGTCTTTCGGGTGGGCGTTGATTTCGGGGGACATCGCACGGAGGGGTGTTGTGACTAAGAACTCCCGCTCCCCGCAGAATTGCCCGCGAAAGTTTCTGTTTTTTTAGGGCACCTGCTGGAGAAGCGCGTCCCAGTGGTCGAAGCAGATCCGGGACCATGTTTCCAGGCGGTCACGCTCTGCATGGAGTTCCTCCCGGGTCATAAATTTCAGGTCGGTGATCACCGCTTCGCCACACTCGATTTCGTCCGTCTCGCATTCGATGTGGTGGACGACGCCGATATGCACCTGACCGACCTCAGTGGAGTCGTCGTTGAGGAGGGCGACAGGGCGTTCGGTGTAGGGGGTACGGATGCGGAGTTCCTCTCGGAGTTCGCGTTGCAGGGCCTGGCGGTAGGCCGCGAGGTTGAAGCCCTCGGGGGAGGTGTCGGTGTCGTTCATGTGGCCGCCGATCCCGATGGAGCGCTTGGAGGCCAGTCGTTGCTCGCCGCTTTTGGAGCCTCGCACGTAGGAGAGGATGCGGCCCTGGTGGGTGAAGATGGCGTAGGGGATGATTTGTTTGAAGGCAGGGTCCAGTTCCGCTGCGGGCCGGGCCATGAACCGCGGCGTGGGCGGGGTCAAAAAGGCCCGCAAATAACGGTCCACCTCGTACCGGAGTCCCTGAAAGCTTCCCAATTCGTCGAGCGTGGCGCGCGGCACTACCAGGATCATCTCGTCTGTCATGCGGGGCATCGTAGGAGTTCCCGAGGGCGAAACGACTCGAATCCCACGGGAATTCGGCACGCGGATGGACGGGATGGACGGGATGGACGAGATGGACGAGATGGACGAGATGGACGGGGCGAGGGGGCGCGGGGGCGACGGGGCGACGGGGCGACGGGGCGACGGGGCGACGGGGCGACGGGGCGACGGGGCGACGGGGCGACGGGATGGACGAGGCGACGGGGGGCTACTGGCGCATCTGGGCGGAGATCCGCTCGGCTGCGCTGATCACTCGCGGCGCAACCTGCGCGAGCCCCTCCTCTGGCAACCGCACCGCTGGTCCCGAGATCCACAGGCACGCGAGAATATGCCCCGTCCGGTCAAAAATCGGCGCCCCCACACAGCGGATCCCTTCGTAGGCCTCATCCAAATCCACGGCATACCCTTGTTCGACAACCTTCAGGCACGCTCGCCGAAATTGCCCCCGGTCAGTGATCGTGAATGGGGTCGTGGCCGAAAACGTCATCCGCGCAATCAATCTCTCCCTTTCCAGTTCGGGTTGAAAGGCGACGAGCACCTTCCCCGGCGCGTTGTCATGAAGCAGCAGACGCATTCCCACCTCCACGCCAATCCGCACGGGAAGCCGGCTCTCCTGCTTTTCAATCAACACCACCTCCTCCCCCGAAAGCACCCCCAGTTGTGCGGTCTCACCCGTGTCATCGCGTAATTCCCGCATCACCGGCAGGGCGCACTCGGAAAGGCTCACATCGCCACGCCGGGGCTGCCCCAAGCGCAGAACCTTGGCTGTGAGACTCACCCGCAGGGTGACCGGATCCCGGACCGCCCAACCCTGCTCCACCAACGCTTGGATGAAGCGGAGGGTCGAATTTTTGGGCGTATCAATCCGGGCGCTCAGCTCCGTCAAGGTGAGGCCTTCCGGGTGACAATCGAGCACCTCCACAATCGCGAGTCCCCGGGTCAGTGCGGGGGCGGCGGATGGCAGGCCTTGGATGGCCTCGGGAGCTTCTACGGCTTCTTTTTCCATGAGTGGAAGTGATTCTAAATATCACGTATCGAGCCCGAGGCTCTCCCTTTTCTTTGGCTCATTCTCCTCTGTGCGTTTCTTTTTGTCCCGGAAATCCCCCGGTTCCCGGCAGCGTCCCTCGTGCGCCTCCGTATGGACCGCTTCCAGGGCCCGGTGAATTGGGGAAAATGTGCTCCGCTTTTGGGGCGCAACTTCGCACGCTGCCGACACACCATGCTGGATCTCCAATACCTCTCGCGGCTTCTGGAAAGTCACCCCGATTCCTTGGAGGCCAAGGTGGCCTCTTTTGAAATCCGTGGAAAACCGTTTGCTCCCTGGCCAGAGCCTTCGCTCATGGGGGTGGTCAATTTGTCCGCCGATTCGTGGTACCGCGAAAGTGTGGTGCTCAACGTGGAGGCGGCCGTGCGACGCGGGAGACGCTTGGCGGAAGAGGGAGCGCGGATCATCGATGTGGGGGCGGAGTCCACGGTGCTGCATGCGCAGCGGGTTGGAGCGTCCGAGCAGACTTCCCGTCTGAAACCCGTCGTGCGTGAACTGAGCGCCGGGGGCATCCTGGTTTCCGTGGAGAGCTACCAAATTGAGGTGACCCGCGAGTGCCTCGAGGCGGGAGCGGCGGTGGTCAATTTGACGGCCGGCCGCGATACGGAAGCGTTTTACCGGGCGGCGTCGGAGTACGGAGCGGGAGTGGTGATCTGCTACATTCAGGAGGCGGACCACGCGCGCTCGGTGGGAGATTTTCGGCTGGAGGCCGACCACACAGCGGTGCTCCGCGACTACTTTGAGCGGGAGATTGAGCGTGCGGTGCGGTGTGGCGTTGAGCGGCTCTGGATCGATCCCGGGCTCGGGTTTTACTACAAGAACCTGACCGACAGTGCCCAGAGGGTCCGCTATCAGATTGAAACGTTTCTGAACGCATTCCGTCTTCGGCGTTTGGGGTGGCCGGTGTGTCAGGCTCTTCCGCACGCCTTCGAGTACTTTGAAGAGGAAGTCCGTTGCGCGGAGCCCTTTTTTGGCGTGTTGGCTTTGTTGGCGCGCACCGATTTGTTGCGGACCCACGAGGTTGCCAGGCTCAGGGGCGTGCTCAGAGCCATGGGGGTGGTCGCTTGAGTGGGGGGCGCAAACCAGTGGCATTGGTCACCGGAGCGGGTACCGGACTCGGGAGTGCTCTGGTGCGAAGTCTCGCGGGCGCAGGGTGCGATATCGCGATCCACTTTCGCTCCAGCGAAGAGTCCGCCCTGAGGGCGGTTGCGGATGCGCGGGTTGCGGGAGCCGATGCGGCCGCCTTCCGGGCTGATCTGGCTGTTGAAGCGGAAGCGTTGCGGCTCGCCGCCGAAGTGCGCGACCGTTTCGGTCGCCTGGATATCCTGGTCAATAATGCGGGAGTGTACTGTGAAAAACACGGGCTCGACCTCACCGCCACGGAGTGGATGGAGGGCCTGCAATCCACCGTGACGCAGACCTTTTTTACGACCCGCGCGATGCTGCCGCTGCTCAGGGGCGGCTCGGGGGGAAGGGTCATCACGATTGGGGATTCGAGCGCGGATCGGCCCGGGGCGCGGGATTTGGCGTGGAGCTATCACATTGGCAAGACGGGGGTATGGATGCTCACGCGCAGTTTTGCGGCCAGTGAGGCGCCGCATGGCGTTGCGGTGAATATGGTGTCACCCGGATTTTTGGAAAACAGCGTGGGCGCTCTTGCGCCCGGCGAAGTGCCGGCGGGGCGTCTGGGGCGGTTCGAGGATGTATTTGCGGCAGTGCGCTACCTGGCGCTGGACGCGCCCGCTTACCTGACGGGCTCCAACTTGATGGTCGGAGGAGGGTGGAACTTGCGATGAAAAGGCTCAGTCCAGTGTGGGTGCACCAATCCCTGCGAGCGGAGGCGTTGCGCCAAAAACGTCGGGCTTGTCTGGAACAGGGGCGCATGGATCCGGCTTTCCATTACCACAGCGCGCGTCAATCGGAGCTTTGGTGGGAGGTTCACCGTTCCCATGCCCCCTTTTTCGCGAACCCCGAGTTTCGGCTGATTTTTGAGCGGCTTGCAGCCGGTTTGGCTCTCGAACTTGCAGGGGAACGCCTCCATGTCATCGGGCTCGGCGCCGGTGGCGGTTCCAAGGAAGCGATGGTCTTGAAGGCGCTCCATTCGGCGGGGTGTGCCCTCCGCTACACCCCAGTGGACGCAAGCCTCGAGCTGGCGCTCTCTTCGGCTGAAGCCGGACTCCCCTTCGCGCGGGAGGGCGTTTTTCCCGTGGCTGCGGATTTACGGATTCTCGAGGAGCCCGCCGACACCCTCGGCGAAGCGGAGGTGCGGCGGGTTTACACAGCCTTCGGGATTGCTCCAAACCTCCTGCCGAGCCGCCTGTTTGGATGGCTCTCCATGGTGTTGCGGCCCGGGGATATTTTGCTTTTGAGCGCCAATATGGCACCGCTCTCCGCCGAGGAGGCCGATTTTCCCGAGGCCGAACCTTCGGCTGCCTACTGTCGGGCTTGCGAATGCGTTCTTGCGCAATACGACAACCCAGAGACGCACGCTTGGCTTCGCCAAGTGCTCGCCGATTGGGGGCTCAACCATCGACTGGGCGAACTCTCTTTCTCACTGGAAACGCAGGAGTCTGTCCTTGGCGTGTGCGCCTCCTCCCCTTGGTTAGTGGACGCGGAATTCTCCTTTGAGGGGGCACCCATCCGGGTGCGAGAAGGGGACCGTTTCGGGGTGTTTTTTAGCCTCCGCTACACTCTGCCTCGCCTGAGTGCGGCCCTTGCCTCTCACGGGCTGCTCTTGGGAACCGGGTTCCAGACCTCCTGCGCGCAGGAAGGCGTCTGGAGGGTCGCGCCCCTGGCAGGTTAAAAACCGCGAAGCCGAGTCGGAGACCGGATAAAGCCCGATTTCAAGGGCTCAAAATCCACGAGCCGACTGGGGCTTTTCCCGGAGTGCGGCTGAGGAGAGGGAGGATCGCAGGCCTCCCTCATCACCTGCTTACTTCGAAGCGGCGACCGCTGCGGTGCTGTCTGCCGGAGTCCGACCGACGTCGGCCAGCGGGGCAATCATCGCATCCAGCGTGAGGCAGAGTTGTTCGAGGGACTGACGGTAGGGGGAGGCGGGCAGCGTATGGAGGGCTTCCTGTGCCTCGGTCAGCATGCGGCGACCCGTGGCGACTGCAAATCGGACGGCACCCGTTTGGACCGCCTGATCGACGAGTCCCCGGATTTCTTCCTCCCGTCCTTCGAGGATGAGCTGGCTGAGGCGTTCTCTTTCCTCGGGCCGGCTTGTTTGGAGCAGGTGGAGAACGGGGAGGGTCAGTTTGCCGCGCCGAAGGTCGGTTCCGAGGGTTTTGCCGACGGTGGCCTCGTTTCCGGCGAGGTCGAGACAGTCGTCGTAGATTTGGTAGGCGGTTCCCAGGCGCATACCGAAGCGGTGGAGGCTTTCCATGACTTCGGCGGAGGCGCCATTCAGGAGTGCTCCCAACTCCGTGGCGACTGCAAACAGGGCACCCGTTTTCATCTCGAGGATGCGGTAATAATCCGGGACGCTGAGTTGGAGATCGAAGCGGCGCTGGGTTTGGACGATTTCGCCGGAGCAAACTTCGCTGGCGGCCTGGGCGATCCGGCGGCACATGCGGTTGTCGTCGAATGCAGCGGCGAGGCGGAGCGAGTGAGCAAAGAGACAGTCTCCGAGAAGAACGGCGAGCGAATTGCCCCAGCGTGCGTTGGCGGTGGGTTGGGCGCGGCGAGTGTCGGCCTCGTCGAGAATGTCGTCGTGAACCAGAGTCGCGGCGTGGATGAGTTCGACGATGACAGCGAGATTTTCGTGGTCAGGGAGGATCGCACCGGTAGCACCGCCGGCGAGCAGAGCGAGGGCTGGGCGGAGGCGTTTGCCGTGACTCTCGATGGCGTAGGCCACGTAGGCTTCCACGGCAGGGTCAAAAGCCCGAGCCTGGGAGCGGATGCGTTCTTCGACCTGAAGAAGCCCGCCGGAAATGGGCTCGAACGCTGCCTTCAAGGCGAGAGATTTGTCGGTGGACGGCTCAAAGGCAGGGCTCGGATTCACTCTTGGGAAGATAGGAGCGCGGGCAGTGAAGTCAATGAAACCGCCCCCGAGAGGCGACCAGTGGCGGGGCGGAATCCGAACTCCTCTGCTTTGGGTAGTTGCTCGACGGCGCAAAGCAGTCCACTTTGAAGGGCGTAGTTCAACCGATTCAACTTATGCAAATCGCCCAGCAACTCTCCATCTTTCTGGCCAACAAACCCGGCACCCTCGCGGAAGTGTGCGAAGTTCTTGCAGAGCAAGGCGTCAACATTTTCGGGATGACGATTTCGGACACAACGGACCACGCGGTGGTGCGCATGGTGGTGAGTAATCCTGAGAAGGCGCTATTTCTCTTGGAAGAGCGGGGCGTTCTAGTGGTGGAAAACAACGTTTTGCTCACCGAAAACCTCAATAAACCGGGTGCTTTTGGTGAAATCGCCCGCAAACTGGCCAAGGCCAAGGTCAACATCGAGTACGCCTACCTGGCCACCAGCCCCAACTCTAAAAAGGGACTCGCCGTCCTCCGGGTGAGCGATACCAAAAAAGCGCTCAAGGCTCTCGCTGAGGCGTAAACCCCGGGAGAAATTCTCTCACCGTTGGTCTTGTCGGCTCGGTTCACACACCGCGCCGACGCAGGGCGTCAAACGCGTCGCCCAAAGCCATTGCAACATCCGTTGCGAGCAGCGATTCCTCGCTGCGGCTTCTCCTCGCGATCAGCGCTTCCGCCGCCCGCCCACAGCACCATGCCCCGAGCCGGGCAGCGTCGTGGCACTCCAATCCTTGCGCCAGGAAAGACGCGCACACGCCGGTCAAGACGTCCCCCATTCCCCCGGATGCCATCCCCGCGTTTCCCGTGGGATTCCAGCTCAGCGGCCTCCCCTCTGTACTCACCACGCTCCGGGCACCCTTCAGCAGCAACGTCACCGGCCATTTCTGAGCAAAACGCGTCGCCGTTTCCACCCGCGACAACCCCTTGAGGTCCGGTGCAATCCGGTTCATTTCGCCCGGGTGCGGCGTCAAGAGCCGGGGACCGGAGCACCGGCTCAGGATTCCCGGCTCGTGGGCCAGGACATTCAGAGCGTCTGCGTCCACGACCGCCGGGCCCCGGAAGCCGCGAATAATATCCAGAATTTCCTGGGGTCTTCCCGTGCCCAGGCCCGGACCGATTCCGAGCGTGTCAGCCCGGTCTTCAAGCACTTCCCGCAAGTCGGACGCCGGACGCACCATGCACTCGACCGGCACAATCGACACCGCCAGTGGATAAACCGCCTCCGCGACCCAAAGAGTGACCAGCCCGGCTCCCGATCTCAGCGCACCCATGGCCGCAAGCGCCGCCGCCCCCATGGTGCCCCGGGTGCCTGCCACCAGAGCCACTCGACCACAATCGCCCTTGTGAATTCCCGCAGAGCGCCGTGCCCAGAGTGGAGCGAGCGTCGGAGGAGCGGCCACCTCCTCTGAAAAAGGACCGCTCACCCGTTCGCAGAAAGCTTCCAGTGGGATCACCGCCAGCCGACCCACGCAATGTTCCGCCCCTTCGGCAACCAAACCCGATTTCGGAAACCCGACTGTCAGCGTGACATCGGCCACGACCGTGTGAGCCGTGGTAGCCCCTGTCGTTGCATCGAGCCCGGTTGGAAGGTCCAGGGCAAAAACCCGCGCATGTGAGCGCCGACGGAGTGCGTTCATCGCCTCGGCGGCTCGAGAAATCGGCCCACGCAAGGGACCCCGCGACCCAATCCCCAAAAGCCCGTCCAGAACAACCAGTGGAAGGGCCGGGTCCGGTCGCCAGCTCTCCAAATGCGCCAGAGAGAGGGTCTCGCAACGCCCCGCCTCGTTCCACTTTTGGGAGGTCAACGGCGCGAGTTCCTCGGCGGAAAACGCTGGAATGAGGATCACCCTCCAACCGGCTTCCGAGAGAAGCCGCGCACAAACTAGGGCGTCGCCCCCATTGTGGCCCTTGCCAAAAACCGCCAAACACACCCCCGCCCGGGGCTCAAACTGCCCCACGGCGGCGGACATGCCACGACCGGCTTCTTCCATTAGAGCCTCGGCAGAAAAGCCTTCGTGAAGAGCTTTGCGCTCTATCTCGATGGTCTGCTCTGGCGAAAGGACTCGCATGGAAGAAGCTCGGTCACCCTACTCCTATCATCGGAACTGAGCGAAAATCCGGTTGGCTTCTTCCAGCGTTTCCTTGCTGCCCACGTCAAACCACGTCCCAGGCACATTCCACGTCTGCACCGCCGTGCGCTGATAAAGCCACTGCACAAAACGCCCCGGCTGATCCGGATTGTTGCCTTCACTCAGGTACGTCTCAAATTCCGCCACCGTCTCCTTCGGGTAATAGTACAGCGCGATCCCGATCAGCGTGCTTTTGGGGTCCGCGGGCTTCTCTTCGAAACTGGTGATCTCTCCCGTGGAACTCACCGCCACCACCCCGTACTTGCGCGCCTGTTCCAGACTGCCCACATCGTACAGCCCGAGCACCGGCTGGTTGACTCGGCTGCAAAAATCCCCAAACGCCCCCAAGCTCTCCGAGAAAAGGTTGTCCCCCGCCACCACCAGCAGGTCGGACCGGTCGAGCCCCGCCTTTTCAATCACCAGCCGAATGTCGCCGATGGCCCCCAGCTTGTCGGCGTCCCCCGTCGACTGGTCGTTGATGATCTCCACCCGCAGCTTGGGGTTCTCGGCCTCGTAACCCTTGGCCCACACCTCAAAGTCCGCCGCGAATTTGTTGTTGGTGACCACGTAAACCTTCTCCAGGTTTTGGATCGGAGCCAGATTGTCGATCACCCATTCCATCATGGGTTTTCCGGCAACATCCAACAGGGGCTTGGCTTTGGTCAGAGTGAGCGGGTAGAGGCGGGTGGCGTACCCGGCGGCAAGAATCAGCACGTTCATAAAGAGGCGCGGAGCATGGGAGATGGAAGCGGGAGCTGTCCAGCGGGGAAGGACCGACCTCCGGGCACCCCACCATTCGCTGCGTTCACCCGGCTCACCCCACTCTCCCTTCCCAAAAATCGCGGCTGGAACGCCTCCGCGGATGCCTGTCGCTTCGGATGAAGTCGAAAAAAAAGGGGCGAAGCGTCGCATTCAACGTCCACTCCGCCGCGTCAGGCAGTCGTCGGGCGTTCCGCGAAAAAGCGCGAACTGCTCAGGGTTACGGCTTTTTTTCAGACCCGGCCCCCGGGATCCGCGAGTCCAGGGCGGTCAGCGCCCTGTCGAGCCACTCCGCAGGGGGCATCCCGTGTCCCAGGCCCGGAATTTCCAGCAGGCCCACATGGGAAAAACCCTCCTGACGATACCCCTTTTCAAACACGATCCGCGTGTCTGCCCGGTTGAAATCCTTTTCGGACGTGATCAGCACATGCCGGGTTCGGCCCTTGGCAATCTCCAGAACCGTGTCGTCGGGAATGTACTGGGGGGGATGAAGCCGGCGCCCGTCGGCGGAGGGAAGGTCCGTGTAAAAGTTCACTCCCATCATGGGAAGCGAACCGCTGAACATGTCCGCCCACGCGACTCCGAGCATGCTCGCCACGCGCCCGCCCCCCGAAAAGCCGGCCACATACACGCGTCTCCCGTCCACGTGAAAACGCTCCCGCATCGCCACGTTGGCGCTGACGGCGAGGCGAATCCGGTCGAGAATGTTCCGCGGGTTGCCCGCCTTTTCCGCCCCAACAAAAAGCAGCCGTTTCTGCGCGAGAACCGCCAGCCAGGGTGCCGGGATGCGCGCCGAGTCGGAGGGCGAGATCCACACCAAAACGCCCCAGGCAGTCTCGTGGCGGTATTCGCTCGGAACATGGACCGTAAACGTGTCGGCACCCGGGTCAAAAGAGCCAGGGTTTTCCTGGCAGTGAAGTCGGGCTTTCACCTCCTCCGCGCTGGCTTGCACCGGCAAAACCGAAAAGCGCTGACGGGATTCCCCGGTGACAAAAGGGGGGAGCGCCCAGCAGGACACCGCGCTCAGGCACCAAAGGAGAAAAATCCGCGCGACCATGGGGGAGGGGATCGGAAATCAGCAGCGGGTATCTTTTTCCGCACGCCCTTCCGGGGAGGGACCGAGGCGGATTTAAGGGAGCGCGCCGGTCCCGGTGCCTTACTCGAAAGCCTTGAGAACCAGGGTCGCATTGTGCCCGCCGAACCCGAAGCTGTTGTTAACGGCAATCCGCACGCGGCGCTGTTTTGCGGTGTGCGCCGTGAAGTCGAGGTCGCACTCGTCATCCGGATCGTCGAGGTTGATCGTGGGAGGCACGACGCCGTCGCGAATGGCCAGGGTGCACACCACGCTTTCGACCGCCCCCGCGGCACCCAAGAGGTGACCGGTCATCGATTTGGAGGACGAAACCGACAACCGCTTCGCGTGTTCACCGAACACGGCCTTGATGGCCCTCGTTTCGCAGACGTCTCCGACGGGGGTGGAGGTTCCGTGGGCATTGATGTAGTCGACTTGCTCGGGAGAAACCCCAGCCTTTGCGAGGGCCATCCGCATGCACCTTTGGGCACCTTCCCCATTCGGGAGTGGGGAAGTCATGTGATAGGCATCGGAGGTGAGGCCGTATCCGATCAATTCGGCGTAAATCCGGGCACCGCGCTTGCGGGCATGCTCAAGTTCTTCGACGACCAAGACCCCGGCACCCTCGCTCATCACAAAACCGTCGCGTCCCTTGTCGAAGGGGCGCGAAGCCTTTTCGGGTTCGGCGTTGCGGGTGGAGAGCGCCTTCATTGCGCCGAATCCACCGATGCCGAGGGGCACGATGGCGGCTTCGGAACCGCCGGCCAAAAAGAGGTCCGCATCACCCTCGCGGATCATCCGCCAAGCTTCGCCCAGAGCATGAGCTGAGGTTGCGCAGGCGGAAACGGGAGCGTAGTTCGGCCCCTGGAGGCCGTATTCCATCGAGATGAGCCCACTGGCCATGTTGGAAATCATCATCGGGATCATGAAGGGGGAGATCCGGCCAGGTCCTTTGGAGAGGAGAACCGCGTGTTGATCCGCCAGGGACTTGAGCCCGCCGATTCCGGAACCGATGACAACGCCGAAGCGTTCGGGTTCGCCCGGGGCACCGGAGAGCCCGGCGTCGGCCATGGCGAGTTTGGCTGCGGCCATGGCGAGCTGAGTGTAACGGTCGGCCCGGCGTGCGTCTTTGGGGACGTTAAACCATGCGGGCGGGTCAAAATCGGGGACTTCGCCGCCGATCTGGCAATCATAGTCGGCGACATCAAAGAGGGTGATTTTGCGGATCCCACTCACGCCCTGGGTGAGTTTGTTCCAGACAGTTCCCAAGTCTGAACCCAAGGGGGTTTGGACTCCCATGCCGGTGATAACAACTCTACGCGTGGTGCTCATAAGCGGTCTTCGAAGCCTTCCAAAGTCCCAGCGTGCGAGAGTGGATGCAAACGCAAAAGTGATCCGTCTGAATGCGGCGATCTGAATCCCGCCCGTGATCGTTTGGCCTCGGGTCAATGAGGCCGGTCACTGAAGCGGGCGACCTCTCGCCCCGGGGGAAACCTCGGGGGAGGCGGCTTCAGAGGCCAGGCGGGGTGTTTTCGGAGTTCGACTCTCCCAGTTTTTGCAGGCATTATGACGGGCTGTCCCATGCCCAAAGTATTCCTCAAAACCTATGGCTGTCAGATGAACGAGCGCGATTCCGAGCAGGTGACTCGGGACTTGTTGGCTCGCGGGTATCAACTGGCGGCTGACGAGCGCGACGCGGATGTGGTCTTGCTCAACACGTGCAGCGTGCGCGATATGGCTGAGCAAAAGGCGATTGGGAAAATGGGAATGCTCTCGCGGCTCCGTCAGAGCAAGCCCGAGATGGTGTTCGGGTTTCTCGGCTGCATGGCTCAGAGCCGGGGCGAAGAGTTAGTGCGGGATATCGCCGGCGTCGACCTGGTGGTGGGAACCCAAAAGTTCCATCGGGTGGCCGACTACGTCGACCAGCTCGTGAAGCGGAAGGCTTTGCTCCGGGAGCAGCTGATGGACGATGAGCGGTTTTCCATCGTGGATGTGGAGGAGGAGCCGGGTTCTCAGGAGACCATTCGGGAACATGCCCTCGAGGAGGGACAGGCCTCGGCTTTTGTTTCCATCATGCAGGGGTGCAACATGCATTGCACCTACTGCATTGTGCCCATGACCCGGGGCGCGGAGCGTTCCCGGGCGATTGCGGAGATTGTGCGGGAAGTCGAGGGGTTGGTCGCCAAGGGCGTCAAAGAGGTGACCCTCCTCGGGCAAATCGTCAATTTGTACGGAAGACACGAATTTCCCAAAATCGACGGGAAAAGCCCCTTCGTGCAGCTTTTGGATGCGGTGCACGCCGTGGAGGGGCTTCGGCGGATTCGCTTCACGTCTCCGCATCCGATCGGGTTTCGCGGGGATTTGGTGGAGTGTTTTGCGCGACTTCCGAAGCTGATGCCACACGTGCATTTCCCGCTGCAGTCCGGGTCGGATCGGATCCTCAAGGCGATGCACCGGGGGTACACCGCGGAGAAATACCTTTCCTTGATCGAGGCGTTGCGTGGGGCGCGGCCCGATTTGGCGATTACAACCGATGTGATTGTCGGGTTTCCCGGGGAGACGGAGGAGGATTATCTGGCGACGCGTGAACTGGTGGAGCGGGTGGGTTTTGATAACGCCTTTGTGTTCCGGTATTCCCCGAGGCGCGACACGCCGGCGGCGACGATGGAGGGACAGGTTTCCGAGGAGGTGAAGGAGGCCCGCAACCAGGATTTGCTCCGGGTGGTGGACGCTTTTGCGAAGGCAAAAAGCGAGGTGTTGGTGGGCAAACGGGTAGAGATTTTGTGCGAGGGCCCGAGCAAGAGGAATGCGGAGCGGCTGACGGGGCGGACGCCTGGAAATAAGGTGGTGATTTTGGAGGGGGGGCAGCGGCATGTGGGGCAGATTTTTGAGGTGGAAATCACGCGCTCGACGGGGTTCACGCTGTATGGGAACCCGGCGATTTTGGACGGGGCCTCCGTGGTGGCTGGTTGAGGGTAACCACAATCCCTTGTGGTAACGGTGTTCTTGGAGCCCTAGATCTGGGGCTTGCATCGGTCCGGGGCTGGGGCAAATTAGGAGGAGTCTTCCTGAGTTGCCCATGTACCTCCAATCTCTTGAGCTTTTCGGATTCAAGTCCTTCGCCCCTCGCACGGTCCTGCAATTTCACCGCGGGGTGACTTGCGTGGTGGGACCCAACGGGTGCGGCAAATCGAACGTGCTCGACGCAATTCGCTGGGTGTTGGGAGAGCAATCCGCGAAGGCCCTCCGCGGGGGGGAAATGGCGGACGTGATTTTTTCGGGCACCGATTCGCGCTCGGCGCTCGGGATGGCCGAGGTGTCGATGAACTTTGCCGAGTGCGAGAAGGAGCTGGGGGTGGACTGGAGCGAGGTGACCATCACGCGGCGGGTTTTTCGGGATGGCGGCTCGGAGTATCTCCTCAACAAGACGCCCTGCCGGTTGAAGGACATTCATCAACTGTTCATGGACACGGGGATTGGCCGGTCGGCCTACTCCATCATGGAGCAGGGGAAAATCGACCAGATCCTGTCATCTCGTCCGGAGGATCGCCGGGCCATTTTTGAGGAGGCTGCGGGGATTACGAAGTTTAAGAGCCAGCGGAAGGAGGCGCTCCGGAAGCTGGAGGCGACGGAGGCGAATTTGGTGCGCATTGACGACATCATTAAGGAGGTGCGGCGTCAGATTGGGACGTTGCAGCGGCAGGCAGGGAAGGCGAGGCGTTACCAAGCGTTGCTGTCGGAGTTGAAGACGCTGGAGACGCACTCTGCGCGGCGGCAGTGGGAGGTGTTGGACGAGCAGTTGCAGGCGGGGAGGGGCGAATTGGAGGGGTTGCGTGGGAGGCAGGCGGAGCTGGAGGAAGAAATTGAGTCGGGCGAGTCGGATCTCTCGGTGCGCCGGAGCGTGCTTTCGGAGATGGAACAGAAGCTGGAGGGGGCCAGGCGGGTGGTGAACGATTTGCGGACGCGGATCAGCAATCACGAGAACCGGATCGTGTTTAACCGGGAGAAGGGGGAGGAGTTTGCCGGGTTGGTGGCCCGTTACCGGGGGGATGTTGCGGGCGCTGAGGAGAAGTTGCGGATGGCGGAGGGGGCGATTCGGCAGGCGGATGCGGAGTTGGCGCAGATCGCGGAGATGTTGAGTGGGGAGCAGGAGCGGATGGCGCAAAAGCAGGAGCAGGCGGCGCTGCTGGGAGCGCGGCGGACGGAGACGGAGCGGGCGCTGCAGACGCTGTCGCAGGATTTGCAGCGGTTGGAAAACCGGGTGTCTTCTTTGCGGGGGCAGATGGCGAGTGTGACCCAAGCCCGGGAGGGTGCGGAGGCGCGGCTTTCGATTTTGGCGGCGGAAACCGAGCAGTTGCGGGCAGCGGAGGGGCGTTTGGAGGAGCAGTTGGGGGGGGGGCGCGAGGAGTTGGCACGGACGCAGCGGGGTCTGGAGGAGCGGAATGTGGAGTTGGCGGATTTGGAGGGCCAACTGGGCTTGGGGCAGATGGGGATTGCGACGGTGGAGGGCGAATTGCGCGGAATGCAGAAGACCGTGCTGGAAAAGGAGAGCCGTCTGGAGGTGCTCGAATCGTTGGTGCGGAGCGGGGAAGGCTTTTCGGCGGGGACGCAGGCGGTTTTGAAGGGGTTGGACAATCCGGATTTTTTCAAGGGATCCATCTCGGGTGCCTTGGGGCAGTACATTGAGGTGGAGGCGCCTTATGTGGCTGCAGTGGAGGCGGTTCTGGGGGCGAATTTGCAGGCCATCGTGATGAAGGACATCACGATCGCCGAGCATATCGTGAAGACGCTTTCGGGGCAGAAGTTGGGGCGGGCGGTGCTGGCTTTGCGCGAATTGGATTCGGCATTTGAGCACGTCGAAAACGAGTCTCTCGAACTTCCCCCCGGCGCGCTGGGGTGGCTGATTCACAAAATCAAGGCGCAGCCCGAGGTCGGGCGTCTGATTGAGCGTCTGGTGAACTTTGCTGTCCTGGTGCCGGACGTGGAGACGGCGCTGAAGTTGTTCCCGAGAAAGGGGTGGACGATTGTGACTTTGGGCGGCGAGGTCCTCACGGGCGACGGCATGCTGCATGGAGGCCGGGATGCGAGTGGCGCTTCGGCGTCCGTGCTGGAGCGGAAGAATGAAATCGCGGGGTTGTCCCGGGAGCTTTCGGGGTTGCGGGAGCAGGTGTCGCAGAAGCAGGCGCTCCGGGAGCAGTTGTCGGCGGAGTTGCAGGCCCTCCAGAGCCGTTTGCGAGAGGTTCGCGAGGAGAAGCAGAATGCGACCGTGGCCGTTTCCACTCTCAAAGGGCAGCTGACTTTACTGGAGCGGGAGGCGAATGAGACGCGTCGGAAGCTGCAGGGCATGGAGGGGGAGCAGGGGGCGGCGCAGGCCCGTTTTTACGAGGCCGAACAGAAGGCGGAAGCGTTGGAGAGCGAGGTGCACGCGGTGCTTGCCCAGATTGAGGAACAACAGGCGTGTAGGCAGCAGTTGGGTACGGAGCTGGAAGTGGCGCGTGCGCAGGAGGCCGAGGTGCTTGCGGAGTGGAATGAACTCAAGGTGCGGGTGGCGACTGAAAAGCAGCGGCACGCGTCTTTGACCACCCAAAGACAGCCGATGGAGGCCCGTCTGGCGGAGCTCAATGAGCTGATTGTCCAGCGGGAGCGGGATATTGAGGCCTACGAAGGCCGGGCGGCCTCGACTTTGGCGGAGAACGCGGAGCTGGAGGCGAGTCTCGAGGCGCTCCGGGGACGGGTTGGGGAATCCGAGCAGGCGGTGGGGGAATTGTTGAGCGAGCGATCCGCGATTGCGGCAGAGGTCGAAGAGGAGGCGAACGCGCTGCGCGCCCGGCGCTCGCAGTTGTCCGGGATTCACGAGCAACGCTCGAGGCTGGAGGTGCGCATCCACCAGATTGAAACGCGAACGACGACGATTCTGGAACACATTCGCAAGCGGTATGATGTGGATTTAGCGCAATTCCAGAGGGATACCTACGTGTTGAAGGTGGCCTTCCGCGATGCGCTCAAACGCCAGCGCTCGGGCGGCGGAGAAGGCGATGCCGAGGCGGCCCCTGCGCCCGTCGACGGTGACCGGGGCGAGAGCGAATCGCTCGGCGCGGAGGCATACGAGTTGGACTGGGGCAAAATCGAATCTTTGGTTCGCGAACTCGACCAGCGCATCCACGCAATGGGTCCCGTGAATCTCGATGCCATCGTGGAGTTTGAGGAGCTGGAGCAGCGGTATGCCTTTTTGGAAAAGCAGCAGCTTGATCTCCTTCACTCCAAAGACGAGCTCCTCGGGGTGATTGCCAGGATCAACACCACCACCCGCCAGCTTTTCTCTGAAACATTCGAAAAAATCCGGACGAATTTTCAGGAGATGTTCACGGAACTCTTCGGCGGCGGCCGGGCTAATCTCGTCCTGACCGACGAAAGCGACCCTCTCGAGAGCGGGATCGAGATTATTGCCAAACCTCCGGGCAAACAGTTGCAGAGCATTTCCCTCCTTTCGGGGGGTGAAAAGACGATGACTGCCGTTTCGCTGCTGTTCTCCATCTACATGGTCAAGCCCAGCCCCTTCTGCGTTCTGGACGAGATGGACGCTCCTCTGGATGAGTCGAACATCAACCGGTTCATCAAGATCCTGGATCGTTTTGTGGGACAGAGTCAGTTCGTGGTCATCTCCCACAACAAAAAGACGATTGCACGCGCCGACGCGCTGTATGGGGTGACGATGGAGGAGCACGGCGTGTCGCGCCTGGTGGGAGTCAAATTCACCAAGCGGGAGGAGAGTCGCTCGGGTGCGGACATTACGGGGACGAACAATCCGGACGTGGTTCCGAGTGTGGCGGAAACCTTCGGGAAGAGTCCGAATTTGCACAGCGAAAACAAGGCGACGGAGACGGCCTGAGGGCGCAGGGAAGGGCGGCGGGGGGGGCAGGCAGGTTGTTCGTGACTCCAAAAAGCGAGGCCTTGGGTTTCTGCTCTCGTCTCTGAGGGGAACTTCCGTTGCCG
>JBANFR010000059.1:0-20678 GCA_037975925.1 Verrucomicrobiota bacterium
CGGCACCGTGGTCTGAAAGCGCTGTCCTGTGGTGATGTCCGGGTTGGCAAAATCGAAGTTGCGGAGCACCGAGGGCAAATCCTGACGGTCGATGTACCCGTACACGCTTCGGCGTCCCGGGTAGGGGGCTTCAGTGAGGTTCACGGGGCGTCCCCCCATGTTATCTTTCAGATTTCCAGAGAGTTGGAGTAGCGTGTCTTGGAGGGACTCGTAATCGAGGCGTCGCCGGCGCTGGGCGTGAAAGCAGTCGTTGGCGGGATCGGCAGTCTTTGCGTCGGGGCGGGCAGCACTCACCTGCTGGTAGGCGTTGGAAAGGACGAGAGTGCGGATAATTTTTTTGAACGACCAACCTTCCTGAATAAAACGGGAGGCCAAATGGTCTAGGAGTTGAGGAAGGGCCGGCGCTGGCGTTTGAACCCCGAAATCGTTGGGGGTTTCCACTAATCCCTTCCCGAAAAGGTGCAGCCAGACGCGGTTTACCGCCACGCGTGCGGTGAGCGGGTTTGAAGGATTTACGATGGCTTCGGCGAGTTCGAGTCGACCGCTCCCGAGGGTGAATGGTTTCGCAGAATCCCCGGCGAGGAAGCGGATGAACTGTCGGGGAACCTTCGGCCCCCGGTTTCCGGGGTTGCCCCGAATAAAAACGACGGGTTCCACCGGTGTGGGTTTGTCCAGCAGCACCATGGCCCGAGCCGGCGCTCCCGGGTCCTGTCCATCGAGCGCGCTGACTTTATCCTGCAGGGCCACGCGGACGTCGTTGATTTTCCGGGCGAAGAGGGTTTCTGCTTCCGACCGAGTCAGACCGGCCGGGGCGCCATCTTGGAGGAAGCATCGGCGGAGGCTTTCGAGGGCCGGGTCTGGGAGGGATTGGGGGGGGGCGTCTTTTGGGGCCGCCGCGACCCCTTCCTTCCATGCTTTTGCCGCATTCTGAATGAGCTCGGCGTAGATCTGGGCCAGTTTTTCGATTGAGCTCGGAGGCGTGGTTTCCAGAGCGGCGAGCAGGAGAGGGTGGATGCGGGCATCGGTGGCACCGCGCCAGAGGTCGAGGCGTTCCCTGATGGTGGCCTCGAAGTCGGCTTGAGGAATACGGCGCATTTCTCTCCAAGGCCCCATCAGTGAGGGGGCGTCGTTTCCGTTCACGAATCGGACCCAGCGGGAAAGGGGCAGAGCCACCAGTTTGCGCTGCCCGGCAAAGGTCTGGAGCTGCTTTTCCGGGGCGTCGGCCGCCGGGTCGAGGGTGGCAATGAGGTAGTCTTTTGATTTCGAGACGACTTCTTCGCAGGCCTTTTGGATTTCGGCCTGAACGCCCTCCTCCACTTTTTGGAGCAGCTGCGCCCGCTTTTGGAGGTAGGCTTGGTACTCAGGGTTGTCCTGCGGATTTCCTAGGATGGGTCGTTCTTTGGGTTCCTCTGAGCTCAGGAAAACCCCGTGAAGCGCGTAGTAATCCTGCGTGCTTATCGGATCGAACTTGTGGTCGTGGCAGCGGGCACACCCCACGCTGATGCCCATGAGACCGCGGGTGACGACATCGATGCGGTCATCGATAATTTCGTGGATTTGATTCTGGAAACAGCGGCCAACGGTGAGGAATCCGAGCGCAGCCAGGGATTGGTCGTTGGGAGTCGGAGCGATCCGGTCGGCGGCCAGCTGTTCGATGATGAAGCGGTTGAATGGTTTATCTTCGTTAAATGCGGAAATTACGTAATCGCGGTACGAGTATGCGAAGTGGAAGCGTCTGTCTGCATTGATGGGGGCGGGGAGCCCCTTGGTGTCGGAGTAACGCGCGACGTCGAGCCAGTGCCGTCCCCAGCGTTCTCCGAAGCGTGGGGAGGCGAGGAGTTGGTCGACTGCCCGGAGATAGGCATCCGGAGAGGGGTCCGACTCAAAGGCTTCCATCTGGGCGAGGCTCGGGGGAAGCCCGGTTAAGTCGTAGGAAAGGCGACGGAGTAGAGTGCGTCGGTCCGCCTGCGGCGATGGAGTGATTCCCCGGGACTCCAAGGCATGGAGGACGAAGCGATCGACTTCGTTTCGGCACCAAGCGGTGTCGCGCACCTGGGGGATCGGAGGATTTGTGATGGGTTGAAAAGCCCAATGTTTGCGCGCGGCGTCGGGGTCCGGGCCTGCGGCTTTTCCTGCCCGTGGATCGGGGGCGCCGCGTTTCACCCATTCTTCAAGGAGGTGAACTTGTTCCGGGGCGAGCTTTTTGCCATCCGGGGGCATTTGAAGATCCTCGTCCTTATAGCGAACAGCCTTGATCAGCAGGCTTTGGTCGACGTTTTGGCCCTGCAGAACTTGGCCGGAGGTGCCGCCCTTCCGGAGACCTGCGGCGGAGTCGAGCGCCAATCCGCCCTTGGTTTTGCCCTTGGCCGCGCTGTGGCATTCGACGCAGTGGGCTTCCAAAAGGGGTCGGATGGATTTTTCAAAAAATTCGATTTCACCCGGCGGCAGTGGGGCGGGCTCGGAGGCGGCCATTGCGGAAGGGGGCAGGGCCGAGGGGAGTAGCGTGGCGCCGATGGAGCTCAAGAGCAGCGGAACAGAGAGAAGATGCGGCTTCATGCAAGGATTCCGTCGATGACTTTGCCGTGGACGTCGGTGAGCCGGAAATCTCTGCCGGAGTGGCGGAAGGTGAGCTTTTCGTGATCCAATCCGAGCAGGTGGAGAATGGTGGCGTGGAGGTCGTGTACGTGGACTGGATTTTCGATGGCTTTGAAGCCGAAGGGATCGGTTGCGCCGTAGATGGAGCCTGCTTTGACCCCGCCGCCGGCCATCCACATGCTGAATCCATGATGGTTGTGGTCACGTCCGTTGACTTTGCCCTGGTTGGAGCCCGGGGTGGGCAATTCGACGGTTGGGGTGCGTCCGAATTCTCCTCCCCAGACAACCAGGGTATCTTCGAGGAGGCCTCGTTGTTTAAGGTCGATGAGGAGTGCGGCTGAGCCCTGATCGGATTCCTGTGCAAGCTTGCCGTGGTTGAGCTCGAGGTCGTCGTGGGAGTCCCACGGTTGACCTGGGGCGTGCCAGAGTTGGACAAAGCGGACGCCCCGTTCGATGAGGCGCCGAGCCATGAGGCACTGTCGGCCGTAGGTGGTGTCGCCGTAGAGATCCCGAATAGATTGCGGTTCTTTGCGGAGGTCGAAAGCATCGGTGGCCTCCATCTGCATGCGGTAGGCGAGTTCGAAGGATTCGATGCGGGATTCGAGTTGGGGGTCGCCCGGGCGCTGTTCGAGGTGCTGTCGGTTGAAGGCTTGGAGGAGGTCGATCTGGGCTCTTTGTTGAGCCGGAGTCCAGGAACGGTTTTTAATGTTTTCGATGAGTTTCTCCACCTCAGTGTGCCGGGTGTCGATGTAGGTGCCCTGAAAAACGCCTGGTAAAAATGCGGACTGCCAGTTCGGGGCGCCTCCGGTCGGGTAGCCTTTTGGACACAGGGTCACGAACCCGGGGAGGTTTTGGTTTTCGGTGCCCAATCCGTAGGTGATCCAGGAACCGAGGCTGGGGCGGGGTAGGCGCGCGTCTCCACAATTCATGAGGAAGAGGGAGGGCTCATGGGTGGGCACATCGGCCTTCATGGAACGGATCACCAAAAGATCGTCGGCGCACTGGGCGACTTGGGGAAAGAGGGAGCTGATCTCGATCCCGCTTTGACCGTGTTTGGTGAATTCGAAGGGGGAACCAAAAGCCGCGCCGGTTTTTCTTTCGGTCTTCAGGTTTTCAACGGGGAGGGGCTTCCCGTGGAGGCGGCGGAGTTCTGGTTTGGGGTCGAAGGTGTCGAGGTGGGAGGGGCCCCCGTTGGCGAAGAGATGAATGACGCGTTTGGCCTTCCCCAAGTGCAGGGAGGGTTTGGGGGCGAGAGGAGACGCGTGTGGTGCGGCGGAGGCGGAGTGTTGAGTGAGGGCGGCGAGACCGATCCAGCCCATTCCCATGCCGCATTGGTTAAGGAAGGCGCGTCTTGAGAGCGAAGAGGCGTTTGAGTTCATTGCGAGAATGGCGGTGGGGCTGAGAGAGAGAAATGGCTACCAAATGGGGGACACCCCGGCGGGTGGGGGTTCTTTGGCTGATTTTTAGTGGGGACGGGGATGGGAATGCTTTCCCTCCTTCGCTTTTTTTTGTTTGGCCTCCGCTGAACCCGCTGGCTTCCAGCGAAAAAAGTGTGCCAAGGACTAAAAAGATATTTGCAAGACAAGTTTCCTCTCACTACACATCGCGACTCACAAATTTCATTTATGGCGAAGACGTGTTGGATCGAGAGAGAAAAGAAAAAAGCAGCAACGGTGGCTAAGTATGCTGATCTGCGTGCGAAGATGAAGAAGGAAGGCGATTACATTGGCCTTTCTCTTCTGCCGCGCAATGCCTGCCGCGCCCGTCTGTCGAAGCGCTGCCTGCACACGGGTCGTAAGCGCGGTTACATTGGCCGTTTCAAACTCTCTCGTATTTCCTTCCGCGAGTTGGCTTCCAACGGGTTGATCCCCGGGGTGACCAAGTCGAGTTGGTAAGGCATCATTCCTGAATTTCGAGAACGATCCGAGTCGCGGGAAATCCTGCGACTCGGTTCTTTTTTGTGCCCTGAGATGTGGTCGAACGAGGGAGTTGAAATCAGCGGAGCTCCGGTGGCTTTGCAGTTGCTCGTGGTGGCGGGGTTGGTGGCGCTGAACGGGTTCTTTGTGGCCTCAGAGTTCGCGATTGTGAAGGTGCGCTCCTCACAATTGGAGGCGTTGGAGGCATCTGGCGAAAAAAACGCACGCAAGGCCATTCAGGTCACCGAGAATCTGGATGCGTATTTGTCCGCCACGCAGCTTGGGATCACACTCGCATCCCTTGCGCTCGGCTGGGTGGGGGAACCGTTTATTGCGCATCTGCTCGACCCGATTCTGCTGCGGACGGGACTGGAATCGGAGACGGTTCGGCGGACTCTGACAGTAGGGATGAGTTTTGCGGTGATTACGGTCATGCACATCGTGCTGGGGGAGCTGGTTCCGAAGACGCTCGCCATTACCAAGCCCGTGCCGACGACTCTGTGGGTGAGCGGGCCATTGGCCTTTTTTTATCAGGTATTCCGGCCCGCCATTTGGTGTCTGAATGGGACGGCCCGCTGGTTTATTCAGAGGCTGTTGCGAGTCCAGCCTCTGGGGGAGCACGAACTGGCCCATTCTGAGGAGGAGCTCCGGGTGATTCTGACGGAGAGCGAAGGTGCTCGCCAGGTGACCCCGATTGGGAAGGAGATTTTGATGAACGCGTTGGATCTCCGCAAACGGGTGGTGCGCGACATCACGACTCCCCGCAAGGAGGTCGTCTTCTTGAACACAGAGGATTCTTTTGAGGAGAACCTCCAACGAGCGATCAAGTCGCGGCATACGCGTTTTCCGATCTGCGAGGGGCATCTCGATCACGCGATTGGAGTCATTCACATCAAGGATCTTCTTTCGCAAATGCGTGCGCCCAAACCGGATCTGATGCGGGTGCGCCGGGACCTGCTTCCGGTTCCCGAGATGATGCCCCTGGAGCGGCTTCTGTCCTTCTTTTTAGCCAAGCACGCGCATATTGCGCTGGTGGTGGACGAGTTTGGGGGGACCGTGGGAGTGGTGACTTTGGACAATGTCCTCGCCGAGTTGGTGGGGGACATCCAGGACGAATTCGACACGGAGGAGAAGGTTTTTAAGCGGCTCAATGCGAACGAGTTTGTGGTGGATGGTGGACTGGCCCTGTACGAGCTCAAGGATTTGGCCGACCTGGAACTGGAGAGCGAGGACGTGAGTACCGTGGGCGGGTATGTCACGCACCTGACGGGGCATCTTCCCGCGGGCGGCGAAAGGGTTCGGATTGGTCCCTGGGAGGCGACGGTTTTGAAGTCGGATGGTCGCCGGGTTCTGGAGGTGCGTTTCCGTCGGGTGCCTGAGAAGGCGTTGGAGAAGCAGGAAAAGTAGGGACAGGTTCTGCGGGCGCTCTGTTTACCCTGCCGCGCCGCAGAGGGAGAGCCAGTCGGGATGCGACTCGGCGTGTGCGGCGATTTGTTCAAGCAAGGTGTCTCTTGGGGTTGCCGGAGACCAGTTCCATGCGGAGTGAGCCAGCGTGGAGTCGAGCACGAGCCAGGGGACATCAAAGACGCGGTTTTCGGGGGAGGATTCCACCGGGTGCGGTCCGAGGCGTTGTTCGCACCACAGGCTGAGCTGGCGGAGTGAAAACGCGCTTTGCTTTCCGCCGCTGAGGTGGACGATCCGGGGTTTATCGGTGGCCATTCCTGCTTCCCATTGATGGAGGAGAACAGGGGTGAGATCCGCCGGGTGAAGGCAGTCGCGCACTTGGTAGCCGTGGCCGCCGAAGCCGAGGTAGCGCAGTGGCAGCCGACGCGCCCAGCGGTGGATCCAGTAGGAGAAAATTCCCTGATCGGCTTTCCCGAACTGTCCCGCACCGGCGAGGACGCCGCACCGATTGATCCATACGGGAAACTGGAAGGAGCTTCCGTATTCGAGGGCCAACAATTCGGCGCAGCGCTTGGACGTGCCGTAGAGCGAAAGGGGAGGGTTTTGAGGGAAATCCTCAGAAATGCCCCGGGAGAAATCCGGACGGCTTCCCGGCACAGGCCGGAACGCGTTTTGATGTTCCTCGAGGGAAATCGCCTGCAAAGATTCAATTCCGTACACCCGGCTGGTCGAGAGCAGGGTAAATGGAATGGACTGTTTGCGACACAACTCGAGCATCGGAAGGGTGCTTACCAGATTGGTGTCCAAAAGATCCTTGGGTGCCGAATCGGCATGGGTTCCAGCGAGAACGGAGGGGTTGGCGGCGGCGTCGATGAGCCAGTCCAGAGGGGGGGACGCGTCCAGGAGTCCCGGGGAGCGCAGATCGGCGATGCGGATTTTGCAACCGAGTGCGCGTAACGGCTCGAGATTGGTCTCCGATCCCAGACGGGAAAGATTGTCGATCCCGTGAATCTGGAGATTTTCGCGGTGCTCGAGGAGCGATCGGGCAAGGGTGCTTCCCGCGAAGCCGCAGATGCCGGTGATCAGAATTTTCATCCGAGGGAGGGGGACGATTCAGCGGGCGGTTTCGGTGGGAAGTGGATGGAGCGTGTCCACGTAGGGCTTATCCTCAGCATACAGGGCCCGGCGCCGCTGGAGGTTGGGGAAGTCGCGATGGTCTTTGGGGAGCAACTCGAGTGCTTTGTCGACGGACTCGAGCGCTTGGGGGAACTTGCCCAACTGGGCGAAGGCGGCGGCGAGGGCATCGTGGAAAGCGGGGTCTTTGCCCTGGCTGATTTCGATGCCTTTGAGGGCGAGATCGCGAGCCTCGAAGGGCCGTCTCGAAGACGCATCCGGACAGGTGGAGAGCATCCAAGACAGGCGCCAGAGGGTGTTGACGTCTCCGGGTTGGCGGCTGAGCACTTCGCGCCAAGTCTGGGCGCATTCGGTGAATGCTCTGGAGCGAAATTGAACGTCGGCCAGATTACGCATGGCGTCGACGTAAGCGGGGTCCGTCGTGATCGCTTGTTTGTAGAGGGTGGCGGCCTCCGCGAGTTTACCCTGTTGGCTCAAGACGGAGCCCAGATTATTTGCGGCGCGCGAGTGGCTTGGGGCGAGGGTCAGAGTGTTACGGTAGAACTGGGCCGCTTCTTCCGGTTGGCCTGCGCGGTATCGCAGGTTACCGAGGAGAAAATGAGCGTCGGCAGCCCGGGGTTCCAACTCAAGAATGCGTTGCAGTTGCTTTGATGCCTCTTCGAGATCTTCCGGGCCTCCGAGTTGGTCGATCAGGGTGACCGCGAGGCTAAAGCGAGCTTCCAAATCGTTTGGGACCAGTCGGACGGCTTCCCGGAAGGCATCCCGGGCTTCGGCAAACTGTTTGAGTCCCGCGAGTGCGCTCGCGAGGTTGCGATGCATGAGCCCCCATTTCGGGTGCTCTTCAATCGCCTTTTTTTGCAAGTCGACAGCCTCCTGAAAATTGCCCTTCTGCCGCATGAGAATGCTCAGGTTGTTGAGCGAGCCGACCAGGCGCGGGTTCAGGCGCAGCGCCTCCCGGTACAGCTGCTCGGATTGTTCCCGGTCCCCTTCGGACTGGAGGGTGGTGCCAAGCTTTTCGTGGGCGTAATCGTTGTCGCGACTGACTGCGAGGGCATGCGTCCACAGGGTCCGGTCGTTTTGCCAGTGGCGGGTTTGCAGGTTGGCAGCCACGGCGAGGCCGAGCACGAGTTCGGCCGCCAGCACACTGACAGCCATGCGTGACAGGCGCAGCCGGCTGGATTGGATCCAGGAGCCGACGGCCCAGACCATGGCGGTGGTGAGGCCGATTTGGGTGAGGTAGGTGTAACGGTCGGCCATGATTTGGATGCCGCCGGGTACGAGGCCGATCACCGGCAGCATGGTTCCCAAAAACCACAACCAGCCGACCAAAAAGTAGGGGTGATTCTTGCGCTGTTTCCAGGCCAACAACGTGAGGGCGATCAGGAGCAGGCTGCAAAGCGCCACCTTCCACCCGGGGGGACCCGAGACTACAAACGGGTAATGGGCGCAGAGATTAAACGGGTAAATCAGCTGCCACAGGTAGGTCGCGTAGGAAACCGGAATGTATTGGAGCCTGGGAATCAGGGGCAGGATAGGGATGGGCCGGAAGGGCTCGCCCACGGCACGAATGGCGCCACAGGCGGAGGCGAACGCCATCACAAAGAGGGGCATTTTTTCCCACACCAAGGGGGCGAGCTGTCTGCCCCATTGCGACCATTCCACCATGGTCGTGGGAACGTGATCCCAGCTCAAACGCCGGAGAGGCCACACATCGAGTAGCAGGAATACAAACGGCAGGGACACCAGCATCGGCTTGGAGAGCAACCCTAGGGCAAAGAGCACGCACACGAGCAGGTGTCGTCCTCGGGAGCTGGGAAGGCGCGTGTAGTGCGAGTAGGCCCAGAGGGTCGCCATCAGAAACACCCCGCTGAGGACGTCTTTGCGTTCCGTGATCCATGCGACGGACTCGACCCGCAGGGGGTGGATGGCAAAAATGGAGGCGGCGATGGCGCTGCGCCAAACCGAACCCGTGAGGGAGCGAAGGGCGAGGAAAAGCAGGACGGACGCGGTGGCCTGAAGCAGGATGTTGTGGATGTGAAAGATCTTGCCGTCGGCGAGGCCTCCCAACTGGGCATCCAACATAAAGGACATGGAGGTCAGCGGGTGCCACTGTCCGACGTGACTGTTGGTCCAGGCCCAGTAGACGCTTTTCCAGGTGAGCCCCGCTTTGACCGCTTCAATTTCCTGGATGTACTGGTTGTCGTCGAAGTTCAGGAAACCGAAGTTGCGTGCCTGAAAAAAGACGGCGACCACGAGCAAAAACAATCCCACCGCCAGAGGCCCCACCCAGCGGTCATGTGCCGATGAGCCGATCGCATCGGAGGCGGTCGGGTCCGGCTTCAGGTTCTTGGAGGGAGTGACACGTTTTGGCTTCATGGGTTAAGGGGCTGATCGGGCATGGTAAGAAAGCTCCTTGCGGTTGGCAAAGAAAGCTGCGGGCTCAAAGATTTATCGCCTTCTGCGGGGCGTGCTTTCCTTGCACCCTCTGCGGTGTGGAGCATCCCCGCGGAAGCCGGGCGCTCGCCGTGGGACCTTCCGGTTCGTATATTTTCCCCATGATTCCCCCTCCCAATAACGAACCCTTTGCGCAGGGTGAGCACTCGGGTGGACAGGGAATGTCTCGCGAGCAATTTTTGCGTGATTCCATGACGGGCGCCCATGGCCGGAAGCATTGGGTCGTGTTGCATGCCCCTTGGGACGCCGGACGGATCTTGGCTCACGCATGGGATGTGATGCGTCGAGATCCCGCGGCGCCCCGGCGCATCCATGTGATCGCGCTAGAGCCCAATCCTGCGGAGTGGGAGCGCATCGGGCCCGTTGCATCCACAATCCCGGAGCCTCTGGCGGCAGGGTTGCGCGAGGGGTGGCCGCTCCCCTTGCCGGGGCTGCACCGTCTGGAGTGGGATGGAGGACGCCTCGTGCTGACGCTTGGTTTCGGACCGATCCAGGGTCTGCTGGCGCAAATCGATGCGAGGGTGGACGCCTTTTTTCTCCAAGCGGCCGCTCAGGCCCGGGCCGGATCCGACGATGGTCCCCGGCGCAGCCTGGCCCGTCTGGCGGCGCCGGGTGCGGCCTTGTGGCTTGAGGGCTGGGGGGAGGCGAGTCGGAGAGGCCTGGTGGCTGCGGGTTTTTTGCTGGAGCAGTGTCCGCTCTCGGGGAACTCGGACGTTCCCTGGGAGGGGCGATTCCGGGGCGTGCATCGGCGACGCTCCTCAGTGGGTGGGGCGGTGCAAGGGGAATCCGCAATTGTGATCGGGGCTGGGCTGGCGGGAACCTCAGTGGCTTGCCGTCTGGAAAATCGGGGATGGTCCGTTTCGCTCATTGAGCGTCACGAGCGTGTGGCACAGGAGGCGTCGGGAAATCTCGCCGGAGTGATGGCCCCCATGCTTTCGATGGACGACGGTCGTGCGGCGCGCCTCTCTCGCGCCTGTTTCCTCGAGTTGCGCCGGGAAATCCGGACGCTGGAGCGGGCTGGAATCCCCGTCCGCTGGTCCGAGTGTGGGGTGTTGCAACTCGCAAAAAACGCGAAAGAGGAGCGGTGGATGGAGTCCCTTGCGGCGGCGGCCCGTTATCCGGAGCAGTGGGTGCGGTTTTTGAGCGAAGAAGAGGTGCAGCATGAGATTCCGGGCATCCAGCGCGTGCGGGGATGTCTGTTCCCGCTGGGGGGCTGGGTGAACCCGCCCTCGCTGTGCGAGGCCCGCCTCGCGTTGGCGCCACAAGTGCATCGTCTTTTTCACGCGTCAGCCCTGCGCATCGAGCGCGAGGGTGGCGAGTGGTGCGTCTGGGATGGGTGCGAGCGCCTGGTGGCGCGCGCGCCCGTCCTCGTGCTCGCCAACGCACTCGATGCCTCCCGTTTTCCGGCACTCTCCTCCCTGCGATTCAAGAGGGGGCGCGGGCAGGTGAGCCATTTGCCCAGCGCCCTGCTTCCCCGTTTTTCGAGGGTGATTTGCCGAGACGGTTATCTCATTCCGCCGATGGATGGGGAATGCTGTCTAGGAGCCACTTTTGATTTTGAAAGCGAATCCCTCGAGGTGGACTCCGCTGGTCACGCGCTCAATCTCCAACGCCTCTCGGGACTTCTCGGTCTCGAAGTCGGGGAGCCGCCTGCGGGCTCGCTCACCGGCCGCGTCGGTTTCCGTTCGCTGACTCCCGATCGATTTCCGGTGGTGGGTCCCATTCCGGATTTTGCTTCGACACCGACCAGCGGGGGGGCTCTTCGAGCGATGGGGCGTTTACCCGGTTTGTTTGGATTGCTGGGGCTGGGCTCGCGAGGGCTGGTTTGGTCCGCGCTCATGGGGGAGTTTCTTGCGTCACAGATTGCGGGAGAGCCTTCCCCACTCGAGATGGATTTGGCCGAGGCGGTGGATCCGGCCCGCTTCTGGGCGCGTTCCCTTCGCGGGGGAATCGCCTAAGGGGGAGCCCCACTAAAAGAAACGCCGTCCCCGGATACCGGAGACGGCGTTGACGGCGGGAAAGGGAAGCGGGCCCTTAGGGGAGCTTCACTTCCACCTGAGATTTTTCGCGGAGATCCTTGAGGAGATTTTGGACCTGCTCGTCGTGTTTGCGCCGGTTCAGGTAGGCGAGCAACTGGGGCTTTACCGTCTCGAAGTTCATCTTCTCAGCGTCCTTGCGGTCGGTTACCTGAATGACATGGAAGCCAAACTGGCTGCGAACCGGAGCGCTGATGTCGCCTTTTTTCATGCCGAACGCGGCCTCTGAAAACTCGGGGACCATTTGTTCGCGGGAGAAGAAGTTGAGGTCGCCGGAATTCTGTTTGGCGCTCGGGTCTTCCGAAAGCTCGGCTGCAAGCTTGTCGATGGCCTCTCCGCCCTTGACCCGTGCAGCGATTGCGTCTGCGGCTTTTTGTTTCTCTGCGACCACCTCGGGGGCGGCGTCCTTGGCCACTGAAATCAGGATGTGACTAGCGCGGACCTGCTCGGGTTTTTCAAATTGCTGCGGGTTCTTATTGAAAAAGTCTTCCGCATCCGCGTCCGAGGCTTTGGGGGCATCCTTAATCTGTTCTTCCACCCAGTTTTGCTGGCGAATGGAATTGCGAATGTCGGTACGAAGTTTTTCCAGGGTCTGCCCCGCTTTGGTCAACTGCGCCTCAAAGTCCTCCGGCTTCGGAAAGCGAGATTTGATCTGCTCGATGCGACCATTCACGTCCTCGTCCTTCACCTCCACCTTGGCGGAACGATTGTTCACCAGCTTCTCGGTGATGAGCTCATTCAGCAGCATTTTGTAACCCTCCGCCTTCTGGGCGGCTGGCAGTTGGTCCGGGGGGATTCCCTGACTGGCGAGGACCGAGGCCATGGCCTGCTCGAGTTCTTCTTTCTTGATCGCTTCGCCTTCGACCACGGCCACGGTGTCCGGCAGCGGTGCTGCGGGTGCTTCCGGCGGCTTGGCCTTTTTCAGGAGGTCCTCCAGCACATTCGCTGGAATGGCATCCTTGTTGTCGCCTGCGGGAGCGGGATTGGCAGCGGTGGGGGCCGTTGCGGGGGCTGCGGCCGACTTTTCTCCAGTCGCCTCGGGCTTTGCGGAAGCACTGGGGACGTTGGGTTTACAGGCGACGAGGCCGATGAGTGCGGGAGCCACAAGAGCGGAGGCGCACAGCGCGGCGAGACGGGTGTTGGATTTCATTGGGAAAGGGCGGGAAAGTTGCACGGCTCGGGCGCTTTGACCAGTACGGATGCAAAAAGGGAGAGCAAACCGGCGGGCACCGGCTCAGCGCAGCAGCTGCTTGAGGTAATGAATCGTGACCGCCCCGACGCTTTGAAGGCTCGAGGCGCTCAGTTTGTCCATCGTGTCGTCTGCCGTGTGCCAGGCATCGTATTGAAAATCAATGAGATCGAGCGTTGGAATCCGAGCAATCCGGGTCAGCGGCACGTGATCATCCAGAATCGGGCGGTCAAACAGCCGGAAAGCGTTCCGCACCTGAAGCGCCTCCGCAGAGGCAAACACCCCTTGAACCATTTCCCGGGGCGAGTCCAGCGGCAGCGTCATCGTCAGTTCCTTGTCCCCGATCATGTCCCACACGAGTCCGAGCTGGAATTGGGTGTCCCGGCCGCTGTCACGCAGCGCTTTTGCGTAGTGGCGGCTCCCGTACAGCCCATCATTTTCGGAGAACTGCTGAATGGCTTCTTCGCCGTCGAAAAACACGAGCTCAAATCGCCGGGCAAAAGCGGGGTCGAGAGAAAGCGTCTGTGCCAGTTCGAGAAGGGCCCCGGTGCTCGATGCGCCGTCATTGGCACCCAGAAAAGCGATCGTGCTGAAAAGCTTGGAGTCGTAGTGCGACCCCACGATGAATTTTTTTCCTGGTGAAATCGTGGCGTTTTTTTCGGTCGGGAACCGAGCCACCACGTTGCAAAAACTCATCGTCCCGTGTGGCGTTGTGTCCGAAAACTCCTGCAACTCGACGGTCCAGCCCGACTTTTGGAGGCTAGCGACAATCAAGTCGCGCGCCCTCTGAAGGGCCGGTGAGCCGGAGGGGCGTGGTCCGCACTCGACCTGCGCACGCACGTGGGCCAGCGCCCTTTCGCCGTTAAACTCCTTCCACAGTTCCGCCGGCGGGGGCACTTCGGCGGCGGCAGGTGTCGCCGAGGGAACCGATCCCGGGGTTGCTGGCTCCACGGGGCTCATTTTGGAGCGGCCGCAGCCGCTTTCACTGAACATCAGCGCGAGCAGGGCGCTCCCGCTTAAAAACAGACGCTTCATCCTAACGATCCTCCTGCGGCATTCCGATCACTTCCAAAAGACGATTCAGGTCGTCGCTTCCGTAGTATTCGATTTCGATGCGCCCCCGCTTGTCTCCGTGGTGGATAGCCACGTGGGTTCCCAAATGCCTCTGGAGCCGGTTTTGGACATGCTGGATGGCCGCGCCCAGACCGGCCTTTTCTCCATTCCGCGCCCGGCGCACCTTGCCTTCGCGCTGGAGTTGCTGGGTGACCAGCGTTTCCACCCCGCGAACGGTCAACCCTTTGCGCAACACTTCCTCGGCGGCGGCCACCTGCTCCTCGGGTGTCCGCAGCCCAAGCAACACCTTGGCGTGACCGACGCTGAGCCTGTCCTGAGAAACCCACGTCTGGAGTTGTGGCGCCAAATCCAGAAGCCGCAGCGTGTTGGCCACGCCTGCCCGACTGATCCCCACCCGTTTGGCGATCTCCTCCTGCGTCATCGTAAACTCCTCTGCCAATCGCAAAAACGCCTTCGCTTCCTCGATCGGGTTCAGATCGGCCCGCTGCAAATTCTCAATTAAGGCCAATTCGAGAACATCCCGGTCCGAGGCCTCCCGGGCAATGACGGGCACCTCTTTCAGCCCCAGCATTTGCGAGGCCCGCCAGCGCCGCTCGCCCGCGATGAGCTCATAGGTTTCACCCTGCAGACGGCAAATCAGAGGCTGGACGATCCCATGTTCCCGAATCGATTCCACCAGCTCCAGGAGCTGCTCTTCCTTAAACACCTTACGCGGTTGAAGCGGAGAGGAACTCAGTCGCTCCACCGGTACCCACTGGACCCTTTCGCCCCTCTCCTCCACCGGAGTCGGGGAGGCAATCGGGGTTGCAGGTCGGTTGGAGATAAGAGCCCCCAGGCCTTTGCCCAGAGCGGAAGGTTTCGCCATAGAGCGGGAACCGTACTCACCCGCTCGTCCAAAGGCAAACCCGGGGGGAAGCAGAGCCCTGAGCGGTGTGCCCGCATTTCCCCGGGTGGTCTCTCAGGGAATGCTAGGGAACGAGGCTCGCCACCCGTTCCAAGCTCAGCCGCACCTCGGCACGTTCCCGGGCGGCCTTCAAATCCACCACAAACTCGGCCACCCAATCGTTTAGCTCAGCCGGATCCACCAAAATTTGCTGCACGGTCCGCAGGTCTGCGTTGGAGTTTTCCACCAGGTAGGTGTGCCGAAGGTTCCTCGCCGCGGGATCCAGCCGAATCCGCTCGTGTTCTCCGTAGTAACCATCCACCGCCGCTCGCAGCGATTCCACCGTCCATGCGTCTCCTTGAGAGCGGGTGGCGGCATCGAGGCTTGCCAAGGCACCCTCGTAATCTCCGTTTCCCAACGCTCGCAAAAACACAAAAATCCGGTTCCGAATTTCGGCCAGAAAGCGCTGGGGGTGCCGCGTGAGGTCGCGGTCGGCTACTTCGGCCCCCGGCGGTCGAATCTCCGGCTGCGCTTGCCCGGGTTCCGCCTGCGGGTCCCGCATTTTTTCCCACTGCTCGAGCAGGCTCGAATCCACCTGACGGAGCATCGCCCCGAGATAGGTCTCCATTTCGCGGAGGGTCTCATTTTTGGCGGCGTCCGGTACGGTCTGGCTCAGCACCTTGTAGACGCTCGCGATATGCCGCAGAAGCAGACCCTCCGCCCGCTGCAAGTCGTAGGTCTTGATGTAATCAGAAAACGACCGGTACTCCTCAAACATCTCCCGTACGATGGATTTTGGGCGGATGTTTTCCTCGCCGACCCACGGATGTTTTTGGGCAAATTCGTTGAACGTGGAGTAGATAAAATCCCGGTTGGGCTTGGGGTATTCCAGCTTTTCGAGTTCCTCCATCCGCTGGTCGTAGTCCATCCCCTGAGCTTTCATTTCAGCAATGGCCTGGCCTTTGACCCGGTCGAGCTGCTTGCGCAGGATGACCTCCGGGTTTTCCAGAATCGATTCCACCAGCGTCAGAACCACGAGGGCGTAATCGGGTGCTTGCGGGTCCATCAGGGGCAGCGTGTGGTGCACGTACAGCGAAAGCGCCTGGTTCATCGAGAAATCCTCCTGCAAATCCACGTTCACCCGCAAAAAGCCGCCCTCCGGCCTCTTGGGGGTGATCTCAATAATCCCGCGCTCCAAAAGCGCCCGAAACAGCTGCCAGGCCCTCTTGGTCAACGCCTTCTTTGAGCGCGCAGATTCATGGCAGCGCCGAATCAGCGCCCGCATCGCTGCCGCCCCATCCCCCGACCGGCTCAGCACATTCAAGAGCATGCCGTGGCTCACCTCAAAGTGGCTGGCGAGCCGCTCGGGCGCCGCTCCAATCAGGCGCTGGTAAGTCTGCTTGTCCCACGCCACAAAGTTTTTTTCCGGCGGCTTTCGCTTCACGAACTTTTTCCCGGAGCTCGCCTGCTTCTGTTCCAATTGCAGATTCTCGATCACGTGGGCCGGCGCCTGCGCGATCACCCATCCGCACTCGTCAAAACCCTTCCTTCCGGCACGGCCGCTGATTTGGTGGAAATCCCGGGCGCTTAGAATGCCCGTCTTTTTCCCGCTGAATTTGCACAGCTGGGTGAGGAGAACCGAGCGGATGGGCACATTGATCCCGACGCCGAGGGTGTCGGTGCCGCAAATGACCTTCAGCAGGCCTTTCTGCGCGAGTTGCTCCACCAAGATCCGGTACTTCGGGAGCAGCCCGGCATGGTGCAGCCCAATCCCGTGCTTGAGCCACTTGCGAATCTCCGGACCGTAGGGGCTCGAGAAGGAGAACCCGGTCATCGCCTCGGCAATCGCTGCCTTTTCCTCTCGGGTGGCCACCACCAGGCTCGTGAAGTCCTGAGCGCTTTGGGCGGCCTCGAGTTGGGTGAAATGCACGACGTACACGGGGGTTTTCCCGGAAGCGACCAGGCTTTCCACGGTGTTTGCCAGGGGTGATTCCGAGTAGGAGAAATCGAGGGGAACCGGCCGGTGCGCCGAGGAGACCGTCACCGTTTCCCTCCGGTTGAGTCGGGTCAGCTCCGATTCAAAAAACGCCGTCTCCCCGAGGGTGGCGGACATGAGAAGGAAACGGCTCTTTTCGAGAGTCAGCAGCGGCACCTGCCACGCCACGCCTCGCTCCGGGTCGGCGTAGTAATGAAACTCGTCCATCACCACATCGTCGACGCGGGCATCGGCTCCCTCGCGCAGGGCGATGTTGGCCAAAATCTCGGCTGTGCAGCACAAAATGGGAGCGTCCCGGTTCACGGTGGCGTCGCCGGTGCTCAGCCCGACGTTTTCGGGTCCAAACTCCCGGCATAGCGCGAGCCACTTTTCGTTCACCAAAGCCTTAATCGGGCAGGTGTAAACGGAGCGTCTGCCCTGCGCTAAAGACTGGAAGTGAAGGGCAGTCGCCACCAGGGATTTTCCTGATCCCGTCGGGGTGTTCAGGATGATGTTTTTTCCCTCAAAAAGCTCCAAAATCGCCGTCTCCTGCGCGGGGTACAGCTCGAGTTTACGGCTTTGAACGAACTCCAAAAAATGCCCCAGGAGCGCGTCGTTGCCGGGTATTCCGCCCGGATCTGGCGGAAGTACGAGGGTCGGCGAGGGGAACGGAGTTTGGGGTGAGGCAGGCACGTGCAAACACTGTGGCCTGCTTGCCCGTGACCGCAACTCTGCGCTGGGCAGCACGGCCTCGGCGGGGGCACCCCCGGACCCGCACCCCGGCCCGTCCGCCCTTGAGCCAAAGCTTTTCCCGCTCCATGATACCCAAATGTCCAGCTCCACACCTTTTGACTCCATTGACGAAGTCCTTGCGGATGTCCGCGCGGGCAAACTGGTCATTGTGACAGACGATGCCGACCGCGAAAATGAGGGGGACCTGGTTTTGGCGGCCGAAAAAGTGACGTCGGAGGCGGTCAATTTTATGGCCATGCACGGCCGCGGGCTGATTTGTGTGCCCATCACGGAGGAACGCGCCAGTCAGCTCGACCTCAAGAGCATGGTGCATCGAAACCGGGAAAGTTTTCGGACGGACTTCACCGTCTCCGTGGACGCCACTCACGGCATCACTACGGGGATTTCCGCTCAAGATCGGGCCAAAACCATCGCGATTCTCGCCGATCCCGACGCACGTCCCGAGGACTTGGTGCATCCCGGACACATTTTCCCGCTGCGCGCACGGGCCGGCGGCGTTCTCCGGCGGGCTGGACACACGGAAGCGTCGGTCGATCTGGCGCGTTTGGCCGGGCTCGCTCCGGCGGGGATTTTGTGCGAAATCCTGAATCCGGACGGGACGATGTCGCGTCTTCCCGAGTTGCTGGAGTTTAAGAAACAGCACGGGCTCAAGATGTGCAGCATCGCCGATCTCATCGCCTATCGGCGGACTCGGGAGAAGCTGGTCGAAAGAGAGGAGGTCGTGGAAATGCCGACCGATTTTGGAAATTTCCAACTGCATCTTTACCGGAGCACGATCGACGGTGCGCATCACCTGGCGTTAGTGAAGGGGAACTTGGCGGAGGTGGAGGCGCCCCTGGTGCGGGTGCACAGTGAATGCCTCACAGGCGATGTCTTCGGTTCCCGGCGCTGCGATTGCGGCTCTCAGCTTCACCAGGCCATGGCAAAGATCGAAAAAGAGGGCTGCGGGGTCGTTCTCTACATGCGCCAGCAGGAGGGGCGGGGGATCGGGCTGCCGGCAAAGATCCACGCTTACAAACTCCAGGAGTCGGGCCTCGACACGGTCGAAGCCAATCTGCGTCTGGGTTTTCCTGCCGAACTCAGGGACTACGGGGTCGGTGCCCAGATTCTCTTGGACCTCGGGATCCGCAAAATGCGGTTTTTGACAAATAATCCCAAAAAAGTGATCGGTCTGGAGGGTTATGGAATGGAGATTCTGGAGCGCGTCCCGCTCCACTCGGAGGCCAATCCTCACAACGAACGGTATCTGGAAACGAAGCGGACCAAAATGGGCCATCTTCTGTAAGGTCCCGGCGGGGGGTGTTTGAGGAAATATCTCAGTTCTCCTGCGAACGAACACTTCCTGTTTCTCCGGTAGGATGATCCCCGATGGGCGCAGTTCTCCTCATCGATAATAGCAACTCCTTCACCAAATTTGCCCTCTCCAATGGACAGAGGGTCGGGACGGTGCGGAAACTCGCGACCCGGGACCTTTCCCCGGAGGCAGTGAAGGCGCGGATCCGCGGGTGGCGTTTTGACGCTGCGGTGGTTTGTTCGGTGGTTCCGGTGAAGGGGGATCTGCTCCAAACCATCTTTCACGACCTGCCGACTGTCCGGGTCGGCCATCGCAGCAACCTGGGAGTCGGCATCGACTATCCCAAACCCGAAACGATTGGTGCGGATCGTCTTGCCAATGCGGCGGCGGCGGCGGCTCTTTATCGTCCCCCTGCCGTTGTCGTGGATTTTGGAACGGCGGTTTCTTTCGATATCATCTCAGCAAAAGGCGATTATGTGGGTGGGGTGATCGCTCCGGGCTTGGAGGCAATGACCGATTACTTGCACCAGCGAACCGCTCTTCTTCCGAAAATCACTCTCTTGGAACCCCCGGGCCCCATCGGGAAATCGACTAAACATGCGATGCTTGCCGGTGCCGTGTACGGATACCGCGGCCTCGTGAGGCAAATTCTGGTGGAAATCCGGAAATCTTTGGGCGCTCGAAAGCGTGCTGCCGTCATTGCCACCGGGGGATACGCGGAGTTGATCGCGGCGGGCCTTCCTGAAATCGCCACGGTTCATCCCACGCTCACTCTGGAGGGGTTGCGTATCATTGCGCTGCGCGAATTTCCGACCCTTCTCAAATCTTAAACTCCAACCTCTCGTTGCCCGTGCTTTTTGAAAACGTAAACTCCGCCATCCTTCCGGCAATCGGCATCGATTTCGGTGGAACCAGCATCAAATCGGCCCTCGTGCGTGGCTCGCAAATCGTTGCGCGTGGCCCGCTGATTGATCCCCAGGGGGTCTCCTCGAAGGAAACCCTGCTTGTTCTCGAGCGGGTGATTCGAGGTTTGTGCGCCGATCTGGGCGAGTTGGTGCCGGTGGGAATTGGCCTGCCGGGCCTCGTCGACAGCACGCAGGGGGTAGTCCACGGACTTTCCAATGTGCCGGGATGGGAGGACGTGCCGGTGCAAGAAATCCTGGAGTCCCGTCTGGGGGTGCCAGTGGTTTTGGAGAACGACGCGAATGCGATGGCCTACGGGGAGTGGCGTTATGGAGCGGCGCGCAATGCGAGGCACGTGCTCTGCATGACTTTGGGAACGGGGGTTGGTGGCGGGCTCATTCTGGACGGTCAGCTTTTCCGGGGAGCACAATTGGCGGCGGGTGAAATTGGCCACGCGAGTATCGACTATCGAGGCAGGCAAGGCCCCTTCGGAAGCTTGGGGGGGCTCGAGGAGTACGTTGGCAATGGGCAGATCACCCAGAGGGCGCATTGGGCTTATGCGGAGGCTGGCATCGAGCTCCCGGCGAACCCGTGTACTCCTGAGGCTCTTTCGCGGGCAGCCCACAAGGGGTGTCCCGTCGCGCTTGCGCTTTGGAATGCCATCGGAACCGAAATCGGCGCGGCCATTGCCAGTGCGGTCTGGTTGCTGAACCCGGATGCCATCGTCATTGGCGGGGGAATCTCCCGCGCTGGCGACGTTCTTTTTGGTCCGGTCCGGGAATCGGTTCGGTCTCGCACTTCTCCGCTGCTCCATGAGCATTTGCGGATTGTGCCGGCGGCGCTGGGGAACGATGCGGGGGCGATTGGGTGTGCGGCCCTGGTCCTCGACAGTCGTGCTCGTTTGGGGGTCTGTCTGTAGCCCAACTTTTTTTTCATTTTGCTCCCCCTTTCCCTCGCCCCCTTTCCGTAGTGAAGGGTGGGGGGCGGCATGCACAAAAAACAAAGCGAACTGGGGCGGCTCGGAATTTCGGGGAGGTTTTGGGGAAAGCTTTTGGCGACGGGGAGGCC
>JBANFR010000060.1:0-20441 GCA_037975925.1 Verrucomicrobiota bacterium
GGCAGCGGCCTCGTCCTTCTTAGCCTCGTCCTTCTTAGCCTCGTCCTTCTTAGCCTCGTCCTTCTTAGCCTCGTCCTTCTTAGCCTCGTCCTTCTTAGCCTCGTCCTTCTTAGCCTCGTCCTTCTTCGGTGGAACCGTCAGTACTCCGGCGCGCTCGACGGCCACCCCCGGAAGCGACGCCTTCAGTTGCGCAACCCCGGCATCCGTCACCTTGGTCTGGGCGACGTACAGGCGCTTCAAACCCTTGCACCCCTTCAGCCCCATCAGCCCAGCATCACCAATCTCCGTCTGGAACAAATTCAGCGACTCGAGCTTCGACAGGCCCTGCAATTGCCCAAGTCCGGCATCCGTGACCGCGCTGCGGGACAGGTTGAGTTTTCGCAGGTTTTTGAGTCCGCCCAATACCGCCAAATCAGAGTCCCCAAACTTTTGCCCCGACAAATCCAGCTCCACAATTCCCGTTCCCTCTTTGAGGAGGGCATAAAGCGCGGAGTCGGGTTTATCGGCTCCGCGGAAATTGACATAAAACCAGTGAGAGCCCGCCGCCAGGGGCTGCACCAAGACTCCACGCTGAGCAAACTGGGCATACGCTTTCTGAGCCTCTGCAGACGGAGGGGCACCGACGTCTGGCGACTCCGCAGCCCGCAGCACAGAAACGCTGGCAACCAATCCAACGGCACTCAGTAGGATCCAATGAGGTTTGTTCATAGGTAGGTGGATCTGCGTTTACTCCGAACCTTGCGCGGGTCAATCCTCCGATTCCGGGCCGGAGCCGCCCAGGCAACGCTCCCCTTGCGTGGACAGAGGAGCGCGCCAAAACGGTGGGGCTAGTCGCCCGGGAGAGCCGCCGCGGGCTGGAGGAGACTCTTCACGGCATCGAGACTCGTTGCTCCCGAAACTCTCAGCACCTTTTCTGCATCCCAGCTCAATTCGAGGGCCAGCGGATTGCCGAGATCGTATTCCCCCTCCATCACATCTGGGGCGCCGTACACAGAGGCCTCCCCCCCCGCGAGCACGCGACCGCTGAGGATAAAGGTCTGGAGCAGAGATCCAGAGATCCGATTGGCCACCACCGAAAACTCGCTGCGAGCGCTCTCTGAGAACTCTTGCATCTGCTGATCCTCCGGAGTCCAGGAATCTCCCGGAAGTGGTGTTCCGTCTTTGGTCGTCCAAATCCACGCCGACTGGCCAGCGCGGGTCACGCCATCCACGGTAATCCGCTCAACCACCCAGTAACCGCTACGGTCGTTCACAAGGTTGGCGGCAGTCGCATCCACCCAGTAAACCCACCAGCGTGTGGAGAGGACGAACGGCGTTTCGGTGGCAGGCACAGACGTTTTCTCGGTCAGGGTGGCCACTTTCTCCACCGCCGCCTCGGGATTTGCGGCCGGGAAAACCCGAACCGTGTAGGTCCCGAACTTGTCGGCCGTTACCGAACTCAGACGCAGCTGCGAGGCGGCAGACCCGTCGGTTTGCAACACCTGGGTGCGGTTGTCCCCAGAGCCGCGGAACCATTGGAATACCAAGGGGCCATCGTAGCGAGCCACCACCGCAAAAGTGGCAGAGCCACCGAGTGCAACGGTCTGGGAGGCCGGCGCCACCACAATTTCAGGAACCGCCAGCACGCTCAGCACCGTGTTCGCCTCGACTCTTGCGCCACCCGAAGCGACCTCCACGAAATACTGGCCCGCGTCGGAAACAGAGACCGGGTTGATCCGGATTCGATCAGAGGTTTGCTGCTCCAACCGGGTCTTGGTGGAACCCGCAGCAGCAGCCTTAAACCACCACTGGTAACTGAGGCTGCCTCCGCCCACGACGGAGGCGACCAAGTTCACCCCCGTTCCCGCCCTCACGCTCGGTAGGGAATTCAGGCTCACGGAGAGGGGCGGAACCACCTCCACAGGAACCGGAACGCTCAGGAGCGAGCCACCGGTGTTGGAGACCTCCACTTGATAAACGCCAGCGTCACCGGCGGAGACGGAGAGGATTCGCAGATTTGACGCTGTCGATCCCGCAATCCCATTTCCGTCCACGAGGGCCGTGCGGCCGCCCCCGGGCAGTGTGCGGTACCAGCGGTAAGACGTTGCGTTTTCCGCGATGACGCTCAGCCCCAGTTCGGTACCTTCCGACACCGTGGAAGCCACGGGCTGCTGGGAAATCGACACCGCCCCGGCGACCGTCATCACTCTCGAAGCGCTCAGGAGGACGCCTCCATTCGCAGAACTCACGCGCACGGAGTAAGTGCCTGCATGGTTTTGGGAGACGGAAGCGATGGCATACACATCGGCGTTGGCTCCATCGATGGGTTGGGAATTTCGGAACCATTGATAGGTCAATGCCCGGGAACTGGTCGCCTTCACCGTCAGCTTCACACCGTCTCCGGGGTTCACGCTTGCGGGCACCTCGAGGGAGTCGATGTGGGGATCCACCACCAGCCTCACCGCCTGGCCGTAGGAGAAGTTCGCTCCATCGGACACGATGACGTCGTACACCCCGGCGGACTCGTTTTGGACGGGTCCAATAGGCAACACGGAGGAAGAAACGCCCGGGATTTCCAAGCCATCCTTCCGCCAGACGTAGGTGTAATTTCCCACCGGGCTGACCACCGCACTCAAGGACACGCTGTCTCCGGGAAGCGCACTTAAGGGAGTACTCGCGAGGACCCCGCCCACGGTGGCTCTCACGTTGACGGTGAAATCCCCTGGTTTCGTCACGGTCAGGATCGCAGCGTCGCTGATCGCCGGCGAAAAGGAACCATAGTCGGTGGAGACCACGACTCGGAAAAAGGTCCGGTTATCGTTCGCTGTGAGAGGCGCCCGTGAGTAGAGCGCACCTGTTCCGACCAACTCGGCCGAATCGATGGCGAAGTTCTGGGTGGTTCCGCGATACCAGCGATAAGTCAGGTTCCCCTGCCCCTCTGCCACCACACTGAAGTTGGCGGCTCCGCCTTCCGCACCACTCGCAGACTTCGGCTGTGTGACAATCGCGGGCTTCAAGAGCACGAGCACTTTCACCGGGCTGCTGATCGCGACCCCCCAGTTGTTCGTGACCACGACGTCGTACTGGCCGGAATCGTCGCGAGTCACCGCATTGAGCGGCAGCTCAATGGACGGCGGCACGGCGCTGAAAGATCCCTTCGCTTGTGCGGAGGGGAGCGGCACCCCGTTTCGACGCCATTGGTAGGTGAACGGCGCGCAACCTTCGACCACCTGCACCTTGAGTCGGAATGAACTGCCCTCATCCGCCCGGATCACTCCGGCGGCGTCGGTTGTTACAGCCCCCAGTGCGAGCGGTGTTCCGTCGTTGGGACCGATAAAACGGGCCGGCGTTTTGAGCGCGACATCGGCGATGGCGCGGCTGACCGGACCGGAGAACCCATTTCGAAGGGTGAGCGTGTACGAACCAGCATCCGTGACTGCCACGGACGGGATGCGGTAAGTCAACAGCGTCCCGCCCGCGATGGATTCGGAGGCTGTACCCGAGGAGATCAAGGTGCCATTGCGATACCACTCGTACTGAGGCATGAAGCCATTCGCGACGACGGAAAGGGTCGCGGAATCGCCCTCGACCCAGGAGAGGTTCTGCTTGCGCTGGGTTCTTTCGAAGGAAACGGCATCGCGAACGGACAAACGCACCGGGAGACTGTCCACGCCGCCCCCCTCGAGACCAAAGGCGCGCACCCTGTAAAAGGTGTCGTTGGACTCTTGAGGCGCCTGGAAGGTGAGGGTGTCGTGAACGGCGCGGGGGATAGCCACCCACACTTTCCCCTTGTTCAAGTAGTACCACTGGAAGGCGTCCACCTTAATCAGATCTCCCTGAGTTGTTGCTCTCAGCGTGACCGCAGAGCCGGGATTCACGCTGGTGGCCAAGGTTCCTCCCACGAGACTGCCGCCGGAGATTACCCCCGCCCCAGGATTGCCCATCACGAGGGTTCCCCCCGTGAGACTCCCGCCAGCCAACGCCATCGCAGAGACCTGGACCGGTTGGAGGACCTGGATGCGGACCGGTTGGGAACTCACGGTCCCTGCCGGGTTCGACACCTCGAGACGATAATAGCCGTCATCCTGCGCGGAGACCTTGGAGATGCGGAGCGTGTTACCTGAAGCCCCTGGAATCGCGTAAGCGGCATCGGCCAGGGATGCCTGGAAGTACCACCGCAAATGGGTGTCGCGATCCGTCTCGGCATCGGAGGAGGTTTTCACCTCAGCACTCAGCACGGCCTCCGAACCCGGATGCACTGCGAGATCCCCCACCAGCGGCACTGGCTGTTTGGAGATTTCCGGAATGGAAACCACCTGGAGCAACCAGCGCACCGAACCTGCGCCGGTGACGTCGGCACGGTAGATCCCGGCGTCGGCGGCAGTGACCGAACGCAGCGTCAGCAGGTTTCCCGAAGCCCTGGCGCGCGCGGCATCGAGGGTCCCTCCCTCGAGAACCCAGTTGGTCGTGCGGTCGGCGGCAGCATAGGAACTGAAGGCAACGGTGTCGCCCTCCTTGGCGCGCACAATTTCGCCCACGGTTCCGGTCGGATCGGCAGCAGAAGGATCTGGTGCAACCACGATGGTGGCTTTGCGACTTTCAACCCGAGACACTTCCACTCCCCCAACCGTGTTGCGGACCACCACATCGTACACACCGCTGTCGTAGACGGTCAGCGCTTTGGAGGTGGCCAAGTTCGGCCCGGTCTCACGCGGCAGGACGATCCCATTCCTGCGCCATTGGTAACTCAGGACCGTACCCTCCGCCTCGGCTTTCACCGAGAGCAGGGGACCGCTCAAAAGCGTCCCGGCCGTAAGGAGTCGATTGTCCTTGGGCTGATCCACAATCACCACCGATTTCGACACTGTCAGAGCTGCCTCCGCGGACAGGACCCCCTGAGGGGTCACCGCATTGCTCACGAGCACCTGATAGGTTGCCCCGTCATTGACGGAGGCAGACGGGATCTGGAAAGCGTTCGTCTTGAGTGAGGTCACCAAACTCGCTCCAGGGATTCGCACCCCGTTACGCAACCACTGGTATGTGAAAGGCGGCGTGCCCCCCACCTCTACCTGGAAGGAAGCCGATCGTCCGGGCAACACCGACTGCGCCGTCGGCTGGACGCTGATCTCGACGGGCAGATTCACACTGACCCGCGAGAGCACACTGGACAGACGGCCCGTTCCACCGGGCGGGGTAACTACCACCAAGTAAGCGCCGGCATCGTCCTCGGTCACCGGCGAAATACGCAGGGTACTCGAGGTCTTACCCACCAACACTTCGGATACGCTTCCCACCCCTTTGAACCACTGATAGGTCTCCCCTTCGCCGGGCCGGTTCACCTGCACGGACAATTCGAGGACACCCCCCTGGTTCACCGAAACGCTCGGGGAAGGCTGGGTTACTATTTTCAGAGGGTCCAGCAGGCTCAATTGAAACGCCGGACTGCTCACACGGTCACTCGCCCCAGACACCACGACGTCATAACGTCCCGCGTGCGTGGCGAGGACGGAGGGTACTTCAAAACGGGAACGGATCGCTCCCATGATGTTTCCACCATTAAAGCGCCATTGGTAGCGGAAGGGTCCCTCCTCGTCCGGCGTCGCCGTCGCCTCGAGAACCATGCGCGAGCGCGCTTTCAGGGCTAGGCTGCCGCCGGAGAGAACACTCCCGTTGGCACGCACGGTGACGGAGAGAGGCGGGGTGACCACCAACTGCACGCGAGCGGAAGAGGTCCCGTTCACATCCGTGGCCCGGAGTTCGTAGGTGCCATTGTCTTCGAGTTTTGCCTCAAAAACCCGCATCATCCCGCTGGGTGCATCCACACTCAAGGTGGGGCCCGTCTGCAATTCCGTGAGGGACTGGCCCGCCACCTTGTACCACTGGTGGGTCAAATTCGAACCACCCTTGACGTTCGGAGCAAAGAGAACGCTCTGTCCGGGGCGCACCTTTTGCGTGGCCATTGCTTCAATTTCCGGCGGACCGCTCACCGTGACCAGGGAAGCGGCACTCACCACGCGGGACCTCTCGGCTCCTTCGAAGAGTGCCGTCAAAACCACGTCATAGACGCCGCTGACGGTCTTGTCCGGGAAGTTGAGCGAGAGCGACGCGTCCGTCTTGCCCGGCAAATTCACCCCATTTTTACGCCACTGATAGACGATCACCACGTCCTCCTCTGGAATCACTGCGGGAGCGAGCAGCACCACGGGCGTTCCGTTCACCGAGGCGTTCACGGGGCTTCCCACTCTCACCGTCAGGCTCGAATCCGAGGCGGCCTGTTGAGCCCCCTGCGTGGACGTCAACCGGATCGCGGGGAACTGGGAGAGTTTCGCCTCCACGCTGCTGATGCTGCCCGAGGCGTTGCTCACCACGACGCTGTAGAAGGACCCGAAATCTTCCTGCGAAACATTCGCGATCAGGTACTCGGAGCGGCCGTCTTTTGCGGCGGGCACCGGCGCTTTGACTCCCGATGGGGATTTTACAAACCACTGGTAGTTCAGTCCCGGCCCACGAGCCTTCACGCTGAAGCGGACGCCATCGCCCAAATGCACCACTTGTCTTCGCGGCTGCACCTCGATGACCGGCGGCGCATTGATGGTCAAAACCGCGGGCAAACTCGCCAGAGACCGCGCCGTGTTGCTCACCACCACGTCGTAGCGACCCGCCGAACCGAGATCGTTTTCGGTTCCCGGATCGACGGCGGCCAGGAGGAGCGTGCTTGTCCGCGTTCCCGAAAAGCCCCGCTGCCCCTCCACCAAGGCCACCCCGTCCTTGCGCCACTGGTACTGGAGCGAGGAACCGGTGGCCTCCACGGTGAAGCTGACTGGAGAGCCGGGAAGCGCATTGAGCACATCCTGGGGCGACTGCGAGATTTCCACTGGAGCAACCACAGAGACCGATGCGCTGGCACTCACCACACGGCCCGCCGCATTTTCGACCACAACGTCATAATTCCCTGCATCCGAGGCGGAAGCGGAATTAATCAGGTAGAAGGACTGCGTACCCCCATCCAGGAACTGCTGGTTTTTGCGCCAGCGATAGCGCAATTCGGGAGTCCCCGTAGCAACCACCACCAACTTGGCCGATTTCCCCTCCAGAAGAAGGGTATCCGCAGGGTGCAACTGAATGCTCACGGGCACGTTGACCAAAAGCCTCGCTGCGACACTCACGGAAGAGCCGAAGGCGTGGGAAACCAGGACATCATAGGATCCTTCCCGGTCCGCCTTGTCCGTTTGGGGACTGAAATCGGCTGCCGCCGGAACGGAGAGGATGGAGGAAGTTGCACCCGCGATGGGCACGCCGTTTTTGCGCCACTGGTAAGTGAGGTCCACTCCCCTGGCTCTCACTTCAAAGACTGCGGCGTCCCCCGGATTCACGGTTTGGGCCGTGGGTTGCGTCACAATCACCTCCTGCTCGTGGACGGTGAGTCTGACTTCTTCACTGCGCACCGAACCACGGGGGTTGGTGACGAGGACGCGGTAGAGTGCGTCATCACTGGGCAAGGGCGAGTTCAGCAAAAGGTTGGCTGCGTTTGCCCCGGGGACGTTCACCCAGCGGCCACTCCGCAGGCGCTCCCACTGGAATTGGAGATTTCCACCGCCCTGAATGACCGGGCTCAGCTCCACCGGCGTTCCCGCCGTGACCGTCTGAGGGGACGGCTGACGGACAAAGCTCACCGGCTCCAGCAAACGCACTGACACCGGAGCGCTCTCGGCCACTGCCCGCGTGGATCCATCGAGGGAAAGGGCCACTTCGACGGCGTAACTCGCGAGCGAATCGCTGGCGGGCGCCCTCCAGGAAGCGCTCTCGGAGAGCGTCACGTTGCGTTCGGCGACGTTGAACCACCTGAAGGTCACCAGACCCGAGAACTCCTGAGGCACCACCGCCTGGAGCAAGGCGCCGCCCTCGTCCGGCAGGACGCCCAGATTTGAGGTCGGGCTCGCCGTCACGCTCAACGGAGCGAACACCCGCAAAGAAGCGACGGGACTCACCACTCCGACACCGCCCTTGGTAACCACCACGTCATAATCGCCCTGGTCGGCGACTCTTGCCCTTCTCAACACCAGGGTGGAGGACACCGTGGCCGCGTCCACCTGGACACCTTGGGTGATCGCCCCAGAAATGCTCTGTCCATTTTGACGCCATTGGAAACGCAGCTTTGAGGCGTCACCCGAAGCGACCCGAACCGTAAAGGAAGCCGTCCCGCCGGTGAGCAGTTTGGGGCGGTCCACTGTCAGCGACTGGATTTGCACTGCATCGCTCAGCGCCAAATCCGCAGGCAAACTCGTCGCCGTGGAGGTTGTCGCATCGGAATCGGTAGACACCACCACGACATCGTAGGAACCCTCGTCCTCAGACTGTGGATTCAGGATCCTCAGCGTGGGCTCATTGATAGCGGGACGGTTGGAATTGGGGGTCAATTGGACCCCGTTTTTACGCCAGAGATACGAGAGGACCCCGGAGCCCGAGGCGTTCACCGTAAAAGTCACCTCGCGCCCCGAGTTGACGGTTCTTCCCTGCGGATGCTGAAGGATGGTCACCGCTTGCTTCACGTTCACCTTCACCGCGGAACTGACCACCGTGTTGAAGGGCCCGGTCGCAGATACCCAATACCTCCCCGCCGCCGAAGCCGTGTAAGTCGATTGCGTCCCCTCCTGCACCACCGCCCCGTCCCGGTACCAGCGGTACTGCACATTTTCCTGATCCCCGCTCAGCCTCACCTCGAAGGGAACCGTCCCCTGAGTTCCCACGAGCTGGTCGCGGGAGGGAGTGAGGGAGGCAATCGCCAGCGGAACCCGGACCCGGATGGAATAGGAGTCGCTGTTCTGCTTACTGAGAGTTTTCCCGGAAGGATCCGCGTTGGAGGCCCGAACTGCCAGCGTGTGGGTCTTACCATCCGCAATGGAGTCTGCCGCAAGAGCCAGACTCGCGCCCGTGTAACCGGGCACAACCTGACCGTCGAGCAACCACTGGTAGCGCAACTGATCCCCGGTGGCGCTGGCGGTAAACTGCATCGTTTGGCCCGGGTTCGCCACCAGACTGCCGGAAATGATCGGAACCCCGGCAGGCTGGAGGACGCTCAGATTGGCTGAGCTGGTGACACTGCTGAAGGCATTGAAGGCCGTCACCGTGTAAGAGCCCGCATTGGCGGCGGACACACCGTTGATCTCCAGAGTGGGTGTTCCCGCGCTGGGATTGCTGGCGACGGGAATTTCCGTGCCCTGGAAAGCCCAGCGATAACCCGTGGCCGCTGAAGCCTGGAAACCGCTCCACCGCAGCCGGGAGGCGCTCCCCGAAACCACCGTCACATCCGTAAGCGGCGACTGCAGGACAACCGGCGGCTGGGTCAGCCCAATTTCGACCGCACCGGAGGTGCTGGCCCCCGCCGAATTGGAGACCACCACATCGTAACGGCCCTCCTGATCCTGCGCAGAAGCGTTGAAGGCGAGGGTTGCCTGCCTGCTCGGCCGATTCGCAAGGTCCGGAAGCGGAATCTGGTTGCGCCGCCACTGGTAGGAAACCTCCGTTGAATCCGCCTGAACAGACAGGCTCACCAAAGCATTCGGTTCAACCAGCACCCTCCCGGAGGGGGGAACGCTCACCAATGCCTGATTCACTCGAACCGCAAGCGGCTGCAGCGTCGGCGACTGCCGAACCGTGATCTGAACCTGAGAACTCGTGACGGTCGTTCCGTCGGTCTGACTAACCGACACCGAGTATCTGCCGGTGTCCGAAGGCGCTGATTTCACCGCATCGATCACGAAATTCGCCAGAGTCCCTCCGGCCACCGGCTGGATGGGCTGACCGTCTTTGCGCCATACGTACGAGAAGGGCGGCGTCCCCAAGGCAAAGGCATTCAGACTGAGGCGCTGCCCCGGGCTGAGCGTTCGCGCCTGCTGCTGGAAGGAGGCTTCATTGATCGTCACCGGCACAAAAATGCTCACCACCGCAGGGGTGCTGACCGCCGAGGGTTTGGCCTGCCCCGCCGCAACAGTCACATCGCTGGTCACAACGACGGAGTAACTTCCCGCCGAGTCTTCCGTGAGCGCTGGAATGGGGTAGGTGGCCTGCCTCGCATCCGGAATCGGCGTGGTTCCTTTATACCACTGGTAAGTCAGATTCGAACCGTTCGCCTGAACCGAAAGGGCGACCCTCTGCCCGAGGCGCGCCTGAACACTCTGCGGCTGACCGACAATCGACACCCCCGCCGTGGTGAGATAACCGGTTGCAGTAGTGAACCCGTACGTGCCGGCGGTCACCTTCACGCCATAGGCGCCCTGATTGGCGTCGCTGACGTTATTGAGAAACAGGGAGCCTCCGTTGACCTGGAAATTGCTGAAGCCCGCCTCTGTGAGCGGCTTTCCGTTAAACGCCCACTCGTAGGTCACTGGGGTCCCAACCGGCAACACCCCCGCATTCAGGTGCGCCACAGAAAAGGCCACCGAACCACCTCGAACCGACACCTGATTGATCGGGTTCATTTGAAGGAGCGGCGTGCCCATCCAAACATTTGCCGCACTCGAGATCGTCGATCCCCCCGCGCTGACCCTGACGCTGTAATTTCCCTGATCCACCTCGGTGAACTGCGACTTTTCGTAGGTGGAGGATGTCGCCCGCTCAATCAGGGTGTTTCCTTTGTACCACTGGTAAGAAATCATGGAGTCAGGAGCTCCTTGGACCGTGACGCGAAGCCTCAAGGTGCTGCCCAAGGCGAGGACCTGCGGCTCCACCCCCGTCACAAAAGCCAAATTCGGCTGCACCACCACATTCGCAGGCGCACTTTCCGGGCTGTTCCGCTGGAAATTGGAGAACGGATTGGAAACCACCACCGAATAGGTGCCCGAATCGCTCAACTGCGCCTGACCGATTTCAAAAACGGGGGAATCTGGAGCGGAGCGAATCGGGAAGCCGTTCCGCTTCCACTGGTAGCTCAAAGAGGTCCCGCTGGCGGTGACCCTGAGCGTAATCGGATTCCCATAACCGTAAGTGCCACCCACCGGCGAGCCTTGGATCACCGGAGAATTTCCGCCAATTCCGCCATTGCTCCAAACAATCTGGCCCGGCGAGCCCGAGGCCGTGACCTGGCCCGGCGAGGCATTCAGCGTCAGTCCCGGAAGAGAGAGATCGCCGGAAACGCCGTCAAAAACGAGGGACGCGCCGGATCTCACCGTGACCACCCGGCCTGTTCCCTGGAGGGCGTTGGGCGTGACCCTCAAGGTGCCGGATTCCACCACCGTCTCACCGGCGTAATTGTTGTTCCCGGAAAGAGTAAAGACCCCGGTGCCCATTTTGACCAATCCACCTGCCCCGGAGAGCACCGCGCTTGCGGAGCCCGTGACCACACGGAAAGCGCCGGAGGCGAGGGTTCCGCCAAGGATTTGTCCGGAATAAACCTCCACCTCGCTGACATTTTGTACAGTTGCCCCCAACTGGACCGTTCCGCCCTCCAACCTCAAGGGCGCGCCCGGGGACAGCAGATAATCCCTCGAGAGAACCAGGCTACCCGATTCTACCGTGAGTCCCGCCGTGTAACTCTGGCTCCCGCCAAGCATCAACGTGGCCGAACCCGCTTTGACAAAAGCACCTGCGCCCGAGACCGTTCCATCAAACTGCGAGTCCCCTAAGGCCTGAACCCTCAACGTGGACCCATTAACCAGCTTCAAGCTCCCGCTACCGGTCAGGCTCGAAAACGCCTGAGAGACTCCCAATTCCACCAAACCGGCAGATCCAATGGAGAGAGGTCTCCCGGGGGGGGCATTCGTTGCAGAGATCACCAAAGTTCCGGCATCGACGGAGGTGGCACCGCTGTAATTGCTCGAGCCGGACAAGATCAGTTTTCCAGCCCCGGTCTTGGTAAATCCGTAGGAACCCGTCACGCCCCCTGCAAGGGTCAAAACTTGCCCCATTCCGACCTCCAAAGTCCGCGGCGAAAGGAGGGGGAGGATCTCGATGCGTGTGCCATCGCTGGAACCTTCGGACACCAAAATCTTCAAAAACAGGTCCCGGGTGAAGGTATTTCCCCGGTCCGAGAACACCAATGGAACCGTCAAATTCACTGCCTGAGCGGGTTCCAGAAGCGGTGGTCTGACCCGGATCTGCGTGCCGGTCACCGTCACCCAAAAAGGGAGATTCTGGATGGAGCCGATGCGAAGAATTTGGCCCACCGAGCTGTCCCAATTGAGCGTGGCAACGTCCAATGTTTGGTCCTGCCCGGCAAGCACCGGGAGAGAGGTTCCGGGGTAAAGATGGACGTCCAAAACCACACTGCGAATTTTTGGAGGCGTCGAACTATCCTTCACGAGAACCGTGAATTGCCCGCCGTCCCACTGCAAACTCGCCGGCGGATTGAAGGTCACCACTCCATTGGGCTGAACGGTAATCTCAGGCGGCCAATTGTCAGACGGAGCAGCTTCATAATGCAGGGGTTGAGTGAGATTCCCACCTGCGGAAGTCACCCTATTACCCAAATCGACCGTCTTGAGCGTACCCGCGACAACGGTGACGGGTTCGACAAAGAGAGGCCCGACTCCCACTGCTCCACCTCTCCAATAAACCGAAACCGACGAATCCGTCGCCACCACTCGGCTGATGCTCTCAGGGGCGATGCTTAGCTGCGGCAATACCAAATCGGAACTCGTCTCCAATTCCAACCGCCCCGTGGATCCCACCTGAATCTGCCGCTCTCCCCACAATCCCGCACCCGTGAGGCGCAGCGTCCCAGACTGCACGGCAGTCTGCCCCACGTAGTTGTTGGAACCCGCCAGCACCAGCATCCCTCCTCCCACCTTCGTCAGCCCCGAGCTGCCCCCAATTACGCTCTCCACTCTCGCGAACCCGTCCGCACGCACCATCCCGTTGCTCCCAGCCAACATCAGCGTCCCGCCACTCAGCGTGTAGTTTGTTCCCGACTCAAAATTCAACCCGCTCACCGAGAACTGCGTTCCCCCACTCAAACTCACCGTTCCAGACTGCAATCCCAGCGAACCGCCAAACACCGCCATCTTGCTCCCGTCATTGATCCACGCGGCACTTGTTCCGCCAGCACTCAGCCAGTTGGTCGTCGCAAGATCCCACGGCCCACTCCCATTCCCCTGCCCGGAACCACCCCAGGTCAACTCAAGCCCCTGTACCCCGGGTACCCACGGCGATCCATTCACATACACCTCGCCAGGGCCACTCACGGACATCCCCTGAGGCGGTACAAACGTCTGCCCTTGGGGCACGCCTTCCACAGACAACCGGGCACCAAAGGCCACATTCACAGACCCCCACTTCTGCAAACTCACCGGCGTCACATTCACCGTCCCACCCAAAATCCGCGTCTGCCCTCCAAACTGATTGCTCCCGCTTAGCGTCAGACTCCCCCCACCCAGCTTCTCAAACACCCCTTGCCCCTGGAGCGTCCCGCCAAACACGTAATCCGACGCACGATCGACCACAAACGTCGCACCCTGGTTCACCCACACCGAACCCATTCCAAGGCTCCCACCGTCCACCAACTTCAGCGTCCCGGACTGCACCGCCGTCTGCCCCACGTAGTTGTTGGAACCCGCCAGCACCAGCATCCCGCCTCCCACCTTCGTCAGCCCATAGCTACCCCCAATCACGCTCTCCACTCTCGCGAAACCGTCCGCACGCACCATCCCGTTGCTGCCGGCCAACACCAGCGTCCCTCCACTCAGCGTATAGTTTGTTCCCGACTCAAACTTCAGCCCGTTCGCCAAGAACTGCGTTCCCCCACTCAAACTCACCGTTCCAGACTGCGATCCCAGCGAACCGCCAAACACCGCCATCTTGCTTCCGTCATTGGTCCACGCAGCCATCGTTCCACCATCCCCCCGCCAGTTTGTAGTCGTCATGTCCCACGTTCCTGTCCCTGTCCCAGTCCCCTGCCCGGAACCAAACCACGTCAAGTCAAGCCCCTGTCCCCCGGGCACCCATGGCGCTCCGTTCACGTACACCTCGCCAGGGCCACTCACGGACATTCCCTGAGGCGGTACAAACGTCTGACCTTGGGGCACGCCTTCCACGGACAACCGGGCACCAAGGGCCACATTCACAGACCCCGACTTCTGCAAACTCACCGGCGTCACATTCAACGTCCCACCCAAAATCCGCGTCTGTCCGCCAAAATAATTGCTCCCGCTCAGCGTCAAACTCCCCCCGCCCAGCTTCTCAAACACCCCGCCCCCCTGCAGCGTCCCGCCAAACACGTAATCCGACGCACGATCGACCACAAACGTCGCACCCTGGCTCACCCACACCGAACCCATTCCAAGGCTCCCACCATCCACCAACTTCAGCGTCCCAGACTGCGCCGCCGTCTGCCCCACATAATTGTTCGCCCCTGCCAGGACCAGCGTCCCGCCTCCCACCTTCGTCAGCCCTTGGCTCCCTCCAATCACGCTCTCAATCCGAGTCAATGCATCCGTATGCACCATCCCATTGCTCCCAGCCAACATCAGCGTCCCCCCACTCAGAGCGTAGCTTGTCCCCCACCCAAACCTCAGCCCGTTCGCCAGGAATTGCGTCCCCCCACTCAAACTCACCGTTCCAGACTGGAACCCCAGCGTCCCGGAAAACACCGCCACCTTGCTCCCGTCATTCGTCCACGCGGCAGTCGTTCCCCCTGCACCCCGCCAGTTTGTCGTCACCAAATCCCACGTCCCACTCCCATTCGTCGACCCCGAACCGCCCCACGTCAGCTCAGGACTCTGGATTCCAGGCAACACGTTGACCTCCAAAGTTCCATCCAAAATCAGATCACGGACCCAACCGGTATCCAGAACCTTGTCCTCAAAGTACCGATTCGTCGGGGACTGCCCCCCCAGCTGATAATTTTCATTCAACCCCCACCCCCGCAGACTCCCGTCTTTACTGAGTGCATACGCCGACTGTCCGCCTGCAAGGACCCCGATCCAACCCTCGGAGGCATCTTTGAACAGAGTGGGCGATGTAAGGGAAGTGACCGAGCCTACTTGTCCAAGCTGCAGTTTCCCATTCTGGCCCCACGTGTAAACTGAACCATCAGTCTTCATGGCGACCACAAAGTCGGAGCCCACGGAGATGTCGTCCCAATCGGGAGCGGATGATACCAGCTTCGGAACCGAACTGCCCGTCGTGGTGCCATCGCCAAACTGGCCGTTGATGTTGTTCCCCCACGCGTAGAGTTGACGATCCCCGGTGAGTCCAAGAACACACCCGCCCCCGGTGGAGACGGAGTCCCAAGACAGGGATCCGGACACCAATTGGGGGGTATTTTGGGAAACGTTGTTTCCCAGCCCGAGCTGTCCCGCACCATTGAAGCCCCAGGCGTACAGGGACCCGTTCTGCTTCATCGCCAGCGTGTAACTCCCCCCGGCGATCACTTCTCTCCAATCGGTGTCCTGCCCCACCAGAGTCGGCTGATAAGCAGGGGTGTAAGAGCCAATGCCCAATTGGCCTTGATCGTTTTTCCCCCATGCCCAAAGCCTTCCTTGATTGTCGATGGCGAAACTGGAGTTCTGCCGGGCAGCGACGCTTTTCCAGTCCGTGCGCGTGCCCACCTGCTGAACTGCCGACATCTGGTCTTGGGTGTTGCCGAGTCCCAATTGACCATCTGAATTCCGCCCGCGAGCCCAGAGGCCTCCGTTCTTTTTCAGCAACAGCACATGCGACGTTCCCGCCGCAACGATGTTCCAATCGTTCCCCGCGATGTCCTCCTTCACTCCGGAAAACCCGCCGCCCCAGGAGCGAACACTCCCATCGGAACGCACGATGTAAGCCCAAGACCCCCCGACGGCAAAGGGACTGCCCTCTTCGGGCATGGGCATCGGTACCCATTGCTTGAAATCAAACCGGTAAGTGCCCCCGGTCACCGGCGCGTATCCACTCAGGGTCCCTCCGTCCAGCCAAGCCCAGCTGTTCTGGGCAGTCCGCATATATGAAAACTCTCCGGAGGCGTCCTTCCCGATCTGGTTCAAGTGACTCCTCAAATCGAAGGTATAGAATTGCCCCCCGGCGGCCGCAGCCGGTGCTTGGAGCGTCCCCAGGGAAACAGGCACGGGCGGGGTCGAAGCAAAACTCCCCCCCGCAATGCTCCACGACACCCGGTTCATCGGGGTTTCGGAAATGACACGGCCCCCTCCACCGATCGACACCGTGGAAGGAAGGGTTGCGGGCGTCAGCACGTCTTTGAATGCCAGCGTGGCACCGGGTTCCACCGTGAACCGGACAGTGCCGCCATTCGGGAGGGCGTCGGGACTGAGCCGCAGAGTGCCGGACGAAACCTTCGCGTACAGGGTTCCACCACTGAAAGTCCCGGCCGAGGAGAAAGTCAGGCTGCCAGAGCCCAGTTTCACAAAAGTGCCGGCCCCGGACAGATTCTGCGCGAATGCGGGACCCGTCGAATTCACACTCAAAGAAGCCCCGGATTGCACTTTCAGGGCCGGGCTTGGGGGAAGACTTCCGTTGTTAAATAGGAGGGCGCCAGCCTGCACATCGGCAGAGCCAAAGTTGTTTCCAGCGCCAGAGAGAGTGAGCAGACCGGCCCCTTTCTTGACCAACGAGGTCGTTGAGTTACCCGAAAGCGTAACGGCGATATCCGGCTTCGACCACACAGTGCTCTGCGCCTCCACCTCCAAAGTATTCCCGGTAAATGCCAGCGATTGACCGGTCAGACGGTAGCTGCCGTCCATAAACAGCAGCTTTTTGGCTTTGATCCCGGACTGGAGAGTCACGGATCGCTGGATGCCCGTGCCGTAGTTGGGATCGTTAAAGATCGCCGAGGCATTGCCATCGCTTGGCCAACCGCGCATGGACGTCGTGTTTGTGACACTGTCGAAGAAAGACCAATTCAGGTCTGTCGTGGACCACGTCCCATTTCCACCCTGTCCATTACTTGTCGCCCAATTGTAATCGGGGGCTGTTTGCGCAAGAGACGGATGCGCCACTCCAACAGCGAGGGCAACCGCAAGGAAGGCAGCCGCGCCTTGACGCCGACGGAGTCGGCCTTTGGTGAGAGGGGAGGGGCCATTCGGCGAGAAACCAGAGGGACGCCGGGAGCTCCAGTCGCAGACAACCGGAGCCGAATCGGATTCAAACCGTTGATTCTCAAAACTTTCTTTCATACGTCATCAAGCAGAAGCCTCTTCCCAACCTCAACAAACCATTTCACGGGCAGCATGAGGCGCGCCTCTAATAGAACAAAATTCAGGGCCTTCAGAGAGGACGTGAAGGAGTTTTGGTCGCTTTTAGAGCGTTAGCCGCCTTATTGTTTGGGGCCTTACAACCCTCCCCAAGACCATGCCTCTCCTCCTCCTCAAAGAACTCCCCCGCTTTGAGTGCCTCCTCCAAGCCGCCCTCCGCTACCCCGATCTCAACCCCGCCTCCACTTCCGCCTTCCTCCACCTCCTGCGTACCGGCGACCTCATCTTCGATTCCGAAGCGCAATGCCTCGCCGAGTTCGGCCTCAGCCAGGGCCGTTTTTCGCTCCTCATGCTGCTCAATCGCCATCCCGACGCCCCGGAAACCCCAGCCGCGCTCGCCCACCAATTAGGCGTCCAAAGAGCCACGGTCACCGGTTTGCTCGACACCCTCGAAAAGGACGCCCTTATCGAGCGCTCCCAGGCCCCCAACGACCGGCGTCTCACCCACGTCCAACTCACTGCCAAGGGAGCTGCCCTCATGGATTTGGTGCTCCCACAATACTTCCGGCACGTGTCCTCCCTCCTCTCCCCCCTTTCCCCGGAAGAACACACCCAATTCGTCCAACTCCTCCAAAAAATCCAGGAGGGCCTCGGGGAAAACACCCCGCAAAAACCAGACTCCGGCTGCTGACAGCCACCCAACTCCAACTCTCTCCCGCCCTTTATGATCAAAAGAATGCTTCTGATGCTCTTGTGCGTCCTGCTGGCCGTCGCCGGCATCGGCTACGCCAAATTCCGCCAGATCCAGGCCGCCATCGCGATGGGCAAATCCTTCGCCCCGCCACCATCCGCCGTCACCACCCTGGTGGTGCAGCCCCAGCCTTGGCAGCCCTCCCTCCGGACCGTCGGCACCCTGAAAGCCGTCCAGGGAGTCACCGTCACCACAGACCTCCCCGGCATCGTCGTAGAAATCGGCTTCGAATCCGGCCAGTCCGTGCGGAAAGGCGACCGGCTCGTCCAGTTGGAAAACCACCAGGAACTCGCCCAATTACACGCGGCAGAAGCCCGGCGCGACCTCGCCCGGCTGGATCTGGACCGCAAACGCGAACTCAAATCCAAGAGCAGCCTGGCCTCTTCCGAAGTCGACACCGCCGAAAGCGAACTGCGCCAAGCCATCGCCTCGCTGGAAATGGCCGCCGCCCTGCTCGCCCGCAAACAAATCACCGCCCCCTTCGACGGCGTGCTCGGCATCCGCCAAGTCAGCCTCGGCCAGTTCGTCAACCCCGGTTCCCCCATCGTGACCATGCACTCGCAGGATCCCATTCACGTGCAGTTCACCCTCCCTCAACACCAAGTCGCAGTCGCGGCCCCGGGAAACGCGCTCCACGTTCTGGTTCCCGGTTCCGCGGAGGAAATCCGCAAAGGCAAAATCAGCGCCATCGACTCCCAAATCGACGACACCTCCCGCTCCATCACCGTGGAGGGCACCCTGCCCAACCCGGACCACAGGCTTCGCTCGGGGATGTTTGTGAACGTGGAACTGCCCCTGACCGAGGAAAAGGACGTGCTCGTGGTGCCCGCCTCCGCCGTCTACTACGCGCCTTACGGCGATTCGATTTTTGTCGTCAAAACCAGCCAGGGAACCGACGGCAAACCCGCCAAGACCGTCGAGCAACAATTCGTCAAACTCGGCGAAGCCCGCGGCGACCAAATCCGCGTGCTGAAGGGGCTCCAATCAGGAGATGAGATCGTGACCTCCGGCGTTTTCAAGCTGCGCCCCGGAGCGGCGATCCAAATCAACAACTCAGTGCAACCCCCGAGCGAATCCGCACCCAAGCCGCCCAACACCTAGGCCTTTTCCAGGGCGTCGCTCCCGCTTTTTTCCCCACTCACTTCTTTTCCTGTGTCTTTCACCGATCTGTTCATCCGCCGCCCCGTGGTGGCCATTGTGGTCAATCTGCTGCTTCTGCTCGCCGGGCTCCAGGCCGTCTCCAGCCTGAGCGTCCGCCAGTACCCGCGCAGCGACATCGCCGTCATCAACATCAAAACCCGCTACGTGGGCGCCAACCCCGACCTCGTCCGCGGCTTCGTCACCACCCCGCTGGAGCGCGCCATCGCCAGCGCTGACGGCCTCGACTACGTGGAAAGCCAGAGTGCCCAGTCCCTGAGCATCATCACCGCCCACCTGAAACTCAACTTCGACACCAACGCTGCACTCACCCAGATCCAGGCCAAAATCGCCCAGATCCGCAACGAACTCCCCCCGGAAGCCGAGTCCCCCTCCATCGAACTCACCACCGCCGACAACCAGTTCGCGCTCATGTACCTGTCCTTTTACGCGGACGACATGGAGCCAAACCAGATCACCGAGTACCTCACCCGGGCGGTCCAACCCCGTCTCACCGCCCTCAACGGGGTCCAAAAGGCGGACATTCTGGGTGCGCGCACCTTTGCCATGCGGATCTGGCTCAAGCCCGACCGCATGGCGGCCCTCAACCTGAGCCCCGCAGAAATCCGAAGCGCGCTCGCGGCCAACAACTACCTCTCCGCTCTCGGCAACACCAAGGGCTCCCTCATCACCGTCAACCTCATCGCCAACACCAACCTGCGCACCGCCGCAGAATTCAAGGAACTCGTCATCCGCGAACAGAAAGGCACCATCGTCCGCCTCCGGGACGTCGCGGACGTGGTACTCGGCGCCGAAAGCTACGACACGGATGTGCGCTTCTCGGGCCAGAAAGCCATCTTCATGGGCGTCTGGGTCCTCCCCACCGCCAATAGCCTGGATGTCATCCGGTCCGTCCGGGAAGAACTTCCCCTCATTGAAAAACAGCTCCCCTCCGGGATGCACCTCCACCTCTCCTACGACGCCACCGGGTACATCCGCGACGCCCTCCACGAGGTGCTCGGCACCCTCGGCGAAACGCTGCTGATCGTGGTCTGCGTCATCTTCCTCTTCCTCGGCAGCTGGCGCTCCATCCTCATCCCCGTGGTCGCCATCCCCCTCTCCCTCGCGGGCGCCATTTTCCTGATCCAAACCCTCGGCTTCACCCTCAACCTGCTCACCCTCCTCGCCATCGTCCTCTCCGTCGGCCTCGTCGTTGATGACGCCATCGTGGTGGTGGAAAACGTCGAGCGCCACCTCCAGGAGGGCCTGTCCCCCATCGAATCAGCCCTCAAGGGAGCCCGGGAACTGGTCGGACCGCTCATCGCAATGACCATCACCCTTGCTGCCGTCTACGCCCCCATCGGTCTGCAAGGCGGCCTCACCGGTGCCCTCTTCCGCGAATTCGCCTTCACCCTCGCCGGCGCTGTCATGATTTCGGGCATCGTCGCCCT
>JBANFR010000061.1:0-19979 GCA_037975925.1 Verrucomicrobiota bacterium
GGCCATCCCGTCGAAAGACGCCCGATGCGCCAGTGGATGCTGCGCATTACCGCCTACGCCGACCGGCTCATCTCGGAGCTGGACGGGCTGGACTGGCCGGAATCTATCAAGCTGCTGCAACGCAACTGGATTGGCCGCTCCGAGGGGGCTGAGGTGGAGTTTGCGGTGGCCGAATCCAAGCACGCTGTGCGCGTATTCACCACGCGGCCGGACACCTTGTTTGGTGCAACCTACCTCGTGCTCGCGCCCGAACACGCCCTCGTTGGCGAGATCACCACGGAGTCTCAGCGGGCCGCCGTGGAGCTCTACCAGCAAGCCTGCCGCTCCAAGAGCGATCTCGAGCGGACCGAGCTGGCCAAGGAAAAATCCGGCGTCGCCACCGGCGCATGCGCCATCAACCCCGTTAACGGCGAGCTCATCCCGATCTGGATCGCCGACTACGTGCTGCCCGGCTACGGCACAGGCGCGATCATGGCGGTCCCGGCCCACGACACGCGCGACTTTGAATTCGCCACCAAATTTGAGCTGCCCATCCGCCAGGTGGTGCAACCCCCGGCGCACGAAGACTGGCGCGGGTTCACCGGCGACGGCCTGGCCGTTCACTCCGGATTCCTCGACGGGCTCGCCACCCCGGACGCAAAACGCGAAATGACCCGCTGGCTCGAAAGCCGGGGGACCGGCAAGGGAACGGTCCAGTACAAGCTGCGCGACTGGCTCTTCTCACGCCAACGGTACTGGGGTGAACCCTTCCCCATCGTCTGGGAAAACGGCGCACACCGCGCCATTCCGGAAAGCGAGCTGCCGCTCACGCCGCCGGAAATGGAGGATTTCCGCCCGACCGGCACCCCGGAACCGCCGCTTTCCAAGGCCAAAACGTGGCTGCAATACAGCGAAACCGCCCTGCGCGAAACCAACACCATGCCCCAATGGGCAGGCTCCTGCTGGTACTACCTTCGCTACTGCGACCCGGAAAATTCCGAGCGCTTCGTGGGCACCGACGCGGAACGCTACTGGATGGGCGCCGACGCGGCATCCCCGAAACCCGGGGGCGTCGACCTGTACGTCGGCGGAACCGAACACGCCGTCCTGCACCTGCTCTACGCCCGTTTCTGGCACAAGGTCCTCTTCGACCTCGGCCACGTCTCCACACCAGAACCCTTCCAACGCCTTGTCAATCAGGGGATTATCCTTGGTGAAGACGGCCAGAAAATGTCCAAGAGCCGAGGGAACGTCGTCAACCCCGACGACGTCATCGCCGCCTGTGGAGCCGACGCATTCCGCTGTTACGAGATGTTCATGGGACCGCTCGAACAGATGAAACCCTGGAGCACCGCCGGCGTGGAGGGCGTCTCCCGATTCCTCGCCCGTGTGTGGCGACTGGCGATGGATGAAAACCAGGCGGGAGAATGGGAACGCGCCGCAGTCCTCGCCGACGTGCCCCCGGACAAGGCGCAAAACAAGGTCATTCACGCCACCATCAAAAAGGTGGGCGAAGACATCGAAACCCTCTCCTTCAACACCGCCATCGCTCAGATGATGGTGTTTGTGAACACCTTCACCTCCGCGTCGCCGAGGCCGCTGGGCGCCGTGAAGATCCTCCTGCAATTACTCAACCCCTTCGCCCCGCACCTCACGGAGGAATTGTGGGAACAACTCGGCTTCGAAGGGATCGTCGCAGACCAGCCGTGGCCGACCTACGATCCCGCAGCCCTCGTCGAGGACGAGCTGGAACTCGTCGTCCAGATCAACGGCAAAGTGCGCGACAAACTGGTCGTCAAACGCGACGCCTCCCCAGCAGAAGTCGAAGCCGCAGCCCTGGCCAGTCCCAGGGCCCAGGAGTGGACCGCTGGCAAAACGATCCGCAAAGTCATCGTGGTTCCGGGCAAGCTCGTGAACGTCGTCGTCTAAACCGTCCGCCTTCCCGTTCCCCCGGAACTGTTCCCCCCAAGAATTGTTCCCCCGAAACCACTCTTCCCTATGGCCCGCAAAACCGCCCCCAAACCCGCCCCCAAAACGACACCGGAACCTTCGCGTCCCCGCAAACTTCTGGTCGCGAACCGTTCGGAAATCGCCATCCGCATCCTCCGCGCAGCCAACGAACTCGGACTCAAGACCGTCGCCATCTACGCGCAGGAAGACCGTTTCTCCGTCCACCGCTTCAAGGCAGACGAGGCCTACGTTGTCGGCGAAGGCAAGGGGCCCGTGGGAGCCTATCTCGACATCCAGGGCATCGTGGCGCTCGCCAAGGAAAAGGGCGTCGACATGATTCATCCCGGTTACGGCTTCCTTTCCGAGAACGCCCACTTCGCACGCGCCTGCGCCGCCGCAGGCATCGCCTTTGTCGGCCCAAGAGCCGAGCTCCTCGAACTGATGGGCGATAAGGTCGCCGCGCGCGCTCTCACCCAAAAACTCAAGGTCCCCACGCTCCCCGGGACCGAAGATCCCGTCGCCGACCGGGCCGAGGCCCTCAAAGTGGCCGCCCAAATCGGTTTCCCGCTCATCATCAAAGCCGCCTTCGGGGGCGGAGGCCGCGGGATGCGCGTGGTCCACAAGGCAGGCGATCTGGATTCCCTCCTCGACGAGGCTCAGGGCGAAGCCGAGCGCGCCTTCGGCAACCCAGCCGTCTTTTTGGAGAAATACATCCCCCGGGCCAAACACATCGAAGTCCAAATCCTCGGGGACCAACACGGCAACGTCCTCCACCTCCACGAACGCGACTGCTCCGTCCAGCGCCGCCACCAAAAAGTCGTCGAAATCGCACCCTCCGTCGGCCTCGATGACCGCGTCCGCACCGAGCTGTGTGAGGCCTCCACTCGCATCGCCCGCGAGATCGGCTACGACAACGCCGGGACCATCGAGTTTCTGTACGACCTCGACACCAAAGACTGGTTCTTCATCGAGATGAACCCGCGCATCCAGGTCGAACATACGGTCACCGAACAGATTACGGGGATCGATCTCGTCCGCTCCCAGATCCTGATCGCCCAGGGTGCCCCTTTGCACGGACCCGTACTCAACCTCCCCGAACAAAGCGCCGTTCCCCGGATGGGATTCGCCGTCCAATGCCGCGTCACCACCGAGGACCCCGAAAACAAGTTCACCCCCAACTACGGGAAAATCATCACCTACCGGAGTCCCGGCGGCTTCGGTGTCCGACTGGACGCGGGGATGGGCGAAGCGGGTGCGGTAATCACCCCCTTCTACGATTCGCTGCTAGTGAAGATCACGGCATCCGGCGCGGACTTTCCGATGGCGCTCGAGCGCATGGACCGGTCCCTGCGTGAAACGCGGATTCGCGGGGTCAAAACGAACATCCCCTTTCTCGAAAACGTCATCCATTCCAAACCGTTCCGGGATGGCGAGGCGACGACGACGATGATCGACACGTCACCGGATTTGTTCTGTTTCCGCCCCCGACGCGACCGCGCCTCCAAGCTGCTTGCCTTCCTCGGAAACGTCATCGTCAACGGCAACCCCCACTCCAAAGGGCACAAGCCTTCCTCGCCCCTTGCTGCGGCGCCACTGCCCACCTACGACCGCAAACAAGATCCGCCCAAGGGCACCCGCCAGCTCCTGCTCGAACTCGGACCGCGCGGATTCGCGGAATGGACCCGCAAACAGAAGCGCCTCCTCATCACCGACACGACCTTCCGCGACGCTCACCAATCGTTGATGGCCACGCGAGTGCGCACCCACGACATGGCGGCCATCGCCCCGGTCGTCGCCCGGCGTACCCCCAATCTTTTCTCGCTCGAAATGTGGGGCGGCGCGACCTTCGACACCGCGATGCGCTTCCTCAACGAGGACCCGTGGGCGCGCCTCCGGATCCTGCGCGAACGCGTCCCCAACATCTGTTTCCAGATGCTCCTGCGGGGAGCCAATGCGGTCGGCTACACGAGCTATCCGCCTAACGTCGTCGCCGGCTTCATCCAGCATGCAGCCGAGAGCGGGATCGATATTTTCCGAGTCTTCGACTCACTCAACGACCTCTCCAACATGAAAGCCGCCATGGAGGCGGTGCAAAAAACTCACGCCATTTGCGAGGGTGCCCTCTGCTACACCGGCGACATCCTGGATCCCGCACGCTCCAAGTACTCTCTCAAGTACTACCTGAAGCTGGCGAAGGAGTTGGAAAAAATGGGCGCCCATTTCATCGCCATCAAGGACATGGCCGGACTGTGCCGTCCCTACGCTGCACAGGCCCTCGTCAAAGCGCTGCGCGATGAAATCGCCCTGCCCATCCACTTCCACACCCACGATACCTCCGGCATCAACGCCGCCTCCGTCCTGCGAGCCAGCGATGCCGGCGTCGACGTCGTCGATCTGGCGATCGCCTCGATGAGCGGATCCACCTCCCAACCCAACCTCAACTCGGTTGTGGCCGCTCTCCAACACACCCCGCGCGAGACGGGCCTCGACTTGGACACGCTCAACGAGTTCTCCGATTACTGGGAAAAGGTGCGCGAGTTCTACACGCCCTTTGACACCGCACCCAAGACCGGGTCGGCCGAGGTGTACCTCCACGAAATGCCCGGCGGCCAGTTTACGAATCTCAAGGAACAAGCCGCCTCCATGGGGCTCGCTTCGCGCTGGCCGGAGATCGCCCGCACCTACGCCGAGGTGAACGCTCTGTTTGGCGACATCGTCAAAGTCACCCCCTCCTCCAAAGTGGTGGGCGACATGGCCTTGTTCCTCTTCACCCGCGGGATCCGCCCGGCCGATGTCGTGAACCTCCCCCCGGGCACTCCCTTTCCCGAGTCCGTACGCGACATGCTCGCCGGCGGCCTCGGCGAACCCATGGGAGGCTGGCCCAAAGCGGTTGTGCAGGCTGTCCTCGGAACGGAAAAACCCAAGCGGACCAAACCCGCTCCCGTCAACCTCAAGGAAACCCTCGCCGAGGTCGCGACCAAAACAGGAAGACCGCCCTCGCAGGACGATCTGTACTCCCACCTGATGTACCCGCAGGTGTTCGCGGATTTTGCCAAATTCCAAAAGGACTTCTCAGACGTCGGCGTCCTCCCCACGCCCGCCTTCTTCTACGGTCTCAAACCCGGTGAAGAAATTTCGGTCTCCATCGAGGAAGGCAAAGTTCTCTTCATCAAGCTCATCAACGTGCAGGCACCGGACAAGGACGGGCGTTGCGTCATCCATTACGAACTCAACGGCACCCCGCGGGAAGTGGTGACCGTCGACAAAAGCGTCGCGCCCAAGGTGAAAGCCCGCACCAAGGCTGACGCCGCAAACCCGCTCCACATCGGCGCGCCCATTCCCGGAATGGTGACCGCGCTCAATGTGACCGTGGGCAGCAAAGTCACCCAGGGCGACAAGGTGGCCACCCTCGAAGCGATGAAGATGCAGACCACCCTGTACGCACACGCCGACGGCGTGGTCGAACAACTCCTCGCCGAGGTGGGCGACGCCGTGGAATCGGGCGATCTCCTCGTCAAAATCCGGGGCTAGAAAGGGCGGGATCCATTTGGGTTGGTTGATCGCCTCCTCCCACACACCGATGGGGAGGCTCGCCGAATCAACGCCTCCGCCGAAAAAAAAGAGGCGTCCGAATTCCCAGGTTCGGACGCCTCAGCGAGGCTCATGAAAGCTCACAGAAAACCCTCGGACTCAGGGAAACCTGTAACGGGGTGGAACAGGCTTCCTTGGCACCTCGAGCGCTCCTCATAAAGCGGACGCCGTGCCACCGTCTCAAACAAATCTCCCCGAGGGGCGGACTGCACCGATAACCGACTCGAAACACCCCAAAAAAAAGCCCCGGCAGGCCGAGACCCCCGGGGCGTTTTTCTCATTTCTCAGAAATGAGATTTATTTTGTGATCCCAAATTCCGCCCGGCGATTTTTTGCCCAGGCCGCTTCATTGGAAGCCGTGTCCACCGGCATCTCCGCCCCAAAGCTGACGGTCTGAATCCGATCCGCAGCGAGGCCATTCCCAATCAAGACTTGGCGCACAGCCTGCGCACGGCGCTCTCCGAGCCCCCGGTTGTATTCGGGGGTGCCGCGCTCGTCGGTGAATCCAGCGAGGATCACCGAATCACGCGAGCCCTTCAACGCCGAGGCCACCGCCGCCACCTTGGGCTGCTCCGAGGCGCTTACCGTAAAGCTGTCGAATCCGAAATGCACCGGAGCAAACCGGTGCCGATCTACGCCGGCGGACAAAAAGGAACTTCCCTCCGTCCGCTCGGGCAGGGGGGTTCCCAGCCCGGACCCTCCCGGGCCGCCCGCTCCACCCAGCGAGCTGGGTTTCACAAAATCACCGTCATTGGCGTACAGCGGGTCCTTCTCCTTTTTGCGAAAAGTCTTACATGCCGTGGAGGAAAACACCAAAGCGACCAGAAGAAGGGAGTGAGTGAGCGTGCGGGAAATCATAAGTCTTGGTGGCTCGACTGATACAAAAGGCCCACCACCGCCGCGAGCCCTCATTTTCCCAATTGCCTTGGATGCACTCCGGCGCCTGCTCCGCCTGCGTTTCCCGTTGCTCCCCAAGAAGGCATTTTGGATCATCGGAAACGATCTGGATTGATATGAAAATTTTCGTCACCGGCGGTGCCGGCTATATTGGAAGTGTTTGTGTCGAGGAACTCCTCAATGCGGGACACGAAGTCACGGTCTTCGACAACCTCTCCGAGGGCCATCGCGGCGCCATTGACCCCCGCGCTTCCTTCGCTCCCGGCGACCTCCTCAATCCGGAAACCCTGACCGCCGCCCTGCGCACCGCTCAGTCCGATGCCGTGATGCACTTCGCCGCCAACGCGCTGGTGGGAGAATCCATGTCGAATCCGACCAAGTACTTCCGGAACAACGTGACCGGCGGAATGCACCTGCTCGAAGCCATGGTCGCCTGCGGCGTTCGCAAAATCGTTTTTTCGTCCACCTGCGCCACCTTTGGGACCCCCGACCGCGTCCCGATCGACGAGTCTCTCCATCAGCGGCCCATCAATCCCTACGGAGAATCGAAGCTCATTTTTGAACAAATGCTCCGCTGGTATGACGAGATCCACGGCATCAAGCACGTCGCGCTCCGTTACTTCAATGCCGCAGGGGCCAGCGCTCGCTTCGGCGAGGATCACCGGATCGAAACCCACCTCATCCCCAACGTGCTGAAGGTGGCGCTTGGCCAAAAGGAAAACGTCTCCATTTTCGGCACCGATTACCCCACCCCGGACGGCACCTGCATCCGCGACTACATTCACATCCTGGACCTTGCCCAGGCACACATCCTGGCCTTGGGCAGCTCGGAATCCGCCAAGTACAACCTCGGAACCGGCGGCGGCACCAGCGTCCGCGAAATCATCGCGGCCTGTGAAAAGGTGTCCGGCCGGAAAATCGCCGTGAGCGAACAACCCCGACGCCCCGGTGACCCCGCCCGGCTGATCGCGTCCTCGGAGCGCATCCACCGGGAACTCGGATGGACCCCCCGCTTCCAATCCATCGAGCACATCATCGAAAGCGCCTGGGCCTGGCACGTGAAGCACCCGCTCGGCTACGGGGACTAGGCTCCCCGCACCATCTCTCGCAGCGCTCCTTTCCGACCCCGTCTCTTACTGGGGGCGGGGACGCCCGGTGCGGGAGGGGTTGCTGAGAATGCGCTCGTATTGCTGGCGTTGTTCCGCAGTCAGGTCCGGCTGCGCGGCCACCCAGGCTCGCCCCACTTCCGGGGAACTCAACGCAACGCGCGATAGCACCATTCCCAAAGTCCTCTCCCGCAACGTCACATCCTCCAGACGTGCGGCCGCTCGCAACGCCCCTTGCGGATCCCCCTCCGCTATCCGCATCGCTGCAAAAGGCAGAATCCGGGTGCGCATTTCATCGTCCTCAGAAACCGACGCCTTCTGGACCAACTCGGAAAGCTGCGTCTGATTCAAAATCCTCTCCGCAAGCATTGTCCGGAAAGCCTCGCCCCGAGACTCCGGCTCTAATCCCAAGGCCCACTGGAAGGGCGCGTTCGCGTCCATCCGCGCCCAGGATTCCAGCGCCGGAGTCAAAAGATGCCGCTGCTTAGTCTCCAGCCCTCTCTCCACCGCCGCTTTCGGGTCCAGTTCCGCCCACCGCCGCGCCAGGGCGCGCATCGTAACGTAGTCTCCATCCTCCAAATCGTCCTTGGCCGCCTTCAGCGCTTCCTGGATCTGCCCCAACCCCAGCTCACTCGCCAAACGATACGCCAACACGTACTTCCGCGACTCGCTCTTCAGTTTCGAAACTCGCTCGAACAAAGCCAAAATCCGCTCCGGAGGCAGGTGAACCGCTCCCGATACCGCTCCCGAAGAAACCACGGAACCCACCGGAGCGGACGCCTCGGGCCCAGCGGAAATGCCACCCCCGCGATCCGCTTCCAACGCCACTCCCGCAGAAGTCGACGCGCCCGTTGAAGGGGCAACGCCCGGCGGCGTCGGCGGTGGCTCCGCACTTGGAAGAAGAGTCCCCAAGGCGACTCCCCCCAAAAGCCCAAACGCCACCAACCACCAACGACCAAAAGTTCGGGGTAACGACATGGCCATATTCTGCCTGCATCCACCCCCTCAAGCAAACCGGAACCCGCCGCCTTCCCGGCGGGCGAAAAACAGCGACTCAACGCTCCAGCGTCAATGTCACCTGAAACACGTCCATCACCATGTTGCCCGGAATCTCGGTTGCCTTGAGCTCCAACGGCCCCTGCCCCGCCTCCAGCTCCACACTCCCCAGCTCCAACCTGCGAAATTCCTTCATCGGACTCTCGGCCCCCCGGGGAAGGGTGTCCTGATTCCGGGAAAAAGGCGGATCCCATCCGGGACTCACCACCCCAGCCAGCCGCGCCTGACCAAAAGCCAATTGCACCCTGGAACCCGCATCCGCCTCGGGACAGGTGTAATCCACCGACACCCGGTACCGGCCCGAGGTATGCACCTCCACCAGCCACACCATACGATCCTTCGCGCTCTTCCACTGCGTAAAATAGGAGCAGTTTGGAAAAGGACTCGAACGCCGCACGCCACCCTCCGGTCGGCCATCCCCCGCCGCCAGCCGCGTCACAGGAAACTCCCGATACCCCACCGGAATCCAACGCTGATCCACCGCGGGTAGCGGCTTTTTCGGAGAAGCCGCGCCGCCGACCTCGCCCAGCACCTCCTTCCGCCAGGCCGCCACCGCCTCCCCCAACCGCCGCGCCAACTCCGGCTCCTTCGCTTGGATCGGCGTCCGCTGGCCAGGGTCTTGGACCATATCGAACAGGTTGCCCTCCGCATCCATCCGATGCGTCTGCGTGCGCACACTGACCAGGCCGGCCCGCGTCGAAAACAGCATCCGCTCGGGCCAGGCACCCCCTTCAGAGGCCAGCAAGGGGGACAAATCCACGCCGTCCAATGGCAATTCCCCAACCCGACCAATCCCCGCGAGCGCGGTGAGCGTCGGCAGAAGGTCCAACCCGGACGCGATTTTTTCTACGACGCGACCGCCAGGGATCTTCGGAGGGTATTTGAGATAACAGACGGAGCGCACCCCGCCCTCGTCCGTAGATCCCTTGATGCCCTTCATGCCTCCATTCCAACGCAAGGTGTTCGGGCCGTTGTCGGAAAAATACACCACCACGGTGTTCTGCTCGAGGCCGAGCTCCCGGAGCTGGTCCAAGATGCGTCCCACATTCCAGTCCTGGTTCTCCATCATCGCCAGAGCACAACGGGCTGTATCCGGAAGAGGCTTGTCCTTGAAACGCTCCCAGTACTCGGAAGGCACCGCCCACGGTATGTGGGGCGTGGTGAACGGGATGTAACAAAAAAAGGGCCGCTCCTTATTCCGTTTGATAAAATCGAGGGCCCGCTCCGTGCAGGCATCGACGATGTAACCGGCCGTGCGCTCGACCTTGTCCTGCCGCTCAAGCGCCGGGTTGAAGTACTCGCCCCAGTGGCCGGTGGTGTACCCGAAAAACTCGTCAAACCCACGCGCCATCGGATGGTACGGCCACTGGGCACCATTGTGCCATTTGCCAAAAACCCCAGTCGCGTATCCCGCAGCCTGGAAAGCATCCGCGATCGTCTTCTCCGAAAGGTTCAGCCGCTCCCGCCCCGTGTCCACCCCGCGCACCCCAGTGCGGGGATAATATCGGCCCGTCAGAAACTCCGCCCGTGTCGGAGAACAGTAAGGGCACACATAAAAGCGCTCCAGCGACGCCCCGCTCGCGGCGATGGAGTCGATGCGCGGCGTGGCGACATGTGGGTTTCCAGAGCGGCTGTAATCGCCCCACCCGGCGTCATCCGCCAGCAAGACGACCACGTTGGGACGGCTCTGGCCGGCCGCAACCAAGGGTGAGCCCTCAGGAACCAGCGCAAGCCATAGCCACAAGAGGAACCGGAGTGCTTTTGGAGGGTGCATAAGACCAAGGATGGCGCGCTGAGGCGGAGCTTACTTCTTCGAGGGGGTGGCTTCTTTGGCAATCATAGCGTCCCACTTTGCCCGGTAGTCGGCTCCCATCGGCGTGTAATTCACCTTCACAGAGGGAAAGGCCTCCTTGAACTTTTCCAGATCCCCTGGCGCGAGGTCGACTTGGTAAAGGGACAGACTCTTCAGATGGGGAAGGGACCGGAGCTGCTTGAGGCCCCCTTCATAAGTCAAAACGCTAAACGCAATCCGGAGCGTCTGGAGCGACTGAATCTTCGCCACCGTGGCAAGACTCGCATCGTTGATCGTCGTGATGTTGTGCGCAAAGAGACTCAAGGTTTCGAGGGACGGCTTCTGAACCAGTTCCTCGATCCTCGCCACCGTGGCGGCCTTTTCAGCCAACTCGACGGACTTGAGGTTGGGCGCCGACAGGGCCTCGATGCAGAAGTCGCCCGCGCTCCGGAAATCTTCCAGTGCGGGATGATTCGCCAAAGCGGCCTTCGCCTCAGGCGTGGGCTGGTGGAGGTGATGCGAGGTCAGGCTTCGCAGATTCTTCATTTGCCCGAACTTCGCAGCCCCCACCCCCGTGAGGGGGGTGATCCGCAGGGAAATGCTCACCGGATCCAACGCCACGAGACGGTCCATATCGCGGTCCGTCAGCGCCTGATCGTTGAATGCAAAACTTTTCGGATGCAAAGAAGCCACGGCATCCCACTGGGCATCGGTCAGAGGCTTGGCGGTGCTCAACGCGAGCAAAAGTAGGCCATCCTTCATCTGAAGCCGGGCCGCGGGTGTGCCCTCATGGTTCCGTTTGGAGGCCTCCAGGGACCGGAGCGCTTCAGGAAGCTCCGGCAACTGGGGCGACTTGGAGGCTTTCTCAGCCGCAGCAGAGTGCGCTGGGCCGAACACCGGGCTGACAGCGAGAACAACAATGGGAGCCAAGTGAGGGAGACACTTTATCATACGCATAGGACTATGGGGGTTCAGGGAATGGACGGCTTCGTGGCGGAACTCCGGGGGGTCGGCGCCTGTTTTTGCTGCAACAACCATTCAATCACCTCGGGGGTTCTCCAGACCTCCTCAACCGCCTCCGCCGCGGTACCGGAAAACTCCGTATACTTCACAGCCGTCGAACCCGCGCCCTGGAGGGCCGCGTACATCTTTTGCGCGGATGCCGCCGGAACCCGGGAATCCCCTTTTCCATGGAAAATCCACACCGGAAGGTTGCCGAGACGTGCCGCGTGGCCGGGTGAACTCGATCCATTGACGGGAATGGCCGCGGCAAAAAGCTCTGGATGCCGCGCCACCATCTCCCATGTGGCAGTTCCTCCCGCGGCGGCTCCTGTGACGTAAACCCGGCGGGGATCGATCGGGTATTCCTGCAACACCTTCTTGAGGATTTGGACCAGCTTTCCGCTTTGAGGGCTTTCAGCGGCGTCATCCCCATTGCGGGTTCCCTCCGTCATTTTCTCATTCAACCCGGCAAAGCCGACGGAGTTTTTGGAAGCCAAAAGAAAGACGTTTTTACCAAATTGCATCTCCGTCCGCTGGAACTCCGCAAAGGCCACGTTGTCCATTCCCCCGCCCTGATCCGGCAGACACAAAATCAGGGGATACTTCCGATTTGGCAGCAGCTCAGGCTGGAACAATTGAAACTTCATTCCTTCAAACTCGGATTCCACGGCATCCTGATACTCCGGGTTGGGAATCGGTAGCACCGCCTGAGATTCCCGGACGAAACCGGCGATTTTTTCTCTCAAGCTTTCCACCTTCTCGGGGTGGCTTCGGCTCAAGTTGCGCTTTTCCCCCGGATCGTTGGAGAGATCATACAGCTCATAACGATGCTTCTGCCCGGGCCCATCAAAATAGAATTGGATCAGCTTCCACCCCCCAAAAACCACGCTAGTGGCAGGCGCGCCACCCTTAGTAAAATTTCCATAATGCGGGTAATGAATGAATAAAGGGGCTTCGGCCATCGGCTCGCCCTTCAGCGCATTCACAAAACTGCGCCCGTCCATTTTGGGGAGATCCTGGAATCCGCAAATTTCCGCCAAGGTCGGGAGTAAATCGACGGAGTTGAACGGTAAAGCACACTCCGAGGCTGGTCTTGTTTTTCCAGGCCATATAAAAAATCCGGGGATTCTTACCCCACCTTCATAAAGATCGCCTTTCCCTCCACGCAGTGGGGCATTGCTGGTCACAGGAATCCCCTCAAACTCCTTGCGGGCACCACTCATCTGATTATTCACGCCTCCATTGTCGGAGAGGAATACCACGACGGTCTTCTCTGCAAGCCCGCAGGCTTCCACGGCTTGCCACACTTTTCCAATGGCATCATCCGTGTGTTTAATCATCGCGGCATACAGCGGATTCCTCTGCAAAGAGTCAGGCTTCGCCTTTGCTTTGAAATGCTCGATGACCTCTGGTTTCGCTTGAAAAGGGATATGCACGCCGTAAGTCCAAAAATTCATGTAAAACGGTCGCTCCTTATTTTCATGGATAAACCGGACCGCATGTTCGGCCAAAACATCGTCAATCTGTCGTCCCATGCTTGCGGGAGCGCCTTCTCCCTCCCATTCCGGCCACGGGCCGAAGTGACCAGGCCTTAAAGGACCCGCACTGTTCACGTGGGGCTCGTCCACATCAAACCCGTGTTCGATGGGCGAGTAAGGGGCGGGTCCCACATGCCACTTCCCAAAGTGGGCTGTCCGATACCCGTTCGCTTTGAAAATTTTGGCTACGGTCGGATAATCCGTTGAAAGCCGGGTGGCGCTCAAGGCTTGGAGGGTCCGCTGGTTTGCCGGTCCAGCCTCCAGACCGGATACCTTGTTCTTGTTCTGTTTCGCCTCAATCCACGTGCACGGCTTCTCTTGAACGGTGGATTTGAGAATCGCCTCCGGATCGCCTCCCCGGGGCAGAGTCAGACCAATTCGCGCGGGATAGAGTCCAGTAATGAGGCTTGCCCGCGTCGGCGAACAGATAGGCGCAGCGGAATAAGCTTTAGTGAAAACAACGCCCCGCTTCGCAAGCTTATCAATGTTGGGCGTCTCATAAAAATCACTCCCCGCAAAACCAGTATCTCGCCAGCCCAGATCATCCATCAGGAAAAACAGAACATTCGGCTTCTCGATAGGCGCCGAACTCTTTGCCGAAATAGACAATAAATGAGCCGCAAAGAAGATTAGCCCAACACGGACTCTGAAGAATCGAGGGAACATAGGAGATGGATTTACGATCTCTGATCGGCGTTTTTGCCCGAAGGTCTCGGGGCGGATTCCATGGGGGTGGCCTGTGATCTTGTCAGGGACTATCAGGCGCGAAGGCGCAAAATATGACGCCGTATTTTTGAAATAAAACGAACGCAGGCCGAAACACGTCCCGGCGGAGTTGGATCAATCCACAACACGCTGCCGCATCGCCACGCTCAACGGCAGTACTCCGCCGTTCCAAGCATCGAGAATCATCAGCGGGCAAAGACGTTGGCACAGGGCGCTGCACTGTAGATTCGCTCGCCGGTCCCCGCTTTCAGGAACGTCACGTAGTCGCGCCCTTTCACCTCTTGTCCCCCGGGTAAACGAAATGAGTCGGATCCAAAATTTACCACCACACCGCGACCGCTCGAAAACTCCGTCTCCTGAACGAGCCTGTCCGAGGTGACAAAGCGGTGGCTGGTCATCGCATCCGAGGCCACTTGGCGGACCCAGTCACTCACGTACCGCTGCGTCTGTCCGATCTGCTCCTCGTACTCCTTGAGCCTCGCTGCAGGGATCCGATACATCGGCGGCGCGCCGTACAGAACGGACCAGAGGTTCTTCCACTGCCAGTAAACTGGGGGCGACTCCATTCCATCCTCCCACCGCCAGCTCACAGTCACTTCGTCATGATGACACAGGGAATAAAAGGGGATGCGATATCGCGTGCTGATACTCACGGTGCGCTCCGGATCCGCGGTGGGAGGAAGCTTGGCGAGTTGTTTGAGGAGAGAGGGTTCGCCTTTTCCGGATGCATCGTTGAGTCCGGTTTCTGCAACCACTCCTTTGGAAGTCGTTGAGCCTTTCCAGCGAACCAGCGTCGTCGCGCCCTCAAACCAGTGGACGTAAGGAATGAGGTAATCGAGGCCGCACTCGGTGCCCGCAAGCTTCCCCCTGCGATTCAACTCAGCGAGCAAGTCCTCGCGCCCACGACGCGTGTCGTAGCGGTCACACGGGTGCGCCGGGTCATGGCATTCGGCTTCGACATGGAAGCCGACGGAACCCAGGCAGTCCAAAAACCAACCGGAATAATCGAACTCATGGAACGCGAGGTCGAGGTTCCTTTTCGCCATCGGCAGAAAGTAATGCGGACACACAATGCCACTCTCGGGGCCAAATGCGGCGACTGCGGTGCCGTTTGCCCGCCTCACCAGTTTGTCAGGCCACGCCTCCGTGTTGAGCTGGTGCCCAGCAGGTTTTGCTGCGTCCGGTTTAAAGGCATCTCGGTACTGGTCGTATCGGTAAACATGAAAGCCGAGGGAGCGGATGTGCCGAATCGCATCCGCCATTTCCTTCTGGTACTCCGGATCCGACTTTCTCCACGGAACGTTCGCCATGGCGAAGAGACAGCGGTCGACGCCCTGGGCTTTGAGAATATCCGCCATCGCGCTCGTCTCCACCGGGCGCCGAGCAGCCGCCCAGAAAATGGGTGCTCCTGCGATTTGCGTCACGGCGGGATTTGCCTCCGCCTTTTCCTTCAGCGTTTTGCGCAATCCGGCGTCGGAAAAGAATTGCCTATAGCGCCTAGCCAGGGCCACGTAACCGTCTCGATCACTGAAGCTTTGTGTGATTCGCCACGGACGATCGAACGCGCCCTTGTTGGACTTCCATTCGAGTTGGGGGGTCACAACCGTCTGATCTCCCACTGGAACATCCCGCCAGCGAATGGAGGTTGCCTCCATGTCGGGGAGGAGCGTGAGGAGTCCCTCTCCCGAGCGCTCGTCGACCAGGCCCAGGCACATGAGGTAGGCATTGAGTCCCCCGTAAAGAACGCCATCCGGGAGTGCGAACCAGTCCGGATTACTTTTTCGCGCGGGAACCATCAATCCTTCCGCGTGAGGGTAGAGGTTGCTCACGCTTTCCCCGTCCAAAACAAATGCATAGGGGTAAAACACATTCCGCCACCCTGAATTGTCAGACACGACCAGCGTCATCTCAAGGTCAGGCCGTGTCGGGTGTAGGAGAACTTTCAACTGCGCTTTGACTGCGCCCGGTTTTCCATCCGCCCGAACCCCGGGGAGGACGCACTCCATGATGACGCTCCGATTGCGGGCGTCGGTTTGAACGACGTGTTGCCGAGAGGGAGACCCCGGCTCGAGCCATGCCTGCCGCCAGACGCGTTTGGATCGCAAATCCGTGACCGTCAACGCGCCGTCGTCCGGTGAACATTCGACGCGCACCAAGGAATTGGACAATTGCACTGAACCCTCCGGCGTTGCGGCCACGGCGGAAGCGCCGCCCCAAAGCACAACCGGCGCACAAATGCACACGGCGAAGACGAGGATTCTTCGGAGGTATAGGAGGTGAATTTTCATCGGAGAGGCTGATGGGGGTTTCGAAATCGAGGTTCCAGGCGTCGCCGAGAATGGTTTCGGCAAGCGCCGCGTGCTGCGGGAACCCAAACCGCAGCACGGCTCGGTGCCGCGGCCGGGTTTGGCCCTTTAGTGGGCCTGCTTGGTGTGAAACTCCTTGCTCGCCACGATGGCCTGAATAATCGCCCGCAGGCTGAACTGCTGTGTTTTCGCCTTTTGCAAAATGGCGTCGACCAGCTCCTGGTCGGAAAACCCACAGGGGCGCCCGAGGGCGTATTCGATCAGGTTCTCGGTCAATCCCCGCGCAAAGTCCGCTTCATGCTTCGCCACGGCGTCTCGCAAACCCTCAAAGCCCGCGAACTTTGTACCGTCCGGCAGCTGCCCCTGATTGTTGATCGGAAAGGTCGCCTTCTTTTGGATCGCTTTCCAAGAAACGTAGTAGTCGGTGTACTCTTCCTTCCGCCAATTCCCGGCTGCGTCGAAGTTCTCCAGGGCATAGCCAATCGGATCAATCCGGCGATGACATTGGGCGCACTGGGCCTGTTCTTGGTGGGCGCTCATCAACTCGCGCGCGGGCATGAGTTTTCCGGCAAAACGGGAAAGCATCGGCACATTCGCCGGAGCCGGCGGAGGCGGATCATGCAACAGCTTGCGCAGGACCCAAGCCCCACGTTCCACGAGGGAACTCCGTTCGCCGTCGGAACCCATCGCCAGCACGGCTGCAGTCCCCAAAAGCCCGCCACGAGGCATTCCCGCAGGCACCTTCACTGGCCGGAACATTCCCCCTTTCACACCGGGAATCCCGTAATAATCCGCCATCACATCGTTCACGACGACGAAGTCGCTTTTGAGCAGAGCACGCAGGGGAACGTCATTTTGGAGCACGCACCGAATCGTCTCGTACACCTCCTGCCTTGCGGAGGCCCGGGCGCTGGCATCGAACTTGGGATAAAGGCGCGGGTTAAACTGGAAAAAATCCAGCCGCACCATGTTGAGCCACTGATGCGTGAAACCAGAAAGGAAACGCATCACCTTGGGATCCGCCAGCAGCCGGTTTACCTGCCCCGCGAGCTTCGAGGGATCGTGGAGTTGCCCAGTTGCCGCATCGTGCAGCAGCGCATCGTCGGGTGGACTACTCCACAGGAAATACGACAACCGATTGGCCAGTTCGACATCGGTAAGCTGAACGCGCTCCGGCGAACGGGCTGCAGCTGGTGCCGCCTTCACCATGGCGGGCAAGGCCACATTCCGCCGTTCCACCGGTTCCACGATGTAGAGGAAAGCGGGGGAGGCGAGTACGATGGAAAGAGGCGTCTTGATCGCTTCGGCAAACGGTTCGCCCGCAGCGCGCCGCTCCGAGTATTGGCCCACCAGAGCGTCGACATAGGCGGGCCGTACCGGTCTCCCACGGAACGCGCGCCCCGCAAAACGTTCGATCACCTGCCGCGCCTGCTTCTCCCCCGGATTGGCTTTGAGATCGATCCCTCCAAGCACCCGTTCGTGCGACCGAGGCGGCCACTGCTCCACAAAAGGCCCCTCCCATTCAACCCAATCCACCCACAGTCCCCGCCAAAAACCATCCTTGCCCGTTTGATACTTCCTCCCCCACCAGTTCTGTTGCTCGACTCCTTCGGAGCTATTGTGCTGCCGGTCGCGAATTCCAACAGATCGCCCACCGTTTTTTGAAACCACCACAGGCAGCTCCACGATCTCGGGATTCTTCAAAGTGCCAGTCACTTCGCGGCACCCGAGCAGCCTCAGCTCCGCCCAACCCGTGTCGCTCGGCCTTCCATACTCGATGAACTTCCGCTCATTCATCGTCTCATCCGGATACCCCAGCCTCGCCCGTAGAATGTATTTCCCGGGAGCCGCTTTGGACGGGATCTCCGTCCTGTCAGGGTAGGGCCACGGACTTACAAACGCTCCCTGAGCCGCCGCCGGATCGTTCAGATAAACCTCCGCTTTCGCCAGTGCACTGCGGGTCATTCCCTCGGCAGTCTGCGCCTCTTTTTCATCCACAAACCTGAACCCGAACTCCGTCGCCGGTTTTCCGGAACTGCGCCATGCGGTGATCTTTGCGAGTTTCGCCAAGGCTTGCTCGCGATCGGCTCGTTTGGACTTGTTGACTCCCTCCTCCGCCTCGCGGCGCACGATTTGTTTCACGGGAAAGTCCGCTGTCACAATGGCGTCGTCGAGAGCGGAGCGCCCGATCTTTAAGTAGTTCTCGAACTGATCGCTCGAGAAGAAAAGGGCGGAGCCGATGGTATCAAAGGTCCCTCCATTGTCGTCCACCGGCAGCCCATGCGGATCCACCTCGACGTCTAAAAGCTCTTGGATCGTGTGCACGTATTCGCGCCGATTCAGTCGCCGCATGGTGATCGCGCCTCCCGCATCCGATAACGCCTTGCGCGCAACCACCATCTGTTTGGAGAGCGCCTCCAGAAAGGAAGCCTTGACCGCATCCGGCAGCGGCTTCGCCTCTTCCGGGGGCATCTCCCCGGAGTTGATCTGGTTGAGCACTTTCTGCCAACGCTCGGCCGTGAGAATATCCGAGATCTCAAGGGGGATATCATCGAGCCGGACCTTGCCCTTCTGCGTCTTTTCGTCGTGGCATTTCAGACAATAATTCTGAAAGACAGCTCGGTGTTTTTCATCCATGCGCGCCTGAGTGAGGTCCGCGCCAGAGGCGCGAACCAGCAGGGCCAGCGGAAGCAGAGTGGCGAGGGGAAAAGTCTTCATCGAAAATCGCTCAGGAGAGACTCAGGCCAGGAGCTGTTCCACGACTCCGGTGCTGTCACCAAAAGACTTCGCCTGCACACCAACGCCCTGAAGCAGGGTCAACCACACGTTGCACAGCGGTGTCTTGGCGTCCGGCATCACCACGTGTTGGCCGAGTTTGATCCGCGCCCCGCCTCCCGTCAGCAACGTCGGGCAATTGTCCAGGTTGTGCTGATTCCGGACATTCGAGCCAAACACGATGCTGGTGTGATCAAAGAGACTCGATCCGTCCGGCTGCTTGCTGGCCTTGAGCTTGTCTAGCAAGCCCGCAAGGAGTTCCGCATTCGCATGGTCCCGGGCCTGGCTCGCGTCCATCCGCGGGCCGGGCGCATAGTGGCTCATGGTGTGGCCCGCGATATTGTGGCCCAAACTCCGGAGCAGCGAATCCACGGGCAGCCGGTAACCCGCCACCCGGGTCGCATCGGTCTGGAAGGCAGCCACGATCAGGTCATAGGTGAGCTTGATTTGTTCCTTCCCGCTCACGCCGCCTTTGGGCTCGTGCACGCTGTCAGCGGGTTTGGTTTTGGGAACCGTCAGCCATTGTTCCTCCTTCGCAATCCGGGTCTCAATGTCGCGGATGGATTCAAGGTATTCGCCCAGCTTGTCGGTGTCGTCCCGGCTCAGGCCTTTGGAAACAAACCGGGCCTCGTCCAGCACGAGATCGAGCACGCTGCGCTGTTGGCGCAGTTGCGCCTGTCGCTGCGCAAGCGGCGTTTTTTCATCCGAGAAGAGTTTGTGAAACAAGGCCACCGGATCGTCGATGCTCGCCAGCGGTTTTCCCTGACGATTCCATTGCATCGGACCGTGCCCGCCTTCTCCCGAATTGGTGCCGTTGAGCGACAGCGACTCGAAGCGCGTCTGTTTTCCGAATTCGGCTGCCGCAACCTGGTCCACCGAAATGGTGTTCGAGAAGCTTTTGCCGGGCTCGCCGTATCGGTTGGCGCCGGTCAGCCAAAACGTACTCGGCGCATGACCATCACTCGAAAACTTGTGGTAACAATTCTGCACGACAGTGATGTCGCGCTGGTGCCGGGCAAGCGGCTTGAGTCCTTCCGGAAGCGTCCAGTGGGATCCGGTTTGTTTGATGTCGGGATACCAGGTCTCAGCGGTCACCCCCCAGCCCGTGGCGATAAAGAGCATCCGCTTGGGCGACGCGGCCACCGGGGCCGCCGAGGCGAAGCGGCGGAAGCCGAGCGACGCAAGAAAAGGCAACGCGATGCAGGCGGTGCTGCTGCGCAGGAAATGACGGCGGGGAATCGCGGAGGAGTTCATGGGGTTC
>JBANFR010000062.1:0-19843 GCA_037975925.1 Verrucomicrobiota bacterium
AACCCTTCCCATCGCCGTCCCCAAAAACCGCCTTCTCCGCAAACTTGAAACGCCGGCCACTCTCAGCGTCGACGTTGCACGTGAACTCCAGGATCTGGGGCTCTTCCATCGTGCCAGTCACCTGATAAGTCCCAACCACCTGCGCCGAAGGATAATCCGTTAGAAAATCCACAAACCGACGATGCACCGGACCGTCCGGCGGAGCCGCAATCCGGGCGCGAAACCGGTATTCACCCGCAGGCCACTCTCTGGGGACCGGCACGTGAACCCAGCGGTGATTCAGGTGTGCCACCCCCAAATACGTGCCCGATTTGGCCTTCGGCAAAGTGAGATAATCAGCCGCCTGCGGGATATAGCCATCCCATCGGCCGTTCATCATGTTGGCATCCACCGCGTCGGGAAAACCGAACTCCCTCGGTGACGGGGCCCCCGCAATCTTGTCCCAATGGAGGTAAAATTTCTCGTTCTTGTGCTTCTCTCGCAACGCCGCCACTACCTTTTCATTCTCAGGCCGAGCCGCAGCCGCATCCACTTGGCGAGTCCATTTGGTGTGGCGCTTGCGGATGCTCACAAACTCCGCCACCTGACGCTGCACCATCGGCAGCGTTTCCGCCTCCGCCTCGAACCGCGCTCTCCTCACCGAAGCCTGCTCCGTCGCCGCGTGAAAGCTTTGCTCCAACGCCTTTTTCCCAAGTTGCCGATAAAGCTGGAATTGGTCGGGCGACATAAAAAGCGAGGCACCGACCGTATCGAATGTCTCCGCACTCCCATCGGGCGGAAGCGTGCCCACGTCCAAGTTCACCCCCAGGAGGTCCCGAATCGAGTTCTGGTACTCGCGCCGGTTTAAACGCCGCATGACGATCTTGCCCCCTTGATCCGCCAGCGATTTGCGGGCACTCACCATCGTCTGCGATAAAGCATCCAAAAAGTCCGCCTTGGCCGCGCTCTCAGGCTGCTTCGCATCTTCCGGCGGCATCTCGCCGGAATTGAGAGAGTTCAAAATCTTCGCCCATTTTTCCGCCTTCTCCTCCGAATCAATCGCAAACGAGAGCCCGTCCAACCTCAGCTTTCCCTTTTGCTTCTCCGGTCCGTGGCAATCCACACAGTAACTCTCGAAAAACGCACGGTGTTTCTCGGGCATCACTGCCAACGCCGTCACGGGGGGTGCCGTCAACGCTTCGGACAGAAAACCAAACAAGCCGGACACGCCAAGCCCCAGGAGAACCCGAATTCCCAGACGTCTTTGTTGAATCCCTTTTTGCATAAAAAACAGTCACCGCTCCGAAACTCTCAACCCGCCAATCCCGCCTTTGTTGGCGATGCCGCGCCCCGCGTTCGCGGGCCACCCGCTCTCCCCTTTGCCTTTGACACGCCAATCACAAAATCTTTTGGCCCGACGAGGCTCTGGTCCCGTTGAAGCACCACGCGAGTTCATGGGCACGACAAACAGCAGGCCCAATGCCCGGTACCCCCCAACCGCGTAAGCCTGCAGCCTACACCTCGGATTTTCATGGGACCTATGCCAGATTTCCCGCATGGACCGCCGTCTTCTTTCCTTCTCTCTTCTCATCACCCCCCTGCTCCTCTGGTCCTTCATCGGAGCCCACTCCCAATTCACCTGGATTCTGGAAACCGCGCCCGTCCTGATGGGCCTCCCCGCGGCATGGCTCTGCCGCAATACCTTCCCCCTCTCCTCACTGCTCCTGACTCTCCTTTGGGTACACAGCGTCATCCTGATCGTCGGAGGCCACTACACCTACGCTCTGGTCCCGCTGGGGGAATGGGCCAAGACATGGTTCGGGTGGACCCGAAACAATTACGACAAACTGGGCCACTTCGCCCAAGGGTTCATTCCCGCTGTTCTTGTGCGCGAAATCCTCCTCCGAACCTCCCCTCTGCGCCGCCACTCAACCAGTCGCCACAGCCGCTGGCTGCCCGTGCTGTGCGTGTGCGTCTGCCTCGCCTTCAGCGCATTTTACGAACTCATCGAATGGGCCACCGCTGTCCTCACCGGATCCGCAGCGGACGATTTTTTGGGAACCCAAGGAGACCCTTGGGATACTCAAACCGACATGCTCCTTGCCCTGGTGGGCGCGACATTGGCAATGCTCCTCCTCCCCCGACTTCATGACCGCTCGCTCGCGCAGTTGGCGGCAGGTAATCCTCCCAGGCGGAGTTAAAGGTTCGCCCCCATCGCGGCCTTCATAGCCTCACTCCTCTCCGGCGTGGATTCCCGGACCGAATCCCCAACTTCACTTCCGGATCATCGTCAAGCCGCCCCCCGACGCCGCAAACTATTACGGCTATCTCGAGATTTCGGCATTCCCCGGTAAAACATCCCACAGATCAAAGGCGGAATCTCGAGGGGGCAACCGCAGCAGAAACAGAAAGGTTTTTAGCAGGTGGGTCCATTGCCCCAATTCATGTCTGGGAATAACAATGAGAGCACATTGGTTGCCCCTCCAAAGGGCACCTTCGTCCCCTCAACCGTATGGATCTCCCAAGGGTCAAACCCCGGAATCATGCCGCTCCCCGCGTCTCGCAACTGCCCAGAGCAGCCGCGCGTCCGGCCCCCACAGACATGTCGCCTGCCGCAAAGATCTCCTCCTCACGATGCCTCGCCTCGCGGCCCCGCTCCCGCTGGACAATCGCTGCGCCATTCGTGTGTTCCCTCCTCAGCGCAGCCGACTTGCTCTCCGCGGACATCTCTCCCGATCAACGCACTTTCTTTGAAAACAAGATCCGTCCCGTGCTCGTTCGCGAGTGTTATGAATGCCACGCCGAAGGCGCCAAAAAGGTCGGAGGCAAGCTGAAGCTGGACACCCACAGCGACATGATGACGGGCGGGGAATCCGGACCTGCCATGCAACCGGGGAAACCGGCGAGCAGCCTGATCATCCAGGCGCTCCAGTACGACGGAGTGGAGATGCCCCCCAAGAAACGCCTTCCAGACCACGTGGTTCAGGACTTCATCACTTGGGTCAAAATGGGAGCGCCGGATCCACGCGAAGATCGCCCCAAAGGCAACAGCCCAGATGCCACCTTTCAAAAGAAGTCGGACCTCTGGTCGCTCCGGCCCATCGGCGATCCACAGCCAGAAAGGTCAACCGCCCGGCCCGATTGGGCCCGCGATCCCATCGATCACTTTGTCCTCGCAAAAATCGAAGCCGCAAAACTGTCGCCGGAGCCCGATGCAGAACCCAAGGCACTCCTTCGCCGAATGAGTTACGACCTGACGGGGCTGCCCATCTCGGCCAGCCAGGCAGAACAGTTTGAAGGGGAATACCGCACCGAAGGCCAACAAGCCGTGGCACGCTGGGCAGACCGCCTTCTCTCCACACCCCAGTTCGGAGAACGCTGGGGAAGGTACTGGCTCGATGTCGCCCGTTACGCCGAATCCAACGGGGACGATGGCCTCGGCCGAAACCCAAACTTTCCACACGCCTGGCGCTATCGCGACTACGTGATCGACGCGTTCAACCGTGACATGCCCTACGACCGTTTTATCCGGGAACAAATCGCAGGAGATTTGCTGCCGGCGGACTCGGCCGCAGAAACGGACCGACACCTGGTGGCGACTGGTTTCCTCGCACTGGCAGCCAAACCTGCAGTTGCGATGAACAACAACTTCGCTGCCGATGTCGTCGCCGACCAAATTGGCCTCATAGGGAGCGGCATTCTCGGGATCAGCGTCGGTTGCGCCCGTTGTCACGATCACAAGCACGACCCCATCAGCCTGCGCGACTACACCGCGCTGGCAGGGATTTTTAAGAGCACGGAAACCCTCTGGGGCGCCGCCGGAATGGAACCCCTTTCCGCCCCGCCGACTCCCCTGCATGAATTGCAAAAGGCTTCCCTCACATCGGTCCCTCCGGAATCGGAGCTAGCACAGCCAGCCGCTCCCTTCAAAAAACGACCCAACAAAGGAAAGTTCAACTACCCACCAGGAGCGCCCCTCGCCATGGGGGCCCGCGACGCCCGCGACATCTCAGACTCCCGCGTGCTCATCGGAGGCGACTCCGCAAAATTGGGCGAGTTGGTCCCCAGAGGATTCCTCTCCCTTTTCCCCTCGCGCTCTCTGGACGCCACGCAATGTCCTCCGCAGAGCGGCCGCATGGAACTTGCCGACTGGCTCGTCGAAGAAGCCCGCCCGCTCACAGTGCGCGTGATCGTCAACCGCATCTGGCTGCATCTTTTTGGTGATGGTCTCGTCAGAACACCCGACGACTTCGGTGTCTTTGGCGATAGCCCGGAGCACGGCGAATTGCTCGACCATTTGGCCACTCGCTTTCTCAAGGAGGGCTGGTCCATCAAAAAGCTCATCCGTTCGATTGTCCTCACTCGCACCTACCAACTGGCCTCTTCCCAAAGTGAAGCAGCGCAAAAGGCAGACCCTGAAAATCGCCTGCTCACTCACCACTCCCGGCGTCGCCTCGACGCGGAATCCCTGCGCGACACCATGCTCGTACTGAGCGGCCAAATCAATCTCGAGCATCCTCACGGCTCTCTTCTCCAGCACCAAAACGTGCTGGTAAATGAAATGGGCAACCTGCATCGCCCCAATGACTACCGCAGCGTCTACCAGCTCATGCTCCGGTCCGCCATGCCGCCAGAGCTTACCGCGTTCAACCTTCCCGACGCACTCACCGTGAAAGGGAAACGCGAGACAAGCACGCTCCCCACCCAAACGCTGTATTTGCTCAACAACTCCTTCGTGCTCTCTCAAGCCTCTCACTTCGCCGAGCGACTCCTCGCCGAGGCGACCGATGAGCCGACGCTCGTCCGCTCCGCCTACCGAATCGCTTTTGCGAGAAACCCCTCCCCAAACGAGCTCACAAAGGCACTCGAATTCGTGACAGAAGCAGAAGCCAAACTCGCCACAGCCAACCCTGGACCCGCCACGCCCCGACACAGGGCGTGGGCCGCCTTCTGTCAGTCTCTCCTCGCCAGCAACGAACTGCGCTACCTCGACTAGCTCCTGCTCTCCTCGCGCCTCTCCCCCCCCCGCCTCTCATGAACCCGATCTCCCGACGTGAAATGCTCCGCACCGCTTCCTGCGGCTTCGGATACCTCGCCCTTGCCGGACTCGCCTCCGCTGCATCCCCAGCGCCCTCCCCTGATCTCAAGCCGCGTGCCCCCAAAATTCCGGCTCGGGCCAAAAGGGTCATCTTCCTCTGCATGTCAGGCGGCCCCGCACAAATGGATACCTTCCACTACCGGCCGCAGGTCATGGACAAACCGCATCCGGGCTCCATCGTGAATTTTGCCCAACACGGCCAAAGCGGCCTGTGGGTTTCTGAGCTGCTCCCGAACCTCGCTCGCCACGCGGACAAACTTTGCGTCCTCAACGCAATGTACTCCGACACCAGTAACCACGCCCAATCCTTCCTCCAACTGCACACCGGAGACCGCCTGCGTCCCTGTCCAAGTATGGGCTCCTGGGTCAGCTATGGCTTGGGCACCGAGAACCAAAACCTTCCCGGCTTTGTCTGCCTCAACCCGTGGATGCCCACCGTGTACTCCTCGGCCTGTCTCCCCTCACTCTTCGAAGGCACTCCCATCGGCGTCAACGGCGAAGACATGACCAAGGCAACCATCCGCGATATCGAAGGAGATCACCTGCCACTCGATCTCAAACGCAGCCAGTTCTCGCTCATCCAGTCCATGAACCGCGAGTACTCCAATATCCACTCCGACGACGCACGCCTCGAGGGCGTCATCCAGACCATGGAACTGGGTTTCCGCATGCAAACCGCCGCCCCCGACCTCCTCGATCTGAAAGGGGAATCACAGGCCACTCTCGACCGTTACGGCGTCGGCAAGCGCTTCGATACGGGCCGGAGTAAACCCTCGGATTTTGGCCGACAATGTTTGCTCGCACGCCGTTTTGCAGAGGCCGGTGTCCGCTTCATCGAACTCGATCACCGCGACTGGGATCAGCATGAAAATCACCTGCGCGACCTGCGCGCCAATTGCGCCTCCATCGACGCCCCCATCGCCGCTCTCCTCGATGACCTCCAGCAAAGCGGCCTCCTGGAAGACACACTCGTCGTTTGGGGCGGAGAGTTTGGCCGCCCGGGAATGACACCTGGCCAAAAAGAAAGCGCCGGCTCGGGACACAATAACCGAGCCTTCACCTTCTGGATCGCCGGCGGCGGAGTCAAAGGCGGCTATACCCACGGCGTGACCAATCACACCGGAACCGATGGCCTCGAGGGCAAGGTCCACTTCCATGATCTCCACGCCACCCTGCTCCACTTGCTCGGACTCGACCATGAGCGTCTCTCCGTGGTCCAAGGCGGGCGCGACATCCGGCTCACCAGCAGCCAGGGCGGCAAGGTCGTCCACGAGATCATCGCCTGAACCTCCCCGACGCATCGTCGGAGCCAGCAATCCACTCCGGTTCAACCGCCTATGCGTGCCCTAATGGTGGGCAACCCCTCCGTGCTGCCCTTCTCCCCGGCACACTCAATTCAACATCCAAACTCCCCGTGAAAAAAAACCTGCTCGCCTCACTCCTGACATCCCTGCTCGCCCCACTGGTATTCGCCTCTCCCGAAAGCCCGCGCCGCCTGTACGCCGACTACCTCGGAGGCCGCGTCGCCATGGTCTCCCCACAGGGCGAAGTGGAGTGGGAGTTCCCCGCCAAGAAAGCCGATCACTGCGTCCGGCTGCCCAATGGAAACATCTTCTTCTGCGATATCGACGGCGTGAAGGAAGTCACCCAAGACAAAAGGGTAGTCTGGGAATACCGTCCCAAATCCCCGGGGCTCTTCCACTTTTTCGACCTCCTCCCCGATGGCAACGTGCTCCTCGCGGAGTCCCTCATGAGCCGTTTGATCGAGGTCGGAAGAGATGGCGAAATCAAGAAGGTTATCCCGGTCCCCTCCAATCCCAAGAAGATCAACAGCCACCAGTTTCGCGGCGTCCGAAAGCTGCCAAACGGGTACTACCTCGTCTGCATGATGGAGGAAAGCAAACTGGTCGAAATCTCCCCCGAAGGAACGGTGTTGCGGGATCTGCCTATGCCCGGAATGCCCTGCGAAGCCATCCCTCTTCCCAACGGACACTGCCTCGTGACGATGTGGGGCCCCGGAAGAGTGGTGGAATTCGACGAAGCCTTTCAGCCCGTCTGGGAAATCACCGAAAACGAATTACCCGGAAATCCGCTGCGCATTCCTTACGGGGCGGAACGCTTGCCGAATGGAAACACCGTGATTTGCAACAGTCTGGTCCGCGGTTTTGTGGGCAAACAACCTCAGGCTTTCGAGGTAACTCCCGACAAAACGATTGTCTGGCAACTATCCGATCATGAGCATTTTAAGAACGTCGCCTACATCCACACGCAGAAAGAATCTCAACGCCCCTGAAGTACCCTTCCCATTCCATCGGCGCAAGCCGGTCTCCCTCGGCAGAGAGGAGACCAGCCTTTGCCTCATCAGCGTTACCGCGAACCCCGAACCCACAGCCTAGTACTCGCGGGTGGTCTTCTTCCCCGGCTCCGGAACCGGGTAGAGCCCGTCGGCATCCGCCTTGACAGGCGGCGGAGAGTCCATCGTCCATTGCTCAATGCCCGGCGCGTACTCGTGCTCGTGTTGCAGCATTTGATCGAGCGTCACCTCCTGCGCAGTGTGCGCTGCAAAACGTCCCATCGACGTCACCACGCTGGCCATGACCCCACGCTCCACCTCGTTGTAAGGCTTGTCGTTGCGGATCGCATCCATCAGATCCTGCCACTCGTTGAAATAAGGATCGTCCGCAACCTTCCGGTCCGCCGAGGTCCAAATCAGGCTCTGAGGATCCGGAGATTGAGATCGATAGGTGCTGGAGGGCCGACCGCAGTCGCCTCCGTTGGAAACCACGGCCATTCCTTTGCTTCCGTGAGCAAAGCTCTTGTACATCGGCAGCGCGCCATTCATGCAGCGCCCGTCCATGTAGAGCTTGGCGCCGTCCGCAAAAGTGTACTCCACGGCGTACGAATCGAAGTTCTGATCCACATACGTCTTTCCTCCAGGCGCAACCCGCGAGGTGCGCCCCCCCAAACCGTGGCATTTCACAGGCCACGCATTTTTCATCCAGCACAGGTGATCGATGTGGTGCACGTAGAAGTCGCTGAATCCCCCTCCACTGGCCCACAGAAAACTGTGGAAGCGAGAAATTTGCCAGAGCAGCTCGCTCTGGTTCCCCGGCCATTTCTCGGAAAACACACTCCCAATCACCCCCTGCATCCGGTAGCCGCGCAGCATGTTCAGGTCACCGATCTCTCCGTCCTGGATGCGCTTGTGAAGCTCCTGCATGGCATGGCTATGGCGCGACATCAGCCCAACGCCCACCTTCAGATTTTTTTCGGAAGCCCGCTTCGCAAGCTCCAACATCCGACGCGAAGTCGGCCCATCAGCCGTCACGGGTTTCTCCATGAAGACATGCAGCCCCTTTTCAATCGCGTACTGAAAGTGGATCCAGCGGAAGGCCAGGGGTGTCGTAAAGATCGCGATGTCCCCCTTCTTGAGGCAATCCATGGCCTTCCGGTAAGCGTCGAAACCCAAAAAGCGGCGCTCCTCGGGAACGTCCACCTGGCTGTCAAACTTCGCTTTGAGGGATCGGTAGCTGCCTTGGAGTTTGTTTTCGAAAACATCCGCCATCGCGACCAGTTTGGGCGCACCTACCTGACTCATCGCATTCACGGCCGCACCCGTGCCGCGCCCGCCGCAACCAATCAGCGCAATCCGCAACTGTTCGCTTCCTTCTGCAAAGACATGGGGAATCTGTAAACCACCCAGCGTGGTGGCTCCCAAAGCCAACCCGGAACGTTGGAGGAAATGACGACGCGAAAGCGTATTTTCTGAGAGGGAATCGTTCATAAATAGGGGGATTCAATTTGGAATCTGAACACTCAAGCTTCAGACCGAGGTTCATATTCTGCCCTCTCCCTCCAGCAGGCGCTGCGCCCAAAGAGGCTTTTCCTGCGAGGATCGTGCCATTGTCAAACTGCGGAGCCCCCCAAAAGCCGGGCCCAAGCCTCCCTAACGCCCAAGCAAGCCGTCCTTCATCGCCACAGAAACCGCCGCAGCCTGCCCATTGACGTGCAGCTTCCGGTAAAGGCACCGCACCACATAGTCGATCGTGTGCGGATTGAGCTCCAAACGATCCGCCATTTGTTTCTTCAACAACCCCTCCGCCATGCACCCCAAAACCGCACGCTCTCTTTCATTTAAACCATAGTCCCTCCGTTCAGGCGCCAACTTCGAAAACATCTCCAACACCCGCTTCGCCACCCGCGGATTCATCGGAGCTCCACCCTGCATCGCCTGACTGACCCCATCCAAAATGACCGCCATCGGCGACGATTTCAGCAGGTAACCGCAGGCTCCCGCACACACCGCACGGAAAATCTTCTCGTCCTCCTCAAACACCGTCAGCACCAGAATGCTCAGCTCAGGCGCCTCCGCCTTCAGCTGGCGAATCCCCTCAATCCCATCCATTCCCGGCAACCCCACGTCCATCAGTACCACATCGCAGCGCCCCCCGGACTTCCATGCCTGGATCGCATCCTCGCACCGAACATACGACTTCACGCTCTCCACCCCGCTCATCCCCGACAGCGCACGCTCCGTCGCCCTTCGAAACGCCGGGTTGTCCTCGATCAGCCAAATCGTCGCCATTCCCCCCACACTATCAACCGCCGGAAGCGGTCGGTATCGGAATCTCCAGTTCCACGGAAGTTCCCTTCCCTTCATGGCTTTCGATGCGACACGTCCCCCCCAAGGCGCGCCCCCGCTCCTCCAAGCTGCGCAAACCAGTCCCGCCCGACTGCCCAACCGCAAACCCCCGCCCATTATCACGCACCCGGAGACGTAGTCGTCCGCCAACCACCTCGAGCAAAAGCTCCACCTCGGTCGCCATCGAATGCCTCACCACATTGGTCAGAGTTTCCTTAAAAAATAAAAACACCTGCCTCCGCCCTTCGAGCGACCAATGGGCCGAAACAATCGGCTCTCGAACCAACCACCGCAACTCACAGCCCACGAGAATCCTCCGGGCAGCTTTTTGGAGTTGTTCCACCAAATCCTCACCCGTCTCCTCGCGGACTCCAGACACCCAGAGCACCTCCCTCAGCGCCTCGTTGCTCTCCCGGGCAATGCGCTGAATCTCCTCCCAGTGTTCGACCTGCGCCTCGCTGCCCGTTTCATCATGGCCCCTTGCCATCTCGCTGATCACTGAGATCGCCGCCAAATTACTGCCGATTTCGTCGTGCAGATCATGCGCAAACTGGCGGCGCAATCGGAGAATCTCAGCCTCTCTCCGCCGGCGGCTTCTTGCACGAAAACGCAGCACCACCCCAACTCCCACCGCCAGTCCAAGCACCAGAAACCACGCTCCCCACCCCCACAGCCGCCTCCGCACTTTCTGCTTCAAACTCTGAATCCGGTCCATCTCCACGCGCATCTCCCGCTGCAGATGCGCTCGACGACTCCATTTTTCCAGCCACTCCGGCAACTCCATCAAACGCCCGTAGCTGGCGTATCCATCCACCAACTGCGAGAGCGGCCAATTCCGACTCATCGGCGCTGGGTCCGGAATAGCTCTCACCACCGCCCCGCGCGCCACGTTTACCCCCTCCGAATACAGCTCCAACTCCGAAAGGCCAAAACGCCCCGCCTTGGATTCGGGAGAGTCGAGTTGTGTTACACGAACATAACGCGCCTCCACCCCTCGGCCCTGGAGTGTCACCGCGTTGTTCCCGGGATTCACCCCTTCTTTCCCCCATCCCTCCGCCACATCCACAGCATTCGCAAAACTCTCGTCCACCGACAACTCCACCTTCATCCGTCTCGGAAACGAAAACCCGGGAATGTCCGCACCGAGGCGCGCGTGAATGGGATGCAGGCGGATCTCCTCCACCGGCACCACCCGGCCCAAATCCACCTCCATCCACGGTGCGCTCCCACTCGGATCAGGCCCGCTGTACAGACCGTCATACGGCAGAAGATCGCGCTCAATCGGCGGCCCCAGAGGCGAACAACCGTCCACCAGATTGCCCAAAGACCAACGCGGCGGAAAGCGCGCCTGATCGGACGACTGAATCGCCGCCCCATTCGCCAAATTCCGCCGACCGCTCAACACCATGAACTCGGCCAATGCATAAAAATACTGCCCATTCTCCCGCGCCATCTTGGTCACTGTCAGACGCACATACCGCCCCCGCTTGCCTAAGGTTCGAGCCGACACAGGGGCAATTCCCGGGTCCGGAAAATCCTCTTCATCACAAACCAGCAACGGTTGAAATGTTCTAAAACCCTGATCTTCAGAAACATCAATTCGGAAGCGGAGCGGGAATCCGTGCGATGGACGCTCCATCAACTGCCAGTCCACCTGCGCGGGGATGAGCGCCACCCAATCAATCGGGTGGGACGCACCCAAATCAACCTGCACCCAAGGCGCAATCGGCGGAGGCTGGGAGAGGCGCCGGTGCATGTAACCAAACTGCTGAACCGTCTGTCCCACCACTGGAGTGCCAAGGGCCGCGAGAGCCCTTTGCGTATCCACCAGACGGCGCGCTCTCTCGCGCAACTCCGCACTCGCCCACCCCAACCCGCCAGTGTCCGGCAACACCTCTTCCCCTCCCAGCGCCACCCCATCGAACCCACAGAACGCAGTCACGCAGCCCAAAAGCAGCGTCCCACTCCGCAGGCCCCGATATAGCGCTTGGCACATCCCGCTCAAAATAAGCTTTTTGAACCAAACCTATCCCAATCGCTCCTCAGCCCCTCCGAATCTGGGATCCCTTGAAACGGATGTGAAAGCGAAACACCTTCTTCAAACGGGTAAATATCTCCCCCGTCTGCAAATCCATCCGACACGGCACTTCCACCCGGTGCAAATCCACCGTCGCCTGGTAGCCGCGCTCGGAAAAAATATCGATCAACATGGCCAGCGCCTTCGGATCATCAAAAAGCAGGTCCTCTGAATTGATATCCGCCATCCCGGAAATCGCATGCCGCGCGATAATCGGCATCATTCGGCCCTCCACAAATTCGATCACCCTCCCGAAAAGATCGCGGTTTTCCACCTGATAAACATCGAGCCGACGCACCAGATCCTGCCGCGCATGCCGCACAATCTCGCTCGCCAGCGGCAGCTTGCGCAACCGGTCAAAAGTCCTGGGATCCAGCTCCAGCGAACTCTGATACTCCAGCTCCTGAATAATATTTTCACGAACCAACTCCAACGGCGCCTGAGCGTTAATGAAGTGATAATGGAAAATCTTCTTCAGTGAAACGAGCGCATCATAAGTTTGCTCCTTGAAGACCCGGTACCGGTTTCGCGCAAGCCCCTCATTAAAATCCGTCGCGCGCTCCTCCCACAACTCACCCACCCCGGAACGTTCCACTTCCGCATTGTGTGCGATCACCTGCCGCCCGCGCTTGAGCTGGCGCAGCACACTTTCCGATTCATCCACAAACAACACCATGATGTGGAAAATCGGCTGTTTGAAATGCGCCGCCTCCGGTGTCTCCGAAAACTCCCGCCGGAGCGCGGTCATCTCATCAAACAACATCTTCAAACACTCCACCTGCACCTTGGTCCGGGGAAACCCATCCAGAATCGCCCCGTTCTGCTGCTCCGGCTCAAGAAGCTTCCGGAACAAAATACTCACCACCTCCGCATCGCCCACCATCCCCCCCTCCGACTTGATCTTCAATGCCTCAGGCGTGTTCAACAACTGACTCACCACAATCGGCTCGGCCGTAATATCGCGAAGCTCCCGGATAAAGTCCGAGTTCGTGCCCTTCCCTGCCCCCGGAGCGCCCCCGAGCAAAATCAGCTCCTTCGGAAACCTTAACCCGCTCCTGCCGTAATCCCGCTCCAACGCACGCCACACCCGGTTAAAAATGAGCTGCGCGTCCTTGATCTCCAAATCAGCCGGAGGAGTTGCTTTCCCACGGATCTCTACAGAGGGGCCATTCATGGACCGAAACCTAGAAGGAAGACCCACATGGCGTCCAGCGGCTCAAACACAATCCGGCCGTCGGCTAAGAAACGGCACACCCCGCACGTTCTCTGTGCATGAAGCGTCGCCTCCTCGCTCCACTCCTTCTCCTCCCCCTCACCCTTTCCGCTCAATCCACACCGCCAAGTCCCGATTCTGCGGCTCAGGCTTCTTGGAAAAAACTCCTCCCACAAGATGCACCCCAAGGTCTCCGCATCCGCCGCCTGCTCGTCGCCGCCCATCCCGAGCACTCGGTCGAACTCATCGTCTACATTCCAGACCAGCCGGGGATATACCCCGCCATCCTCGACATCCACGGCGGCGGCTGGAACCAACGTCAAATCGAACTCGATCGCCCCATGATGGAACGCCTCGCCCAAAGAGGCTTCGTCACCGCCCTCGTCTCCTACCGTCTCGCATCCGAGGCGCATTACCCCGCCGCTCTCCACGATTGCAAAGCCGCCATCCGCTTCCTGCGAGCCCACGCCGCCGCTCTCCAAATCAATCCAGAACGCATCGGCCTCATCGGAGGGTCCGCCGGCGGCCACCTCGCCGCGCTCACCGCACTCACCTCCGGTAAACCCGAATTCGAGGGCCCCGGCCCCCACTCGGAGGCCGACAGCTCCGTGCAAGCCTGCATCTCCATGGCCGCAACCCAGGATCTCATCGCATCCAACCTCGAAGCCACCAATCCCAAAGCACTCGCCTTCTTCGGCTTCTCCTGCGCCGAAAATCCCGATCTCTACCGCGCAGCTTCACCCATTACCCACATCCGCCCGGGCGTGCCCCCACTTCTCTTTATCGAAGGTGAAAAGGACACCCCGCGCATCGGACGTCCGCTCGCCATGGAAAAACTCAAAGCAGCCGGAGTCGAAACTGGACTCCACACTCTCCCGGAAGCCCCTCACCCTTTCTGGATGAGCGACCCCTGGTGCTCGCAAACGGTGGAAATCGCCACCCAGTTTTTCGCCAAACATCTGGGCGGCGTCCAACCGCTCATTCCCGATTAACCGGTCCTTCCCTCAACGCCCACTGCCACCCCTCCAGGCCAAACCTCTCCCCCAAACATTCAGGGCCGCTTCAGAGTCATCGTCTGCACAACCCTGTCCGCAGAGTCATACTGGACCTGGATCAGCGTCTCTTCCCCGTCAAAAAACGCCTCTGCCGGAGTCCCCACCACCTCCCAGATTCCCAGCGTCAGAAAATCTGCAACGCCGTGCCCCACCGCTCGCGTCGTCCGCACTCCCCGACTGTAACCCTGACGAAAAGAATAAACGTCCACACGGCTTCGACGATGCGTCTCCGTGCTCACCGGTGCACCCAACTCCGCCATGACCAAACTCCGCGGACTGCCCACCGCCAAAACATTCAGGTTCCTCTTCCGCGGCTGATTGGCAGCCATAAACACCGAGCAGCCAGACAGAGCAACCGCCAGCACCACACCACAAGCAATCATGAATCCCTTTCTCATGCTCCGATTCTGATTTCCCCAACGCATGGAGTCCAGACGCCGCGGAAAATCCACTGCGGCTCCCCCTCGGATCATTCCGCGAGCCTTTCCCCATCACTTCGAGGACGAGCCTCCTTCTTTCTTTCCCCTGCCCCTCCCCTTTGCCCCTCCCTCCAGCAACTCGGCGAGCACCGGATTTGGGAAGCGGCGCTCGGGAGTGATCGCGTAAAAGCTCTCCCGAATCGAGGGGATCCGGAAACGCTCCGTCAGCACCTTGTTGCGCAACTCATCGCTGACCACCACCGCCGGCACCAAAGCCAGGCCCACCCCTTCTCTCGCCAGCAATCGTAGCATCGCCATATCGTCTACTTCCGCCGCAATAATCGGGCGAATCCGGTGCTGTTCCATCAGCAAATCAAACGCAACACGAAGGTTGCTATCCGCGCTTGGAAGCACCAGCGGGGTGTTGCGTAGATCCGCTGGAAAACGAAACCGACCAGGATTCGCAAGGGGCCGCGACACAAGGCTCACCGGCTGCTCCTCCAGCAGAATGCTGCGCCAGTTCGTCTCCGCATCCCGGGGCACCGGAAGATTGGAGAGAACGGCGTCGAGCGTGTGCGTTCGAAGCCCTGCCAACAAGTCACGTAAATTGCCCGAGCGAAGCACAAGATCGATATCCTCGCGCCCCATCAGAGGCCGAAGCAGCGATAGCTGAAAGTTACGCGATAACGTCGACACCGCACCAATTCGCACCGGTCGACGGTGGCCGCTCGACTCACTCTTCAGAACCGCAAGCATCTCCTCGCCCGTCTCAAAAATCGAGTTGGCATATTCCAGTGCGATCCTCCCGGCCTCGTTGATCACCAGGCTTTTGCTCTCCCTTCGGAAAAGCGGCTGCCCCAGGGACTGCTCCAAGTCCCGAAGCTGAATACTCAGTGCTGACTGCGAAATGTGAAGACGTTGAGCCGCACGCGTGAGGCTCCCCTCCAGGGCAATCGCACGAAAGTATCTTAAATGGTGATAGTTCAGAAATTCCATAACGCGAATCATCGTTCTGTTTCCTCAAACGTTTTGCAACAAACGTTATATTGGACCGAATTTTTCCGGCGTGAAATCCTCCACGCCATGGAAATCGACCCCATCTCACACTCGCCGGCTGTCGCTCTTTTCCGGGTGCTGTCCGCCCTCATTCCCACCCTCCTCCTCTCCTCCCTCCTCATCCCGGGTGCAATCGCCAACCGCATGGGAAAACGCTTCGCCTCCACCCTCCCTCATTTCGCACTGGGGATCCTCCTCCTGGCAATTTCCGCCTCCGTGGCCCTGTGGGGCTGGCATCCGCCCGAGGCAAAACCCATCACGGTCGGTGTCCCGCCGCTCACCCTCTATTTCGATCGGCTCTCATCCCTGATGGTCCTCCTGGTTTCCTTCCTCGGATGGGTCATTTCGCGCTTTTCGGTCCAATACCTCGCGGGAGACCCAGCTCAGGGACGCTTCTGCAAGTGGCTGGCCTCCACAATCCTTTCAGTGCTGACACTCACCATCTCGGGTAACCTAGCGCTGTTCACCGGCGCCTGGATCACAACCAGCCTCAGCCTGCACCAACTGCTCACCTTCTATCCAGAGCGTCCCGCCGCACTGCGCGCCGCACGGCTCAAGTTTGTGATCAGCAGAATCGGCGATGCATGTCTCGTGGGTGCCCTCATCCTTGCATGGAAAACCTTCGGCACACTGGAGTTCTCCCAGCTGTTCCCAGCTCCCGCAATTTTCGGTGCACTGAACGACCCAAAGATCACAACCATCAGCTTCCTCCTCGTCGCCTCGGCGATCCTGAAGTCCGCTCAGTTTCCATTCCACTCGTGGTTGCCGGACACGATGGAAACGCCGACGCCCGTCTCTGCCCTCATGCATGCAGGGATCATTAACGCCGGTGGCTTCCTTGTGCTCCGCATGAGCCCGCTCATCGCCATCACCCCTTCCGCCCTCCACACGCTCCTTGCTTTCGGAGCAATCACCGCCCTCTTCGCCTCAGCGGTCATGCTCACTCAGACGAGCATCAAGCGCTCCCTCGCCTACTCCACCGTCGCCCAAATGGGCTTCATGATGCTGGAGTGCGGCCTCGGTGCCTTCGCTCTGGCCATCCTGCACATCCTCGCCCACTCGCTCTACAAAGCCCACGCCTTCCTTTCCTCCGGTAGCACTATCGAAAAGAGCCGCTTTCGTTGGTCTCCATCCCCGACAACGAGCCTCTCCCCGATGAGCATGGCCACCCTCGGAGTCCTCGCACTCGGTATCACCTACGCGATCGCCTCCCTCTGGAATAGCAAGCCCGATGGATCGGCAGGCTCCTTTCTCCTCACCGCAGTCTTCTGCATCTCCATCGCCCAACTCCTGTGGAGCGTGTGGCTGTCTTCCCACCATAAGGGACTTCTCGGGTTCGGACTCATTCTCTGCACCGCCACCGCCGCCTGTTATTTCTCCCTCCACTCTCTGTTTCATGGCGCACTGTTTTCATCCCCCCCGCACCACGGGATCGCTAACTCGCCTGCCGAGTTGGTGCTCGCGATTGGCATAGGTGTCGCATTCGTGGCCCTCCAACTCTTCCAGACACGGCTCCACGCATCCTCCCGGTCCCCACTGGGCCGCGCTCTCTTTGTCCACGCCTCACACGGTTTCTACGTGGGAACCGTCGCCGACCAACTCCTCTCCAAGGCCCTCCCCAAACACAACGCCTGAACCTGAACCATGAAGACCATCCAGCCGTCCTCGTCATCCGCCTCAAGTTCGACTTCCCAATCCTCAGTGCTCGATTCCGCACAAGCCGCGTGTCAACGGATCGCCCCCCTCTGGCCGCTCCAGGACTACGTGGCCGTGAACCCCTTCACGGGACTCACCTCCCGGAAGTTCCATGACGTCTGTGAGTTAATGCAACGCCAGGTCCTTGGAGGATGCCAGATGCCAGGCGCCTACTATCTCGATCAACTCGCCGCTGGAGTCCTGAAGGAGGCGGATTTGGAGGACGCAATCCAACACCTCTGCTCCACGCTCCCCGCATCAAGGCAGTCCATTCTCGAGAACTGGAGCGCGACCGACATTCTGCGCGAATTGAACACAGTCTCCAATGAAGGGATCATCCTGACTGTGGCGGAGGCCGTCGACAGCCAGCACCGGAGCCGCTGGTCGGAATCCGTGGTGGAGTCGATCGCACAATTTTGCGCGGCCTACTACGACGAGGGCCAGGCCGTATGGGCCTCTCCGTGGAAGGGCCTGTCCCTTTACGAGGCTTGGCGCCAACATGCCCAGCTCGACGCCTCTCTGGAAATTCAAGGACTGACCCATTTCCGGAAATGGGTCCGCAATCTTCCTCCAGATGCTGCAACAGCCATCGCTCATCTGCTCCCCTCATTCCGGATCGAGGATGCTCTCGAAGACTTCCTCCACAAACAGCTCCTCACCATCCGTGGATGGGCGGGTTACGTTCAGTACAGAGTGCGCTCCCTCTCAATGCACGGTAAAGCAGATGCCTCGCTCCTCGACCTCCTCGCGGTACGCCTCGCCCTCGACGCGGCCCTGCTCGCGCAATACGACGGCACCGAATTCAGGGAGTTCTGGCTGGGGGTCGCGGAGGCTTCTTCCGAGCAAAGCCTGGCGCTTCTCGTATGCCAGACCGCGCAGGAAAGATCGTGGGGCAGGCGCGTGAAAGCACACCTCGCGTGGGCGAGTGCGTCCGCTCAACAGAGAGCCGATCAACGCCCCTCCGTCCAAGCCGTCTTCTGTATCGACGTCCGCTCGGAAGTCTTCCGCCGCCATTTTGAATCCGAGGATCCCAGCATCGAGACGCTGGGGTTTGCCGGATTTTTTGGAATCCCCATGGAAATCGTTCCCTTCTCGCAGGACAAGGCCGTGGCCCAATGCCCCGTTCTCCTCAGTCCCAAGTACCAGGTGCGCGAGACCACCAAACACAAAAACCCCCACCTCAAACAAAAAACGGCGCAGCGGAAGCAACTCGGCAAACGACTCCAGTACGCGCTCGATTCATTCAAAAAATCCGCAGTGTCCTGCTTCTCTTTTGTCGAGACTGCAGGCCTCTTCTTCAGCGCAAATCTGCTTAAAAACTCGCTCCCGAAAGGATCCTGTCCTTCTCCCAAAGAGTCGCCGTTCAGGCCGGACCTCGATCCCGATTCGGACACCGGTTATCAGGGGATTGGAATGGAGGATCGGATCGCCCTGGGAAAATCCATCCTCTCAAACATGGGTCTGACAGAACGCTTTGCGAGACTCGTCGTTCTTTGCGGCCACGGGAGCGCAACCACCAATAACCCCTATGCCGCAGGCCTGGATTGTGGAGCTTGCGGAGGGCATGCCGGCGACTCAAACGCCCGGATCGGCACAGCAATCCTGAACGACCCGGCAGTGCGCGCAGCCCTGGCCGCCGAAGGAATCCCAATTCCACGGGACACGGTTTTTGTCGCTGGCCTTCACAACACCACCACGGACGAGGTTGCGCTTTTTGACCTGGAACTCCTGCCACAAACCCACAGGGAGGATCTCCAGCGCATCGAGTCTTGGCTGAAAGCCGCGGGGGAAAAAGCGCGCAAGGAACGCTCCCTCCGCCTCGGGCTCGCCTCGGATCATCCAAATCTGGATGAGCAGATCTTCAAGCGGAGTCAGGATTGGTCTCAAGTTCGCCCGGAATGGGGCCTTGCGGGCAATGCAGCCTTTATCGCCGCCCCCAGGGAGCGGACCCGGGGGATCAGCCTGGACGGTCGGTCTTTTCTGCACAGCTACGACTATCGCAAGGATACGGACAACAGCGTCCTCGAGTTGATCATGTGCGCCCCGATGGTGGTAGCGAACTGGATTAACCTCCAGTACTACGCGTCCACGGTGAACAACGCAGTTTTCGGGAGCGGGAACAAAACCATACACAACGTGGTGGGCCAGATCGGGATTTGCCTTGGAAATTCGGGGGATCTCCAGACGGGCCTCCCGCTCCAGTCGCTTCACGATGGCAGGCAATGGGTTCACGAACCTCTCCGCTTGCACGTGTATCTCGAGGCACCGAGGGAACGGATTGACGCGGTGCTTGAGAAGCATGCAGGCGTGCGGGAATTGGTGGAAAACGGATGGCTGCACTTGTTTGCGATCGAGGGAGCGGGCAAGGCCATTTACGAGCGGAAGTCCGCACAAGAATGGAGCGCAGCCTGAGGAGCACTGCGCCTGTTCCCCCCAGGACGCTCGCCCCTTATTTTTCGCGCTTGAGTTTCCAGAGCCGAAACTGAAAAGTGTCAGCCAGGTTTAAGCGGGTATAGCTTAGTGGTAAAGCTCCAGCCTTCCAAGCTGGCTAGGAGGGTTCGATTCCCTCTACCCGCTCCACTTTTTTAAGTTCCTCTCCGGCCCGTAAT
>JBANFR010000063.1:0-19754 GCA_037975925.1 Verrucomicrobiota bacterium
CGCTCATGCCCACGCCTCTCGCAAAAAAAACCCTCGCTGTCAGTGGACTCGTGGTCTGCTTTGCCGCAGGAAACTCCTTCGCGCGCCTCAGCCACCCTTCCCCGGGGACCAACTCGCCTCCCTCCACGCCTCTTAACCCCACGCCTTCCTCTTCCCAAAAGTCCCCTCAGACCCGCACCTCGCCCTCCGAGGACGAGCTTTCGGAGGCCGCACAATTCGCAGCTTTTCCACTGGGAAAGCAGATCGAGCTAATCTCCCGCCTCAGCTCGCGTTATCCGGGATACCTGCCCACCCAGAGCAGCCTGCTTTATCTCAAAATCGTAAGAGGACTGAGCGCGGACCAAACCAAGGCGCTACTGGAAGGTCTCCCCGAATCGGCACGAAAGCATGGGTCCATCACCCGTGCCCTCGTCGAACATCTCACGGAACTCGATTGTGATAAAGCCATCGAAACGGCGCATCAGCTGAAAGACAAACGCATGCTGGGGCGCATGCTGGGCATCGTCTTCAACACGCTCATCAAAAAGGACGTTCAATCTGCCCTTCTGAAGGTTTCAGAACTCCCCCGGAATGAATGGTCTTCCGCCCTCAGCGGCGGCTCACCCCTCATTGGTACCGGAATCCGGGGCGACTACAGAGCGCTCCTCGAATCACTGCAAACCAACCCCAAAATTCGGGAGGTGTTCCTCGCGGAGTCCGGCCGGTGCGTTGGCCTCCTCGCCCGATTGATGAGCACCGATTCGAGCGACCCCGCAGAGGCCCTTCGGGAATTTTCGCGTGCCTCGCAGAAATTGATCCAATCACGAAGCAGCGACCCCGACGTTTTCGACAAGCTTTTGGAGTCCCTGACGAGTGAAACGTACATCAACCTCCGGAGCCGATTCCCGGAAAGCGCGTCAAACTTCATCGACCAAGTTCCAGGCTCAATCCATCTACCTTATCAAGCGATCGAAGCCAGTTCCCGCCTGAAATCACGCGGCGTGGAAAGCGCTCTTCAGTACGTGGAGAAACTGCAGTCCGAGGAGCAAATCAAAGCTGCTTCCGGCGGTTTCTGGAAAGCACTCGCCGAAAGCGACCCAGCCGCCGCGTCCACTTGGATCGGCCAACTGCCCGAGGGCCCCGTCAAAGAGGGCGTCCTCCTTGGGGTTGCGGCGTATGCTGTCGGTCCACTCAACCTTTATGATTGGGAGGGAAGGCTCCGCGCCCTCATTGCAGCCGCCCAAACTCTTCCTGCCGAGCAGCATCTGGCCTATTACCGCACGATCGCTCTACCCATTGGCCCAAGCGATCGATGGCCAACATTCGTCGATCAGGGACACGTGCAGGAATTCATCGACGCGGTTCCCCTGCCCTTCGAAAAAAAACAGGCGTTGATCCGTGCGCTGGCTCCCCTGAAATGAAAACGTTTCTGTACACACTGGGCTGCCTGGGCGCGGCCGCTTTCGGCTACTTCGAAGCCATCCCACGCACACACCGGCCCACGGCCGTCCCGCTCACCTCCGAACCCCACACCGGATCGCCCCAAGAGCCGCCCCCGGTCGGCAGCTCATCCGTTCCGTCCGAAGCGGAATCCCCAAAAACCCTCCCCAACAACTGGTTCCACGACGTCATCGATTCACACGACACCGCCAGCGAAGCTCGGATCGCGGTTTACGAAATCATCGCATCCATGGACCCCGCCCAACTCCTGGATTTCGTGAAAACAGGCTTCACCGATGATCTCACGAAGGCCTTTCGCCCAGATTACGTGTACGCCTTGAACCGTCTCGCAGAAATCGACCCTCTGGCCGGTGCGCGCTTTCTCTCGAAACAAACCTTTGGCTTCGCGACAAGCAGCTCCTTCTTCGGTCACTGGGCGCTGCGCGATCCCGCCGGTTTCGCCGACTGGCTCAAAGAGGAACCCTACTCAGCAACGACCCGCAATATACCCTCATCCCTCGCAACGATCTCCAAAGGGAATCCGGATGTTGCAGTCGCCATTCTTCGCGAGTTGGGAGACTCCAGCCATAGAATAGACGGGCAAAGGTTCATGGCAGCTTTCCTGCAGGGACAAACTTGGAAAGACGGTCTGAACTTCCTCGAGCAACTCCCCAAGGGGCCAGTGCGAGACCAGGCTCTCTCGGAGCTTGCGGCGACTCCCGGCTTCCCACTTTCCGAACACGCGGAAGCCCGCGAAGCGCTCTCCAGACTCACAGGCCAGGCTGCACGCGACGTGGGTGAAAGACTGGGAGGTACCGCCATCGAACTCCTGAAGACGGGCGAGGTCCGCGCCGCAGCCATCACCTCAAACATGAAAAAATGCGGGGGCGAAAAAATCGAAATCACTCACGCCACCGACTTCCTGCAGACACTCCCGCCCGCCGAGCGCGTTGCCGGGATTGCAGGACTGGTCCAGTCCAAAGCGGCTCAGGAGGCTCCCGCCGCCGTCGGGGAGTTGGCACTCCGCATTCCTCCCGAGTTCACCAAAGAACGAATCCGTGTTCTCGACACGCTTCTGAGAACATGGGTCAAAAAAGACGCCCAAGAGGCCTCTCGCTGGGTCCAAAGCGCGCCCCTATCCGACACCGAATACTTCCGCCTCACGGGCAAACATTGATCCCGGGAGCGCGCAGCCCCAGCTGCGCTTACACGCCCTTTTTACCAACCCACGCTCCGCAACCAGCTGCGCTTACACGCCCTTTTTACCAACCCCCGCCCCACAACCCGCTGCGCTTACACGCCCCCTCCACCACTTCACGCTCCGCAACCCGCTGCGCCCCCTTCCCCAACCCGCGCACCCTCTAGGCCAGTGCCGCCGTCATGCGTTGCCCCGCCTCCAGGACCCAAGGCAAATGCCGCCGCACCGAGGCCTCATCCAACCGCGGTTCCGGGGCCGTGATCCACAACGAGGCAGACACCCTTCCCTCCCCATCCCAGACCGGCACTCCCAAGCAGTACAGCCCCTCCAAAGTCTCCCCACGATCCATCGCATACCCCTTCTCTCGCACCTCCCGAAGCTCCCGCTCAAAAGCCTCCCGCGTCTGGATCGTATTGTTCGTCACCCGTACCAGCGGCATCTCCTCCAGGGTCCGCTTCAGCTCCTCCTCCGGAAGCCACGCCAGCATCGCTTTCCCCGGCGCCCCGGCATGCAAGGGCCCGCGCGCCCCCGCCTCCGTGTAGTATTTGAAAAGATTGGGCCCAATCGCGCGCTCCAACACCACACACTCCCACCCCGACCGAATCCCGATGTGCGCCGATTCCCCCGTGACATCGCGCAGCCAGCACAACGTCGGCCAGGCAATCTGCCCCAAACTGCGCTCCTCCCGCTTCGGCTGCGCAAGCGTCAACAGCTTCTGGGTCAGCAAAAAACGCGTCCCCCCGAGATCCCTCTCGATGTACCCATGCACCATTAGCGCCTTGGTGAGCCGAAACACCAGGTTCGCCGAAAATCCCAGCTCCGCCCGGATCTCGGAAGTCGTCACCCCATCGGAATGCGCACTGATCAATTCCAAAAGCGCGAGGGCCCGGTCGAGGGCCGGCGTTTGAACCCCGGAATCCCGAACGCCAAACGCGCCCGATCCTGTTTTTTTCTTCGTCGGCATCACCTCCCCACTATCCGCATCAGATCGGCTCCAAGCCATTTAATCTTCCGGTACTCGACCCGAAGCTCTCCGCCTCCACTCCCATCTGCTGGAGCATCGACACAAAAAGATTACTCAGCGGCGCATTGGCGTCCCTTGGAAAAGCCAGGTGCGCTCCGTGCCGGAACCCGCCGCCGGCCAGCAATATGGGAAGGTTTGTATTATCGTGCGTATTCGCGTCCCCCAGATTGCTGCCGTACAGCACCATGGTCTGATCCAACAGCCGGCGGCCCTGCTCCCGCGTCCCGGCGAGCGCCTCCAGAAGCTTCCGCAACAATCCCATTTGCTGGCACTCGGCGTCCTGCAACTGGCGCACCTTGTGCTCCGCCTGCCCGTGATGGCTGAGGCCGTGATAGCCGTCGGTCGTGTTCTGGTTTTCGCGCAGCTGAAACACTCCGGTCGTCAACCCGTCCACCATCAGCGTGATGATGCGCGTGGAGTCCGTCTCGAAGGCCAGCCGCGCCATCGAGAGCATCAGCTCCAGTTTTTCGAGAAAGAACCGCTTGTCCCTCACATCCCGCGGCTCCTTTTCCGGCGGTGTCGGCCGTCCCTTCGACTCCCACTCGCGAGCCGCATGCAGCCGCTGCTCCACCTCGCGCATCGACGTCAAATACTGCTCCATTCGCACACGGTCCTCCGCACCGAGGGACCGATTCAGACGCCGCGTCTGCTCCATTAACGCATCCAAAATGCTGCCGCGCTCCTCCAGCCGGTGGAGCTGCCGCGCGACCTCCTCCGGATTTCCCTGCACAAACATCCGCCGGAAAACCGCCACGGCATTGTCCTCCGCAGGCAACAACGCGCCGTCCCGCGTCCACGACAGGCTCCGGTTCGCGCGGTCGATGTTGACCCCCAGATTCAGCGAAGCAAAACGCGTCACCTGCCCAAGCTTTTCGGCCGCAAATTGATCCAAGGAAATCTGATTACGGAATCCGCTCCGCGCCGGGCCCTTGGCCGCAGTCAGAAAACAATTCTCAGCGCTGTGCCCCCCAGTCACCCCGGGATGCGAGAGTCCGCTGCACACCGTAAAATCCCCCCGAAACGCCTCCAACTCCCTCAAGTAGGGCGAGAGCTCGTAATCCCTCCCAGTCCCAGTCGGGAAAAAGAACCGGGGAATCACCCCCAGATTATTCGAGATGAGCAGCATCCGGCGGGGCAGGGCCGGCTCCGCACTCTGGCCCAAAACCGAACTCAGACTCTCCAGCCACGGCAGGGCCAGCAAGACTCCAGCGCCGCGCAAAAAGCCGCGCCGATCCGAGCGCGCCACACAGGAAAGCATCGAGGATTGCTTCATAAGGTACCTATTTTCAACGACAACCAGCATCTCCCAAAAAAATCCGGCTCTCCAGCAGCCCCAACAAGAGGTCCCGCACCCTGTAACCACCGTCCGCACACGCATCCAAAATCGCCTCCACCTCGGGCCGATCCGAAAATCGGACCGGCGTGCCCGTTGCGTAGGTGGTGAATTGATGCAGCAGGTTTCTGCCCAGCGGACGCGGATTGGCCGCGAGGATTCTTTTCAGATCGTAAATGTTCGCAAAGGCAGTCCCCTCAGCCAGTCGTGCGCTCGAATCGACCGGCGCTGACATCGTGTAGGCGTACTCGTGTCCCGCCCGGTCGATCCCCTTCACCGTTTGGCCCTCTTCCAAGCCGCGGTAACGCTCCCGCCAGCCGCCGAGCACATCAAAGTTCTCCAGCGCCACCCCCACCGGATCAAACCGCTGGTGACACCCGGCACAGGACTCATCCCGCGTGTGCAGCGCCAACAATTCCCGGATCGTTTTCGCCCCCCGGATATCCGGCTCGACGGCAGGCACACTCGGCGGCGGGGGCGGCGGGGGCGTCCCCAAAAGCCGATCCATCACCCACGCCCCGCGCACCACCGGCGAAGTCGTCGTGCCGTTGGAGGTCACCTTCAAGATGGCGCCCTGCGTCAGCAGCCCGCCGTAGGGACTCCCCTCGGGCAAGGACACCTTCCGCAGGCGGGACCCCACCAAAGGCTCCAGCCCGTAATGACGCGCCAGGCGGTCATTGGCGTACAGGAAGTCCGACGCCACCAGCGCCGTCGCCGGCAGATTTTCACGGATCATGGTGCCAACAAAGGCGCGCGTCTCCTGCTCCAGACTCTCCACCAGGTAATCATCAAAACGGTATTCCGGGTATAGGCGCACGTCTGGATCGTCCCGCCGCATCTGCCTCAAATTGAGCCAATAGTCTGTGAAGTTTTGAATGAACCGCTCGAAGGATTCGCCGGCAATCAGCCGCTCGCCTTCCGAGCGCAACACGCTCCGATCCCGCAGCAACCCTTCCCGCGCACGCGCAGCGAGCACCTCGTCCGGGCGCGTGTTGGTTAAAAAATGCGACATCCGCGAAGCGATCGCAAAGTGATCGTCCGGGCGCTTCGGTTCCCGCAGGTACAGGAAAGGTCCCGAACACAGGATCGCCTTGTACCCCGCGAGGACAGCGGAAGCGAAAGGCTCCCCCTTTTCCAAACGCCCCAAAACCAGGCCCTCGAACACCCGCAAGTCCGCCTCCGAAAACGGCTCCCTCACCGCGTGGGCCGCAAATCGCCTGACCAGTCGACGCGCTTCCGCCTGAGGATCAGCCGGTTCCTCACCGACGGGCAGCGCATCAAACAACACCCTGTGCGAGGCTGGCGGCCATTGCACCGGAGGCAGGGGGCCCTCCACTTCCAGCCACCGAAAGGCGACCCCAGGCTGGCCTCCCTCCGGAAAGGGGGGGAAACGATAGGTCGGCGGTCCCCCTTTGACGTTGAAGGCCAGAGGGACTGGCAACCCGAGCAGGCTGTACTCGAAAGTCTCGCCCGCCTTGAGCTGGAGGGTTGTTTCGTACACCGCACCCTCCGGGGCGATATCGAGGATCCCCCCCGTCGCCCGGGGATCTCCGGCAATACAGGGGCCGGAGGGCTTCCGGGCCCGAAACGTCATGGGCTGCGGCAAATCCGCGGGCACCAGCTTAAATCCATCCACCTGTCGGACTGCTCGCGCCCAAAAACGAACCCGATACTCCCCCTCCACCCGCGCCAAAAACCGCTTTGGGTACCCAAAATAGGGCCAACTTGCCGACCGAAAGAGGGCCAACTCCAACTCCTCATCCTGCGCCCGCCGGGCCTCTTCTTCCTTCGACACCTTGGCCTCCACCTTCACGGCCTGATCGCCTTTGGCAAAAAACATCGCCTGCCGGTTTCCGAAGGTCCCGACCGAGGGGAAAAGGTCTGTCCCCACGGCGCGATACGTCGCCGCCTTCAGGGGCGCATTTCCAGAAACCATCGCCGCGCGCAGCGCCACCTCGGCTGCCTCGAGGTAGGCCGTTACCTGCTCCCGCGACATGTCCAGTGTCTCGGTCGACTTGTTGAAGTGATGTCCCTCCCGATCCTCCGGCAGCATATCCCGGATGTCCAAGTGGGGTAATTGAAGGACCTCTCGCAGGTTGTGCTGATATTCTTCCCGATTGAGCCGGCGCAATGGTCCCCGCCCCACACGCGCCACCTCCGCGCGATCCACGTGGAGGAGCACGCCCCCCAATAGCGACACCATGCGTGCTCTTTCCTCTTCTCCAAGATCCCCTTTTTTTGGTGGCGGCATTTCCCCCTTCTGGATTCGGTCATGCACCCGCACCCAACGTTCCCGCAGGGCGCGGTCCTCGACCTGCAGGGAAAGTTTCCGAAGATCCAAAGCCCCCTTTGCCTTGGATCCTTCATGGCACTCCATGCAGTGCTCCTCCAACAAAGGCGCAAATGCGCGCAACGCCGCATCCTGCGACTGAGAACCTTCACCGCGCCCTTGCGCCATGAGCGGGATCGAGACGAGGCAGCCCAGCACGGCCCAAGCCGCCCGCCCCCGTTTTACCCGGCGGCGACTCAGCACCCCCGCTTCAACGCACGATTGGAGGAATGTCATACAACATTCTATATCCGCACAGAGCATGCATTCTTAGACTCTCGTGAAAGAGTCGCATGCCCGCTCGCCCATGGACGACATGGACGACATGGACGGGCCGGTCCACGCAGTCCACGCAGTCCACGCAGTCCACGCAGTCCACGCGGTTCACGCGGTTCACGCGGTTCACGCGGTTCACGCGGTTCACGCGGTCCATGCGGTCCATGCGGTCCATGCGGTCCATGTCCCGGCACGAGGCCGCCCCCCCTTCCACCCGGCTGCTACGTGCCGCAAAAAGTCCGGTAAGGCGGTGCGTCCGCCGGGGCCGGTTCACAAAACCCAGCCGAGACCGGCGCGCTGCGGTCGTAGGGCTTGGCCAGCACCGCCAACAACCCCCGCAGCGGCCCCAGTTCTCCACCCACCGCCGCCCCCAGAGCCTCCTCCACCTGGTGATTCCGGGGAATCACCACCGGATTGTGGCGCATCATCTCGCTCACCGCCTCCGCCGGCGTTTGCGGCTGACGCGCCAACCGGGCCTTCCATCGCGCATGCCACTCCTCAAAAACGGCCCCCTCCCAAGGAGCACGACTCAGAGCCCCCTCGGAACTCAGCGCCCCAAACGTGTTGGTATAGTCCGCTTTCGTCTGCGCCATCCAATCCAGCAGCGCTTTGATCAGACGTTCGTCCTCCGATTCCTCCTCAAACAGCCCGAGTTTTGCCCTCATCCCGCGCAGCCATTCCGACTGAAAGCGCCCCGCAAAACCCTCGATCACCCCGGTCGCCATCTCAAGGGCCTTCGACTCGACCGAATGCAGAAGCGGAAGAAGCGTCTCCGCAAGCCGGGCCAGATTCCACTGGGCAATCCACGGTTGATTCCCAAAAGCATACCGTCCTCTCCGGTCAATCGAGCTAAACGTGGTGGCAGGATCATACCGGTCCAAAAACGCACACGGCCCATAATCGATCGTCTCCCCCGAAAGGGCCACGTTGTCCGTATTCATCACCCCATGGACAAAGCCCACGTGCATCCACCGCGCCACCAAGGCCGCCTGGCTTTCCCCCACCGCCTCCAGCAGCGCCAGCGCAGGACACTCCACCTCCAACCGCTCCGGGTAATGCCGGCGCAGCGCGTACCCCACCATCGCCTCCAACGCACCCCGGTCCCCCTGCGCCGCCGCCCACTCCAAGGTTCCCACCCGCAAATGACTCGCCGCCACCCGCGTCAGCACCGCCCCGGGCAGCGCCTCCTTCCGGTAAACCCACTCCCCCGTGGCAACCACCGCCAAACTGCGCGTCGTCGGAATCCCCAGCGCCGCCATCGCTTCGCTGATCACATACTCCCGCAGCATGGGCCCCAGCGCCGCACGCCCGTCGCCCCCGCGGGAAAACGGGGTCGGCCCAGCACCCTTGAGTTGAATGTCCACGCGGCTCCCCCGCGGCGTGAGATGCTCGCCCAACAAAATCGCACGCCCATCCCCGAGGATGGTGAAGTTTCCAAACTGATGCCCCGCATAAGCCTGAACCAAAGGTCTCACCCCCTCCGGCAACGAGTTTCCCGCAAAACACAGGGCGTTTTCGGGTTGCGCCAAAGCGTCCGCATCCAACCCGAGGGACGCCGCCAGGGCCGCATTCCACAAAATGAGACGGGGTTGCGCCACCGGCTCCGGCTGCCAGTCGCGATAAAAAATCGCAGGCAAACCGGCGTAAGAATGATCCCAGTGCCAGCCATACCGACCCGGCCCCGCGGCGTCCGAAAGAGAATCGCTCATGCGCATCCCATAGCCCTTGCGCCCCGGAAAGAACAGGAGCGAGGCAACGGCTTTTCCATCCCAAAACACCCTACGCAAAAATCCGCTCCGGCACCTTGAAGGCCGGCGGGGAACAAATCCGCCCAATCAGGTCCTCCCACACCTCCTGTCCCCGCAAAATCTCAATCTCCACCCGCAAATACAGCACCGGCACCTCCAAGGTGTGCGGCCGATGCGGAAAACGAACACTGTCCTTTTCCGTCGTCACCACCGCATCCAGATCCCGGCGCACACACCGGGTGATAAAGTCCCGCAATTCCTGATCCGTGAACCGGTGATGATCCGCAAAACGCGAGGTCACGTTCAGCGTCGCCCCGAGAGCAACCAGCTTTTCCTCAAAACTCTCCGGCCGCGCGATCCCTGACAACGCGCCGATGTGTTTTCCGGGCAGCCACGAGAGGGGCAATTCCTCCCCCGTGTACAGGTTCTTCAGGTGCAGGGGACGATGCGTGCACTCGATGATTCCCGCCCTCGAATTGTGCTGCCGAATGCGCGCGATCAGCTCCGTGTTATCGGCGCCATCACTCTTGGTGATCAAAATGTAGTGTGCCCGGTGCAGGTTCGCCGGCGGCTCCCGCAGCGTTCCCCGGGGAAGCAGATACTCGTTCCCAAAAGGGGCCTGCCGGTCGATCAGACAAATCTCCAGACGATGATGCAGCGCCAGGTACTGCATCCCATCGTCGAGGAGCAGGGTGTCGCACCCAAAGGCCTGCGTGGCCCCCAAGGCCGCTCGAACACGATCCCGGTCCACAAGCACCACAACGTTACGCAGCGAGCGAGCCAGCATGAACGGTTCATCGCCCGCAAACCGGCTGTCCAAAAGCAACCGCTGGCCGTCATGCACCACCCGGGTCTTGTTCTTTTCCAGCCCCAACCACTTCCGCTGAAGCCGCCGGAAAAGGGGCGGCTTCTTTGCCTTGTAACCCCGCGACAAAATCGCCACCGACCGTCCCCGGTCCTGAAGCGTCCGGGCCAGAAACTCCACCACCGGCGTTTTCCCCGTACCCCCAACAGTCAGATTCCCCACCGACACCACCAGGGCACCGGGAATGCGCGCCCGCAAAAACCGGTGCCGGTAAAGCCAGAGGCGCAGGCGGACGATCTGAAGAAAGAGGCCGCTCAGCAGCCAGAGAACCCCCCGGAGAAAAGAGGCACGCTTGCCAGTGCGCCTCTCGAGAATCACCTCGATCGCAAACTGCTCAAAAGCCTCCAGCCACCGGCGCAGCATACAAATCCACCCGCCCCCTAGCCCGCAGGCGTCACCACCATCCCGAGATTGTCCGCCCGCGTGACGAGCGTCCGCGCAACCCCCGGAGTCGCCGCCGCCATCGCCGCCGCAACACCCTCGGCATTTTCCAGAGTGACACAACAAATCGTGGAGCCGGAACCGGAAAGGAACCCGCCCAGTGCCCCCGCTTTTTCCCCGGCCGTGATGACCTCAGGCAGGAAGGGGATCAAGGCGCGCCGGAAAGGCTGGTGCAGCCCATCATGAAAGGAGTGCCGCAGAAGAGCGTAGTTCTGGGAGGCAAACGCCGCCGTGATCCGGCAAGCGTTGGCGCAGCTCGATACCGCAGACAGCCGGTCCAGCGTGGCCGGCAGTACGCGGCGAGCGTCGGGCGTGGCGATTTCGAAATCGGGAATCAAAAGGACAAAGGCCAGCTCCGGGGCCACCTCGAAACGGGCCACCGTGGTTCCACCCGCCACCGTGAATCCACCAAAAGCAGCAGGAGCCGCATTGTCCGGGTGCCCTTCCAGGAGGGAGCACAATTCAAAAAGGTCCGTGCGGGAAAGGGGCTCGCCTGCAAGCACATTCAAGCCGGACAACAGCCCCAGTCGGACCGTCACCGAACTGCCCATTCCCCGGCTCAAAGGCACTTCCCCTTCAATCTCCCACTCAAAGCCAAAGGGTTCCACGGCGCTCCGCGTAAAAAAACGCTCCGCCGCCTCATTCGCCATTGCCCGACCCGGCCCGGGCCCGGAGAAGGCTCCGTCGGTCCCCGAAACCCGGCTCACACGCACCCGGTTCGCCACTCCCAAAGCGACCCCCAAACAGTCATAGCCGGGACCGAGGTTGGCGGTAGTGCCAGGCACACTGGTAATCACAGACTCCATCCCCACAGAATGGCCCCGGATCCCTCCCGAAGAAAGCGGGAACCTTCGCAGCCCCGAGGCGGCTCTCCAACAGCCTACCCCCCCGAAACCCCGGTTACGCGTTCGCGTAACTACGCATCCCGTCGCCGCAAGGTAGATTTTTCGTGATGCCCTCCCCCTCCGCGTCCCTCGCCAGAATCGCCTTCTCATTCACGCTCATGGCCAGCGGCGTGTCTTTCCTCCACGCGGCCCCGGTGGATTTTAGCCGGGAAATCCTCCCCATCCTTTCCGAAAACTGCTTCCACTGCCACGGCCCCGACTCCAAAGGACGCAAGGCAGACCTCCGCCTGGATACCCGGGAGGGCGCCCTTCTGAAAAACGCCGAGGGGTCCGCCGCCGTGGTCCCGGGCAAGCCAGAGGCCAGTTCTCTGGTCGAACGCATCTTCAGCCACGACCGGGAGGAGGTCATGCCCCCGCCCAAGTCGAACCGCAAACTCAGCGCCAAGGAACGCGACCTCCTCCAACGCTGGGTCCAGGAGGGCGCTCCCTGGGGTAGCCACTGGGCCTTTACCCCCCTCGAAAAACCTCTGCTCCCCCAAAATGGCAGCCCCCACCCCATCGACGCCCTCGTCCGGGAGCGACTCAAATCGGAAGGACTCGACCTCCAACCCCGGGCGCCCAAGCGCACGCTGCTCCGCCGCCTGAGCCTCGACCTCACCGGGCTCCCGCCCTCCGCAGAACAAATCGCAGCATTCGACTCTCTCTCCGCTCCGGATGCCCTGGAACGCACCGTCGACCAGCTTCTGGCCAGCCCCCACTTCGGCGAACGCATGGCTTGGGACTGGCTCGACGCTGCACGTTATGCCGACTCCAACGGGTACCAGGGCGATCTGGAACGCACGATGTGGCCCTGGCGGGACTGGGTCGTCAGCGCCTTCAACCGCAACCTCCCCTACGACCAATTCACCCTCTGGCAACTCGCTGGCGACCTCCTCCCAGGCGCCACCCACGAGCAAACCCTCGCCACGGGCTTCCTCCGCAATCACCCCATCAACGGGGAAGGCGGCCGCATCGCCGAGGAAAACCGGGTCGATTACGTCATGGACATGGCCGAAACCACCGGGACCGTCTGGCTCGGCCTCACCCTGAATTGCTGCCGCTGCCACGACCACAAGTACGATCCCCTCCTCCAAACCGACTATTATCGGTTCTTCGCCTTCTTTAACCAAACGCCCGTCACCGGCGGCGGCGGCGACCCTCAGAGCGCTCCCAAACTGGACGTTGCTCCAGACAAGCAACTTGAAACGCTCGCCGCAGCGAAGAACGCACTCGCCGATGCCCAAAAGGCCCTGGCCGCCCAATGGCAGGCTGGGTTGGAGGCAAGAACCGCATGGGCCTCCCAGATTGTCGAACAGGCCGCTCCAAACCCGGAGGACGCCAAGGCGCCCAAGGGTGGCGGGTTACCCGGGGTTCTCCGCCTTCCCGAAGCCAAATGGACCGCAGAGCAACGCAAGACCGTCGAGGAAGCGTGGGCTAAAAAGGACGCCTCCTTCCAGGCACTGCTGACAGACAGAAACGGCAAAAAACAGGCCTTCGAGAAAATGGATAAGGCCATTCCCAGGGTCATGGTCATGGCAGACATACCCAAACCGAGGCAGACCTTCCTCCTCGATCGCGGCCTCTACAATCAGCCCAAACAACCCGTCACCGCCGGCGTTCCGCTCAGCCTTCCCCCGCTTCCCCAGGAACACCCCGCCAACCGCCTCGGTCTTGCCCACTGGCTCGTGTCTTCACCCAATCCGCTCATGGCCAGGGTCACCGTAAACCGACTCTGGCAGCAACTGTTCGGGATCGGACTGGTCAAGACGGCGGAGGATTTCGGAGTTCAGGCCGAGACGCCCATGCACCGAAACTTGCTCGACTGGCTGGCCGCGGAGTTTCGCGACAGCGGATGGGACCTAAAGGCGCTGATCCGGCTCATTGTGACGAGCGAAACGTACCTCCAAAGCTCCGAGCTCCCAGAAGGCTTGGCCGAGCGCGACCCCCAAAACCGACTCCTCGCGCGCGGGGCAAGATTCCGGATGCCCTCCTGGATGATTCGGGACCAGGCGCTTGCCGCCAGCGGCCTTCTTGTCCGGAAAATCGGAGGGGAACCCGTGCGCCCGTATCAACCCGCAGGCGTTTGGGAAGAGGCCACCTTCGGGAACAAGAAATACGTTCCGGACCGGGGAGAAAGCCTCTACCGGAGGAGCTTATACACATTCTGGCGACGCATTATTGCGCCCACCATGTTCTTCGACACCCCCAACCGAACCAACTGCAACGTCAAGCCCCTGCGCACCAACACCCCCCTGCACGCCCTCAACACCCTGAACGACCCTGCCTACGTCGAAGCCGCTCGGGTCCTCGCCCAGCGCCTCCTCCACAACTCCGGGAACCACCCGGAAACCGTCATTCGAGGCGCCTACCAAGCGGTTCTCATTCGTGAACCCTCTCGCGAGGAAATGGACCTCTGGACCCAGGCAATCCACCAGCGCATCGCCCAATTTGAGGGACAGCAGGAAAACGCGAATCGCCTCCTCAGTGTCGGCGACTCCCCGCGCGACGCCACCCTCCCTGCGGCGGAACACGCCGCCTACACCACGCTGTGCCTGAGCCTGCTGAACCTCGATGAAGCCCTGACCAAAGAGTAACCATGGACCCCCAAATCGAACATCACCTCGGCATCACCCGCCGAACCCTGCTCGAAAGCTCCGCCTACGGTTTGGGCGGAACCGCTCTGGCATGGATGCTCCACAGAGACAGCGCCGCCTCCCCCACCAGCACTCCGAGTGCTGTGACCCCGCCCATCGGGCTCCCTGAACTCCCGCACTTTGCCCCCAAGGCAAAGCGCATGATCTACCTGTTCCAAAACGGAGGCCCCTCCCACGTGGAACTCTTTGATTACAAACCCAAGCTGCGCGAACTCCACGGCCAACCCATCCCGGAATCCTACCTCAATGGCCGACGCTTCAGCAGCATGACCGCCAACGTTGCCGGAAAACTCGTGCTCGGAAACGTCGAGCCCTTCCAGCAACGGGGCCAATCCGGTGCCTGGGTCAGCGATTTCATGCCCTACACCGGCGCCATCGCCGACGAACTCTGCTTTGTCAAAAGCATGCAGACCGACGCCGTCAACCACGCCCCCGCTATCTCCTTCCTCCTCAGCGGCGGACAATTGCCGGGACGCCCCACCATCGGCTCCTGGCTCAGCTACGGGCTGGGCTCCGCCAATGAGGACCTCCCCTCCTACGTCGTCATGACTTCCGTCAGCAAAGGAACCTCCTGCGGCCAGATCTTCTACGATTTCTATTGGGGCAGCGGCTTCCTCCCCACCCGCTATCAGGGCGTCAAATTCCGCGGAAGCACCGAGCCCGTCCTTTACCTCTCCAATCCCAACGGACTCAGCCGCGAAATGCGCCGCTCCATGCTGGACGACATTCAGGCGGCGAACCGCCTCAAACACCAACAGGTCCACGATCCCGAAGTCGCCACACGCATCGCCCAATACGAGATGGCCTACCGCATGCAAGCCAGCGTGCCCGAACTTACCGACCTCTCCAATGAACCCAAAGGGGTCCTGGAACGCTACGGACCCCAAGTCCGCGAACCAGGCACTTTCGCCCACAACTGCCTCATGGCGAGGCGCATGATCGAGCGCGGCGTCCGCTTCGTCCAACTCATGCACGCGGGCTGGGATCAGCACAACAGCCTCACCACCGAACTCTATACCCAGTGCCGGGACACCGATCAGCCCAGCGCCGCCCTCGTCACCGACCTCAAGGAACGTGGACTTCTCGAAGACACCCTCGTCGTTTGGGGCGGCGAATTCGGACGCACCCCCTTCATTCAGGGCGACCTCCAACAACGCCAACGCTGGGGCCGGGACCACCATCCCTATGCCTTCACGGTATGGATGGCCGGAGGCGGCGTCAAAGCTGGCTACTCCCACGGCCAAAGCGACGACCTCGCCGTAAACGCCGTCGAAGATCCCGTCCACGTCCACGATCTCCAAGCCACCCTCCTTCATCTCCTCGGAATCGATCACGAAAAACTCACGTACCGCTTCCAAGGACGCCAATTCCGCCTCACAGACGTCCACGGAAACATCGTCAGACCAATCCTCGCCTGACTCGGAAGCGTCTCCAGCCTTCGGCCCTTTCCAAGTAGGGCCCACTCACCCGCCTGAAGACTGGGCCTCCTTCCATTCCCCCAGACCATTGGCCCAAAAAAAGGGCGGCGCCCCCTTTTGAAGGACGCCGCCCGGATTCGCGAAGCGACAGATCGACCGCGAACTAGTTCAAGTACGCAGCCTCGTTGCAGAACATCAAGGCCTGCACCAGCGTCTCCCACGGGGACAGAGCCGACCGCCGCACCAGTTCACCCTCATTCGCGATGGCCTTTCTCGCACCCCCATCATTCTGAGCAGACTTCGCAGCCGCCTCGGCCCGCTTCATCGCCGCAGCGGCAATCTCGGCCGTCGCAGCCTTCACCTTCTCCTGCGCCCGGGCTTCCTGATCCAAAAAGTCCTTAGCCATGGCTATCTCCTCCGGTGAGGCCGTCCGTTGCAGAACGATTCGGAAGATCGCCTGGACGCCCAGTCGGTAGTCCTTCTTCGCCACCACCCCTTCCACCACTTCAGGACGGCTCACGATCTTCTGAACCACGCCCACCGTGAATGGGCTGTTCATCAGAAATAGCGCCTGTTGGGGAACAATCGTCGAGGTCCGCTTCGTGTTCGGTTCCAACGCACTCGCCATGTCAAACTGCATCAGCAGATCAGGCACATTGGTCCGGTCCATGTAACCGTAAACCGACCGCCGGAACGAAAACGGCTCCGACGTGATGTTGACGGGCGGACCAAAGAGCGTCTTGTCCATCGTACCGGCCATGGTCAACAGGGAGTCCCGGAACGACTCGAAATCCAGACGACGCACGTTAGCACGCCATAACAGACTGTTGCTCGCGTTCATCTTCTGCTGACGCTCCAAATACGGCGTCCTGCTGCTCTGCTGATACGCGCTGGACGTCATGATCGCCTTGTGGAGCGCCTTCACAGACCAAGCAGGCTTCGTCGGCCCCAAGTCCTCCATAAACCACGATGACAAAAACTCAAGTAACTCGGGATGACTCGCCTGACCCGCCTGATTCCCCAGATCATCCGGCGTCCTCACCAAACCCTCTCCGAAGTGATACATCCAGATCCGGTTCACCATGACCCGCGCCGTCAACGGGTTCTTCTTGCTCGCAATCGCCCGCGCCAACTCCAACCGCCCGCTCCCCTCCTTGAACGGCTGCGCATTCCCACCCTCAGCCAAAATCTCAATGAAACGCCGGGGAACAATCGTGGGATTATCGTCCTTTTTCGGTGCATTTCCGCGCGGATAAATCGGTGAGTCGATCGGCTTCGGAAGGTCCTCGAGCACCATGGCCCGAACCGGCCCACCCCGAAAGGTGAGCTTCAACTCGTTGATCCGCGCCAATCCAGTGCGCGACTCGATCAACCCTCCCAAACGCAAGCCGTTACTCTTCGCCTCATCCTGCAACTTGAACACGCTCATCTCCGACCCGGGCACCAAACGCAGAGGGAACACCGCCGCCTCCATCAGAGGCTTTTTCTCCGAGTTAGCCACGTCCGTCTTGGGATCCGCGATCACCTTGAAGATCCCCCCCCCACTCTCCAGATCCTTCACAGGGTCCACTTTCGGATTCACCTTCGCGCCCACCTCTGGATCCAGCTTTTCCCGACAAAACTTCTCAAATAGGGCAGCCACGGTCTCCAAATCCTTCGGCAGAGCCCCTGCGCCTTTCAGAAAATCGATCACGAGCGGATTGTGCTTATCTCCGGTCTTTTTCCCGGAAAGCATGAGCTCCACAATCTTATCCCGATTTTCATTCGAAGCATACAGCTTCACAAAGGGCCCCCAGACCGAATCCTTGGCATTATGATGCCGCGTCAGGAAGTCGGTAATGAAGCGGTCGTCTAACTTGTGTTTCTCGATGATCGCATCTGCTGCTTTCCGAGCCTCCACATTATCCCGCTGCTTGAGGTAGTGAGCCGCTTGGAAGTACGCGGCCGGGTGCTGCCGCAGCTTCGCCGTCTCCTCCCTCTGGATCTGATAATAAGCGGCAAACCCTCTTTTTTCCAAGGCGTCTAACTTCTGAGTAAACTCGACGTACTCTTTAGAGTTGGGATCACCGGCAATCACCGGACCCTCACGCGGCTCCACCGAACTCGCGAACACACCCCGCAGAGCGTAGTAGTCCGCCTGTCTGATCGGATCGAACTTGTGGTCGTGACAGCGAGCGCAAGCGATCGTCAAACCCAGGAAACCCCGACCCACCACGTCAATTCGATCGTTGATAATATCGTCCTTGTTTTGGAAGCGCTGACCCACAGTCAAGAAACCAAGGGCAGCGAGATTCTCCTTCGGATTGTCAGGAATTTTGTCAGCCGCCAGTTGGTGCATGATGAACTGATCATAAGGCATGTCCTTATTGATCACGGAAATCAGCCAATCCCGGTAAGACCAAGCGTAAGCATACCGATAATCTTCCCCACGCTGATTCCCCACGACTCCAGTGGTATCAGAATAGCGGGCCGTATCCATCCAGTGGCGAGCCCAGCGTTCCCCATAAGCGGGAGAAGCCAACAAATCGTCGACGACCTTCTCAAACGCCTTCTGGTAAGTCTCTTTCTTGTCACCACTGGCTAATTTAAAGGCTTCGATCTCCCTCGGACTCGGAGGCATTCCAATTAAATCAAAATAAGCACGCCTCAATACGGCTTCCTGCTTCCGCGTCCGCTCCGCTGCACTCCCCGTGTAGGGGAGCTCCGCGGGAAACATTTGTGCCTCCTCCAATTTAGCGAGCACGAACTTGTCAATCGAGTTCCCGATCCAAGTCGAATTTTTTACCTCGGGTGGCGTCGGCCGCGAAACCGGCTGGAAAGCCCAGTGATCCTTCTTGCTCGGTTTCGCAATCCCGGTCCCCTCCCGAGGATCCGGAGCGCCCATGGCAATCCACTCCTTCAGCGCAGCAATCTGCTCGTCACTGAGCTTCTTTTTGGGCGGCATCTGGAGGTCGTCCACCCACTCCACAGCCCGGATGAGTCCGCTTTCCCGAGGCGAGCCCGGCTTCAAAACAATCCCGCTTTCGCCACCCTTGAGCACGTCCTCCCGGGAATCCATGTTCAAACCGCCCTTCACCTTCCCCTTCTCCGCAGAGTGGCACTCGAGACAGTGATTGGCAAAAATCGGACGGATTTTGTTTTCGAAGAACTGCAATTGTTCCGGAGAGATTTGGGCAGTTGCAGCACCGAAGCTCGCCGAAGCACTCCCCACGAGCGCCAAAGAGATCGCTCGCAGGGTGAATTTCGATGGTTTCATGGGTAGTTTTGGAGGGGAAAAACAGAAGGGCCCGAAGGATTAGGCAATGATATCCTTCACCACATTACCGAAGTTGTCCGTCAGGCGGAATTCCCTTCCGTTGTAGTTGTAGGTCAGGCGCGTGTGATCGAAGCCCATCAGCGCCAAAATCGTAGCGTGGAGATCATGCACGTGCATTTTGTTCTCTACCGCGCGTCCTCCAAATTCATCCGTGGCCCCGTAAACGGTTCCGCCCTTCACGCCACCGCCGGCCATCCAGGCAACCATCGCCCGACCGTTGTGATCCCGTCCGGGAGCACCCGCCCCGCCGCCCGCCGTGGCCGTGCGCCCAAATTCACCACCCCAGATCACAAGCGTGGAATCTAGCAGCCCCCTCTGTTTCAGGTCCTCAATCAATGCCGCCGCGGGAATGTCAATCCCCTCCGCCGCTCGCCGGACACTGTTTCCAATGTCCGCGTGAGTGTCCCAGCCCCCGGTACTGACCTGCACAAAACGCACCCCACGCTCAATGAGTCGGCGTGCGACCAGAAGCTTGGTGCCATTCGGGTTTTTCCCCATTCCGTTGGCGCCCCGCTCGTACATTTCACGCATCTTCTCGGGCTCCTTCGTCACGTCGAAGGCGTCCATGGCCTCCTTCTGCATCTTGAAGGCGATCTCGAAGGCCTCGATCCGCGCCTCTAACTGCGCATCCTTCTGCATCTGAGCCGCATGCATTTCGTTCATGCGCTTTGCTAAGTCAATCTGGTGACGCTGACGGTCGGGAGTACTGAACTGGCTGCTGATATTCGCCAAAATCTCGGTCAATGGCGCGTTGGAGCTGTAGTTCACATTGCAGCCCTGAAAAATACCGGGGAGAAAAGCGGCCTGACGGAAGGTGGAGTCCCCTCCCATCGTGATGAATCCGGGCAG
>JBANFR010000064.1:0-19608 GCA_037975925.1 Verrucomicrobiota bacterium
AGCCCCAGCGGACTCGTCACTTCCATGGCCTACCTCCCGGCCACCGCTCCGGGCCACAGCGCGCGCCGCCTCCAAGCGCTCACGCACTCCCCCTCCTGTACGGCGCGGTGCTCGAGTAAATTTTTGACCAGCGCACGCGCACACAATGCGCGGCGCATTCAGCAGAGCTATTCCATTTCAAAGATCCAATAGATCTCGGATTGCTTCCTTTACAGCAATCCATTGATCGCTCGGGAGTTTTCCAAGTCTCCGTTGCAGAGAGTTCGGATCGATACTTGCAAAGCCTTGGATATTTACAGCTGAATGCTTTGGGAGCCATCGAGGCTTTCCGATATCGACTTCCCCTCTTTGCCCTCGAAGTTGAGACGTCAGAGGAACTACAACGACAAGGGAGCGGGCATCTCTCGGCTTAGGAAATGCCAGAATAAGGACGGGACGCTCTTTAGCCGCGATACCGAAATCGACCATCCAGACTTCACCACGGCTTGCTTCAGTATTCACCCAAAGCGTTTTCCCAAGCTTTTCCTTGTTCTTCCGTCGTTAGGAGGCGGTCCACATGGGTGGTTATTGCAAAGGGCATGTCATTTCTGAGCTCTACTTGAGCCAAGAAAATATTGAACGCATCACTCGGTTTCATGCCGAGACGGGCAAAAATTTCTTCAGCCCGTTTGAGCCGCTCCGTGGGAACTCTTGCGCGAAAGAGGGTTGATGCCGGCATGTCTCAATTGTGCTCAAAACTGCTCAATATTCAAGCCGTTTCAGGAAGGGGCTGTAACTGCAATGCTTTGTCGCGGCGTTCTATCGCAGCTCCTGCGAACAAAGGACTCCCCTCTGTTGGGCAGCAAGCCCGGCCCCGGGCAGCGTGCCAGCGACGAACTCATCCTCGCCGAAAAATCCCTGCCCTCAGGCCAACTCCTCGAACGCGAACTCTGGGGCCTCGATCCCGCTGGCAACTGGCTCTCCCGTTCCCAAGGCACCGTCAACGAAACCCGCACCGTCAACTCGCTCAACCAGCTCCAGCAAATCGGCGGCGCAGGCACCACCGTCATCGAGGGCCGGGTCAACGAGTTTTCCAACGTCACGGTAAACGGACAGGAAGCCGAATTACGCCGCGAATCGACCGGGACAGGCTGGCGTTTCCGGCGGACCATCCCGGTCCAGCCGGGGCCGAACACCGTCGAAGTCGCCGCCACCGATTCCCAAAACGAGACCTCCCTCAAACGCTGGCAATTCGACGTCCCAGGCGTCACCCGCACCTTCACCTACGACGCCAATGGCAACACGCTTTCCGACGGCGAACGCACCATGGTCTGGGACGCCAAAAACCGCCTCCGGAGCGTCCAGCGGGGAAACACCCAGTGGAAATGGGATTACAATTCAAGGGATCGCCGGGTGCGGTGTCTGCATTGGATAGGTCCACCTCCCCCAGATTGCGCAGCCATTCGGCGAGTTCGCGCTCCGCGGTGATGCGATCCGCCTTGCTGAGGGAGAGGCAGCGGCATTTACCGGCGATTTTACGGGAGCCGTGGTGGATGTCGGAAATGCAGTGCCGTTGGAGATTGGCGGCGACACAGTCGAGGCGGAAGCAGGTCGGTTCGGTCTAGGTTGGGCCGAGTTGAAGGGGCTGAGATTTCAACACCCAATATGTCGGGTGATACGCTCGGGTGATACGGGGGAATTTCGGGAGAGTTTCACCTTCCTGCAACCACCTCGTTTTGAGAGAGTTAAGGTGGTCGGGCTGGCGGGATTCGAACCCGCGGCCTCTTCGTCCCGAACGAAGCGCTCTACCAAGCTGAGCCACAGCCCGCCGATCACAGAGAATGCTCAGACCGAAGCATCCGAAGGTCAACCTGAAAACTGCCGGTGCCGCAGATCCTCTCGGCCCGGCCGCAGGGCGTTTTTTTAGCAGAGCTCCATCCCCGGTGCCGGGAGGTCCCCGGGGGAATTCACGTTTCTGAACAAATCCCCCTCCCCAGCACCGAGCTCCCGCGACTCCAGCAACCCACACTCCATTCCCAGACGCACCAGACGCTGAAGGGAACGATCAGCGTGCTGCAAGCATTCCTCCGCCAGAGGAAGGATCTCGCGAGGGTACACCGCCGCCAAAGGCTCCCACCACCGGGCGTTGCGAGGGACCACCCCTTTTTTTCGAACCCAAGCCTCTTCCATCAACCCGCTCAGAAAGCCCGCATTCATCCACGGCAAATCGATCCCCAGCACCAGAAGAAAGGCATGCTGCGCGCGGCGCAATCCCTCCACCAAACCCGCGAGCGGGCCCAGTCCCGGAACGGGATCCTCCAGAATGGGAAGACTCGAACCGGCATAAGGCCCTGTTTTCCGCCCCGAAATCCAAAGTTCGGCCGGTCGCGTGGCCTCCAAAACAGAACGCTGACGCTCCCAAAGACTCTGGCTCCCCCACGAAAGAGCGGCCTTGTCGGTGCCCATACGTCGGGATTGCCCTCCGGCCAGGAGGATCGCAGAAAACAAAGCGGAAGAATGGGCATGCATGATGGGAATCGGGATCTTGGGAGTGCCCCGGAAAAGCCGATTTCTCCGTTCCCGAAACTCCAAGCAACCTGGGGAAACGAATCCTCGGCAAGACCGGAATTATCCGGAACCGAGATCCATCCGGGACGGCTGCCGCATCCGATGAAGGAGAAGGAGGGCGTAGAGATGCGGTTTTAGCGAGGAAGGCTGTCTGCGGGCATGGAGCCCGGCTTGTTGGCTCGCCCTCCGAATCCGTTGCGGCGTGGGCTTATGAGTGTTTTGGTTCTCGGTGGTCTCATTTTTTTGAGGAGCCGTCTCTGGTGGCGCACTGGAGTTTGTCTCGCGGGAATTCTGTCAGCGGCACTCGCATGGGGCTCATTCCGGCTGCTGCCGACTCCTCATCACATTCCGCCACTTTGCCCTTCGAGCGGGCTGGCGCTGGCGGCGCTGCTCGTTTTGGGCTGGCGTGCCTGGCCTGGCCTCTGGGCGGGAGCTTTTGGCGCGGGCCTCTTCATTTCGAACGCTCTTTCGGAGCCGAACCCACCGCGAAAAGCTCTCGCCATGGCCGCACTGTACGCCACCGGTCACACCCTTGCCGCGCTACTCGGCTGGTGGCTTTGCCAATTGAGTCTGCACAAAAAAAAGCCTCCCAATGCGCCCTCTTCTGCCCCCATCGATACACTCCCATCTTTAACGTGGATCCCGATCGCCGGCGTCACGTCCATCCTCGGGGCTGGCGCTGCAACGGCGGCATGGGTCGGGTTGGGCATCACCTCTTCCATGAGCACGCTCTCCGGTGCATCGCTATGGTGGATGGCCCAAACCTCGGGCACCCTTCTGTTCACCCCCTTTTTTTTAGCCTGGAGCAACCCCTTCAACGCCGGGCAGGAGCCCGTGATTTGGGGGGACACCCTCGTCGCGTTTAGCCTGCTGGGCTTCACCTGTTTTGCGATCTTCGAAAAATGGTTCGGGGGACTTTTTCTCCCATACCTCGTCATGGCTCCCCTGGGCTGGATGGCGTTTCGGCTCGGGCCGAGGTCCACCTCAACCGGGCTCGCTTTCCTGGCCTGCATCGCCCACTGGCATACCCTCCGAGGGCAGGGGCCTTTTTTCAGGCTCACGCCTCTGCAAGCTCAGATCGCCCTCCTGATCTTTCTGGGGACCACCGCAACCTCCATGTTCGCTATTGAAACCAAGGGCGGGCAATTCAGACGCGCTGAAACACAACGCAAGACCGAGGATAAAAAGCTCCGCCAACTGCTCTCCTCCGTCAAAGACTACGCGATCATTGCGCTGACCCGCGACGGACGCATCGCGACCTGGAATGTCGGTGCCGAAAGCCTTTACGGCTATCTGGCCAGCGAAATTTTGGGACTTCCCTTTGCACAGCTTTTCCCCCCCGAGGAAGCCACAAAAGGCCACCCCGAAAGCGATTTGGAAAAAGCCCATCAAGAAGAACGCTGCGAAATCAATGGCTGGCAAATCCGCAAAAACGGCTCCCGATTTTTTGCTCACGCCACACTGTCGGTCCATTGGGGGGAGGAAAATTCGGACGGTTTTACGGCGGTGATCCGCGATGTGACGGAGCAAAAAGGTGCCGAGGCGGCGCTCACCCAGGAACGCCTGATTTTAGAACGGATTTTGGAAGGGGCGCTATCGGGTTATTGGGACTGGCGAGTGCAAGAGGGCACCGAATATCTGAGCCCGATGTTCAAAAGAATGTTCGGGTACGAGGACGACGAGATCCCCAACACCCCGGAGGCCTGGCAGTCGATTATTTTCCCGGAGGATCTTGGAAAAGTGCGGGAAGCTCTGCAAAGACACATTACGAGCCGCGGGTCCGTTCCTTTCTCCACCGAGGTGCGGTACCGACACAAAAACGGATCCATCGTGTGGGTTTTATGCACTGGCTACACCCTCGCATGGGACAAAAACGGGCAGCCCTTGCACATCGTGGGATGCCACGTGGACATCAGTGCGCAAAAACGGACGGAAGAGGAGCTCAAGCGAACTTTGGCCGAGTTGGAGCGCTCGAATGCAGATCTCGCCCAATTCGCGTACATTGCCTCTCACGACCTTCAGGAGCCGCTGCGGGGCGTTGCGGGTTGCGTGAGTCTTTTGGAAAAGCGCTATGGGGCACAACTCGACGCCGGGGCCAAAGAACTCATTCAGCACGCGGTGAGCAGTGCGTCGCGGATGCAGACGCTGATCAATGATCTCCTCGCCTTTTCACGAGTGGGAACGCACGGACGCCCATTTGAACCGACCGATTGCAATGCCGCGCTGAAACTCGCCCTGAGCAATCTCGGAACCGCCTTGGAGGAAACAGGCGCAATCATTTCCTCCGACCCGCTACCCTCAGTCTGGGCAGACCCGGTTCAGCTGACACAGCTTTTCCAAAACCTGGTCGGCAACGGAGTCAAATTTTGTGAAGGACGCTCCCCGCGGGTGCATGTCTCCGCCCGAAGCGAAGGGGGCACGTGGGTTTTTACGGTCCAAGACAATGGAATCGGCATCGACCCTCAGTATTGGGAGCGCATTTTTGTCTTATTCCAACGGCTCCATTCTCGTTCAGAGTATTCAGGGACCGGGATAGGCCTCGCGATCTGCAAACGGATCGTCGAAAGGCACGGGGGCCGGATCTGGGTCGAGTCAGAGGTGGGCAAAGGGTCAACGTTCTTCTTCACGCTGACAGCCGGCCATCCGGATTCCCATGAACACGAAATCCAACCTGAGACCCATTCACATTCTCCTCGTAGAGGATAATCCAACGGACGTTTTGCTGATGCAAAACGCGATGACCGACGGACGGCTCATCAACAAACTGTACGTGGTTGACGACGGAGCCAAAGCGATGGCTTTTTTGCGAAACGAGCCGCCTTACGAACAAACCCCAAGGCCCGACCTGGTTCTCTTGGATCTCAATCTTCCCAAAAAGGACGGAAGGGAGGTGCTAGCGGAAATCAAGAGGGATGAACATTTGAAGGTGATCCCCGTCATCGTCCTGACGACGTCTCAAGCGGAGGAAGACATTGTGCGTAGCTACAAGCTCCACGCGAACTGCTACATCACCAAGCCGGTTGACTTTGAATCGTTTGTGAGCGCGATTTCGACCCTTCAAAAGTTCTGGTTTGCGGTTGTGACCCTCCCGCCGTAACTATACGCATGGTAAGCGGAAAAGTGAGGGTGTTGCTCGTGGAGGACAATCCGACCGACGCGTTGCTGGTGAAGGCGGTTTTGGAATCAGCCAGCCTCCGCGGTGGTTCCCTTGAGAATCTTGAAGGGAATGGTGGTTCCGATCGGAGAAGTGGGCGCGGTTACTCAGTCGGAGCTCCCTACGTGTCGGATTTTTCATTTGAGGTCGTGACGGTGGATCGCCTCGGTGCGGCGATTGATAAGGCCCGCACGGAGCACTTTGATGTGATGCTTCTGGATCTCGGGCTTCCAGACACCCAAGGCTTGCAGACCTTTGAGCGGGCGCACGCCGCCATCACCCAAATTCCCATCGTGGTTCTCAGCGGTCTCGGAGACAACGTACTGGCTGTCCGCGCCGTTCAGCAGGGGGCCCAGGATTACCTGCCCAAGGCGGGTGTCTTGGACGACCGACTCCCGCGGGCGATTCGGTACGCCGTGGAGCGGCACCGGGTGGAAACGGAGAAGGCCTTGGTGGCGGCGGAACTTCAGAGACGGAATGAGGAATTGGAGGAGGAACTTCAAATGGCGAGGGAAGTGCAGCAAGCGCTCCTGCCGCACATTTACCCGAACATCTTGACCGCAGATGCTGCTTTAAAATTCGCCCACTGCTACCGGCCCGCGGCCACACTCAGCGGAGATTTTTTTTCCATCCTCAGCCTCAGCTCCAACCGTGCGGGCGTTCTCATTTGCGATGTGATGGGGCACGGCGTCCGAGCCGCACTGATTGGATCCTTGCTGAGAGGGTTTCTGGATCAGTTTCTGCCTCAGGCAACCGAGCCCGGAAGGTTTTTGTCGTCTGTCAACGGGCTTCTCACCCAGACACTCCAGCACTCGGGGATCGATGCCTTCGTGACCGCCTTTTATTTTGTCGCGGATCTGGAACGCGGAAAACTGCTGTACGCGAATGCGGGCCACCCCAGCGCCCTTGTTTTGAGGCGGACCGCCAGGAGGGTGGATTGGCTGCGCCGGGAGGGGCACGCCAGCCCGCCCCTCGGGCTGCTGTCGCGAGTGATTTACCCCACTTCCGAGACAGAACTCGGAGCACTGGATTCCATCGTTTCTTTCACGGACGGACTGCCAGAGGCCGAAAACATCTCGGGGGAGCAATTTGGCTGCGATCGAATTCTGGAGGAGGCTGCTAAGCGGCTGGATGCACCGTGCGAGCGCTTGGTTCAGGAGCTGGTGGGAGAGACTCAGCGCTTCGCGGGAAGGGCGGACTTCAGCGACGATGTCTGCCTGGTGGGGATGGACGTTATCGGGCACGGCAAAGCCATGCGTGGACAGTCCAAGGAGGCGGCCTGAAGCCCAGCAAATCGCTGAAATCAACACCAGCATCTCCCTTTTTGATTCCACACTTGGTTTGGTTTTCCATTTTCCGCTTGCCCGAAACGGGGATCGGGCGTACGCGGCTTTCGTGAGTTCTTTCGTTGATGCGAAGGTCTCCTACCACTTGGGATCGCAGCCGGGTGGTACACGAGCCGGGAATCGGGCGGCGGCAGTCGCCCCGAGCACCGAACTGCGACCCAGAATAACCAGGGCCCGTCCGTGAGCTCCCCGGAGCCGGTCCCTCACCTGTCCACAGCTATCCAAATCCAGCAGTATCGAGTAAATCAGAGAATCCGCGCCCGCGAGGTCCGCGTGATTGTAGCTTCCTCCGGCGAGCAGCTGGGGGTGATGAAAATCCAAGACGCCTTGAGAGCCGCGCAGCAAGCGGGGCTAGACTTGGTGGAGGTGGCTCCAACAGCCGTCCCGCCCGTGTGTCGGATTGTTGATTTCGGAAAATTTAAGTACGAGATCTCCAAGCACGAGAAGGACAAGAAAAACGCGACCAGCAAGCTGAAGGAGATCAAGTTCCGGGTGAACATCAGCGAGCACGATTACGAGACGAAGCTCAGGCACGGTGAAGAGTTCCTGGACAAGAGCAACAAGGTCCGCGTGCAGCTTCAGTTTCGTGGGCGTGAAAATGCTCACAAAGAGCTGGGAATGGCTCTCATGAAGCGCATTGCCGAGGATCTCGGCCTCATGGCGAACGTCGAGCAGCCACCCAAGCTCATGGGGAAAGCAGTCACCATGACCCTTGCTCCGCTCCCGGCAAACAAACGCAAACGCAAGTTTGCAAAGTCCCTTCATCTCCCGGAAGACCCGGGTTTGGACGACGACGACGAGGACGAGGGAGACGACGAGTAAACCGTTTTATCAAAAAGCCCGCACTCCCACTGCGGGCTTTTCCTTTTCGGGCAGCCTCCGCCATTGTTTGCCCCCTCCCGCTCCCGCCCCTTGTCTCGGAGGGCCGGATCGGTCCACATTCTCCCTCCCGAGCTATTGTTTCTTCCCTTCTTTTCACCCCCAAATTCGCATGAAACTCCAAATACCCGCCCTCGTGGCAGCCGCACTTCTCGCAACACCTCTTGTTCGAGCAGAAGTGGAATACCAGTTTGTCCCCAAATTTTTAACGCCACCCGCAGGCCTTGAAACCATCGGCAACGGGCACGGCGAAATCCAAGTAGACTCTTCGGGAGCCATTTACGTCAGCGTCGAAGGACAGGACGGGGGCATTCAGGTGTACTCCCCCGAAGGCAAACACCTCCGGAATCTTCCCCTGCCCGGCAGCCTCCACGGCTTTTCGATCCGGAAACAGTCGGACGGCGAATTCATTTACGCAGCCGTTCTCGGGCAGCAAAAGGTCATCAAGGCGACCCTGGAGGGAAAAGTAGTGCTGGAAATCCCCAAAACGGCCTTTCCACCCGCCATTGCTGACCGGATTTCGGTAAGTCTCAAGGATGGCAAAACCGTGTCGGGTCATTCCGGTTTGTGGGAAGGCGACACCCTTGCGGTGACCCAGGCAGACGGTGAAATCGTCAAAGTCAAGAAGGCAGACATTGCCACCAAAGCGAGTTTTGTGATGGCCGACGGCAAGAAGGTGGCGGGCATCAACCCACAGCAGACGGACACCGAAATCACTCTTTTGGTGGGAGGTAAATCTCAGACGTTTGCGAAGGCGGACATTGCGAAAAAAGACGGCAAACCCGTGATCACTGAGGGGAGTTCGGAGACGCGTGACGGACTGAAGCTGACGTCCGCAGACGCCGCCGCCAATGGGGATATCTATGTGGTCGATGGCTACGGCACCTCTTGGATTTTCATTTTCGACAGCAAGGGGAATTTCAAAAAGCAGTTTGGCGGCCCGGTGGAGCCCTTCAAGCTAGCCAACTGCCACAAGATCCACATTGACAACCGCTTTCAACCAGCGCGTGTCTTCCTTTGCGACCGCGCCAACAAGCGGATCATGCATGCCAGCCTCGACGGCGAACTGCTCGGAGTGATCGCAACAGGCCTGCGCAACCCCAGTTCCGCCTCCTTCCACGGAGACCTCGTTTGTATTGCGGAAATCGCCGGGCGCGTCTCGGTTTGGGACAAGGAAGGCCGGATGGTATGTGCCCTCGGCACCAACGACACCCCCGGCCAAACCAACACCCCCGGCGTCCCCCCGGCGGACTGGCGCGACAACCTCGTCACCTCTCCCCACGGCATCACCTTTGATGGAAAGGGAAATATCCTGGAGACCGAGTGGAACAAGTACGGTCGCGTCTTGCGTTGGGACCGTCGATGACCTGTCCTGCGCGCCTTGCAATGGTGTGCATGATTGGGGGGGCCCTCTGGGCTCCCCCATTTCTTTGCGCGCACACGGGAGACCTGCTGATGGTGCGGCTTTTGTTTGGAAAAAAGGCCGAAGTCACCCTCGAAATCACGGCCGACCCTGCCGCGAACCCGCATCTCAAAGACGTTTCCAACCCTGCAGAACTCCTCGGACGCAGCCTTTCCGTGCACCTGCCGAGCGGGAAATCGTGGACCTTGGCGGAGATCGGCACCCCGACCGTCACCCTGCGCGACGGCTTCCCTTTCCCTGCACCCATTCCCGTTCAGCATCCAGCCGACGAGCCCCTTCCGGAACTCTACACGGCCTCTTGGACCTGGCGCCCGAGCGAAAGCCCGATCCACTTCGAGATTCCTGCAAAAAGCCCGCAGACTGTGGTTTTTTGGAGCGTCTTACCTGACTCGGACGCCGTCGCTCCCAATTGGAGGATGCTGATGGCTGGGGATCGCACGCCACCCCAGGTGCTCCCCATGCCTCCCGCGCCGCTCCAGTGGAGTTGGAAAGCCGCTCTGGCGCTCGGCGTGGCGGGCCTTGGACTCGTGGGCCAAGCAATCCTCCTGGTTCATAAAATCAGGACAAAGCGGCTGCGCTGAAGATGAATCCCTGGATCAGGGGCCTCGCTGTGGCCTGTCTCTTGGGGGCCACCGCCTGCACACCAGTCGTCAGTCCCGCCTCCCGGGGAACACTCCGGAAACTCCGCCAAAACTCGGTGCCGCGTTCTCCCACGGAGTTCCGCGACGGCCAGTTTCGCGCGTTTTACCGCCTCCAACTCCAACCAGGCACCCTCCTGCGCCTGCCGATGCGGCCTGATCACGCGATTCCCACCCTTCCCGGCTCGATCAACGAGCATCCGCTTCCTTGGATCGTCGATACCGGCGCAAATTTCCCGCTCCTCCTCGACGCACGCGCCGCCGCAGACAGCGGCCTCCGAATCATCCGCGACACGGGAATCACCGGAAGCGGTATTGGGGGAAAAACGAGCCTCCTGCTCGCCCGCTTTGATTCTCTCGCACTCGGACATACCCCCTATCTCGGTCACGGGATCGCGGGTGTCCTCCCGCAATCCTACGAGTTTGCGTTTGCCGGAGTGCCCATTCACCGGATGCCGCTGAATCTGATCGGCCTGCCTCTTCTCGAAAGGTTCTCTTTTCTTACGCTCGACGGCCCGGGGAAGGAAGTGCGCATGGGTTATCAAACCCCCTTTGTCCCCCGCAGGGGCGCCCAGTCGTTTCCCTTCCGAATTTCGGATGGACGCCTCTGGATTGATCTCCACATCGGCAACCAGCGCCTCGTGGCCTTCCTGGACACCGGCTGCGGCTCCAGCCTGAGGCTTCCCGAAAAAGTGCTCCGCCGTTTGCCCCCGAGCGCATTCACCGCGCAGAAACGCAAGAAACGACGCGCCATGGGTGTCGGGGGCGTGGAGATGGAAGAGTTCGGCCAACTGCGCGAGGTGCGAATCCAGTCCATTCGCTGGGCGCCCCTCGAATTCGACACGAGCCCGGACTGTACCGAAGCTCTTCTGGGTTGGGAACCGTTCCGCCCCTTTTGCACCACCATCGACTTCCGACGCAGGCGTATCTGGGTAGAATCCTCGCGCTGAGAAGGCTCTCCCTCTCTTCCGACCGCTCGACTACACCAGCAGCGCCCGAACGGGCGACGCCGCCTCCACCCCGGTGAGTCGCATATCGAGACCCTGGAAGGGGTAGCTCAGTCGCTGCGAATCAATTCCCATGCAGTGGAGGATGGTTGCATTGAGTTCGTGAACGTGCACGGGCGCCTCCGTGATGTTGTACGAAAAGTCGTCCGTTTCCCCCACACTAATCCCCCCTCGAATCCCGCCGCCCGCCATCCACATACAAAAGTTTCGCGGATGATGATCCCGCCCGTAGTTGCTTTGGGTGAGGTTTCCTTGGGAATAAACCGTCCTCCCAAATTCGCCGCCCCAGACGACAAGGGTGGATTCCAGCAGACCATGCTGTTTGAGGTCCTGGATGAGTGCGGCGGTCGCCTGGTCGGTGTCGAGACACTGGTTGCGTAATTGGGCGGGCAAACTTCCGTGTTGATCCCAGCCCCGGTGCAAAATCTGCACCACTCGGACGCCACGCTCCACCAACCTCCTTGCCATGAGCGCACTGTGCGCAAAGGAACCCGATTTTTTCACGGCGTCCCCGTACAAATCCAAGACGCTCTGAGGCTCATTGGTGAGATCCACCAGCTCGGGGACGCTCGTCTGCATTCGAAACGCCATCTCATACTGCGCAATCCTCGTCTGAATGGCGGGATCGCCGCTTTCGGCCCATTGGCGCTCATTGAGCTTCGCAAGCGCATCAAGCATCACCCGCCTTTCGGACACCGGGAGACCGGCCGGATTCTGCAAGTACAACACCGGATCCCCCGCCCCGCGCAAGGCGACGCCACTGTGTTTTCCCGGTAAAAAGCCGCTGCCCCACATGCGTGAAAAGAGCGCCTGCCCATTGCTTCCGGTGGGGAATTGGGGAGTCAGCACCACAAAAGAAGGGAGATCCCGCGCCCGACTCCCCAACCCGTAAGACAACCAGGAACCAATGCTGGCACGGCCGGGAATCTCCGAACCCGTCATCACAAACGTGCACGCAGGGTCATGGTTAATCGCCGACGTGTGAACGCTTTTGATGAGCGCAAGGTCATCAACCACTCGAGCGGTGTAGGGAAGCAGCTCGCTCACCCAGCGCCCGCAACTCCCGTGCTGTTTGAATTCAAAAATGGATGGCGCCACTGGAAAGCGACTCTGCTTGCTCGTCATCCCGGTCAGGCGCTGCGTCCCTCGCACCGACTCCGGCAAATCCTGATCAAAACGCGCCCGCAGGCCGGGTTTGTAATCCCAAAGGTCGAGCTGGGATGGGCCGCCATTGAGGTGGATGTAGATCACAGACTGCGCCTTGGGTTTCCAATGGGGCAGGCCCTCCAAGGGTGGGTGCAAGGCATCCGCGCCGGCGCCCCCCGGAGAGGCGTCCGCGCGAGCGTCGCGTGTTTCAGCCCACAGATGGGCCAGCGCCAGACTGCCGAGGCGCAGACCGCTTTTGCCAAAAAACTGGCGCCGCGTTTCCAGAAGGTTCCGGGTCAAAAGAGGTTCCATAAGGACAGGTGAGACACGGGGGAAATCAATGCTGGGAGATGGCCTCGTCGAGATTCAGCAGAAGGTGGGCAACCAGCGTCCATGCGGCCAACTCCGGGATGGGGATTCCCCTGCGCAGCTTGGATTCACCCTGGGTGACCAGACGACAGGCGGTTTCAGGAGAACGCCGGTACGTTCCCAAATGCTGCTCATACGCCGCGTTCACCACCTCCAATTCCGGAGCAGCGGGCTCGCGCCCCAGAACCAACCGGAATCCGTAGCCGATCCGATCCGCCGGAGTCGCCCCTCCCTCAAGACAGAGTCTCTCGGCCAACACCCGCGCCGCCTCCAGAAACTGCACGTCATTCATCAGCTGCAAGGCCTGCATCGGCGTGTTACTGCGCTCCCGGCGGGTGCAGCTCTGTTCTCGCGAAGGAGCATCGAAGTTTGCCATCAGCGGCGGAGGGGCCGTCCGTTTCAAGAAAGTGTAAAGGCTGCGCCGGTACAAATCCGGACCGTTATCCGCCCGGTAGGAACGAGTGTTACTCCCCACAAATGCGACCGGCTCCCAAATATTCGGGGGCTGATAAGGCCGCACGCCGCGTCCCCCAATTTTTGGATTTAACAAGCCCGAGACCGTGAGCGCCATGTCACGCAACTCCTCGGCATCGAGCCGGAATCGGGGCCCTCGCGCCAGCCAGCGGTTCTCGGGATCCAGCCGCCATTGCTCCGGCGCAGCGGAGGAGGACTGGCGGAAGGCGGCGGAGGTGACTATCAGGCGCACCAATTTTTGGACGTCCCAACCGGATTCGCGAAAGGTGACGGCGAGCCAGTCGAGGAGTTCGGGATGGCTTGGGGGCTGACCCTGGGAGCCAAAATCGTCCGAGGACTTCACCAGGCCCACGCCAAAAAACTGCTGCCAGAAACGGTTCACTGCCACCCGACTCGTCAGCGGATGGGAGTCGGATACCAGCCAGCGGGCAAAATCGAGGCGGTTGGGCTTTTGCGCCCCGCCCAGAGGGGGCAACACGGAGGGCACCCCCGGGAAGACTTTCTCCCCCGGTTGATTATACTCCCCGCGCTGCATCACGAAGCTCTCCCGCGGCATCGGGGTATCCCGAAGGATGAGACTCGCAGGGATCGCCCCCTCCAGCGCCTCCCGCTCCGCGCGAAACTTCATCCATGCCGTCCGCAACGGTTCCAAAATCGGTTTGGTCAGCAGGCAAACCTGCGAAAGGTAATACTCCCATAGCTGCTCCCGCTCCGCGTCGGAACGCTGGCCCACGGCCTTCTTCAAAATCCGGCTCACCTCCAGCGGCACCCCCTGCGCCTCTTTCCCCTCCCACAACCCCAACCACGCCTGAAACGACTGATTCGGGTCCTTCGCCGCATCCACTCTCCACACCATGCTCAACTGGTCAAAATAGGCCGTCCCGCCCGCGAGCGTCAGCGCAATCCCCGTAATCTGATCCCCGGCCTTCAATCCGATCTTTTCCGCATCGACTTCCAGCCGCGCCCAGTTGCCCTCCGGCGGCAAATCCCCCGCCGCAAAGCGGCTAGTCGTGCCAGACACCCCGAAAGGAATCACCTCCGAGTCGCCCCACACCGCCCGGTGCCGCCACTTTCCCTCCGAGTAAAACTGAATCATCACCGCCTGCGGCACCTCCACCGGATCCAGAAAAACCATGAACGCGAATCGGCCGTCACCCGGCACCTCGATCGGGGCCGCCCCCTTGTGGTAAAAGTTCTGCGCAAGCCCCTTGCCCCGAATCTTCAGAGCACGTTCCCCGCTCGAAACCGGCCCCTCCAGGACGCTCACCCACTCTTGCCCCCCTTCCCCCGGCGTCGACATCACCTGCGCCCCCGCCGGAAATTGATCCTCCATTAACACCAACTCCTTCTCCCTGGGGGGCAGCGGCGGCTGCGCTTGCGCAGGGTCCGCATAAACCAGTCCTTTGACCGCTTCCTTAAATGCCGTCTTCGCCTGCTCGAGCCCCGCATCGAGATCCGCCAGCTTTTGCGACTGCTCCTCGGAAATCAGTTTGACCACGGGCGCCGTCAGCAGGGCATTGCCGTCGAGGGCCGGGTCGGCCGCGTTGTTGAAGAAGGCGTACAGTTGGTAGAATTCCTTCTGGGAGATCGGATCAAACTTGTGGTCGTGACAGACGGCACACCCTGCCGTGAGTCCCATCCACGTCTGCACGGCCGTCACCGTCCGATCCACCGCGTAACGAAACTGAAATTCGGCCGGAATGGCTCCGCCTTCATTCGTGGTCACGTTGCACCGATTAAACCCGGTCGCCGTCAGCTGGTCCAAAGTCGGCTGGGGAAGGAGGTCCCCGGCCAATTGTTCAATCGTAAAATCGCGGAAGGACAGGTTGCGGTGAAAGGCGCGCACCACCCAGTCCCGGTAGGGCCAGAGGGAGCGTTCGTTGTCGAGGTGCAGGCCGTGGGTGTCCCCGTAGCGAGCCAAGTCGAGCCAGTGCCGGGCCATCTGTTCCCCGTAGTGGGGAGAGGCCAGCAGCCGGTCCACCACACGCTCGTAGGCCCCAGGCTGTGCGTCCCTCAAAAACGCGTCCAACTCGGCCACCGTGGGCGGCAACCCCGTCAGGGCTAGCGTCACCCGCCGCAGAAGCGTGCCTTTCTCCGCTTCCGGCGACGGACGCAGCCCCGCCTGGGCAAGGGCGCTGCTCCAAAATGCATCGATGGGATTGCCACCCCCCCCGGACACGAGGGGAATCGCCGGCTTCACCGGAGCTTCGAAGGCCCAGTGCCGTTGGTAGGGCGCGCCCTCCCGAATCCAGCGCCCGAGCGTTTCCTTCTCTTTGGAGGTCAGCTTTTTGTGGGATTTGGGCGGAGGCATCACCTCCTCTGGATCCTCCGAAATCACCCGCCGCCAGAGCGCACTCCCCTCCGGATTGCCGGGGGCCACGGCAATTTCTCCGCTTTTGCCCCTGCCGTAAGCCCACTCCGGCCCGTCCAGGCGCAGTTCCGCCTTCCGACTCTTTGCATCCAGACCGTGACACCCAAAACATTTGTCGGAAAGGATCGGACGGATGTCCCGGTTGAAGGAGAGGCCCGCACCCGCCGCCTTGGTGTCCACGCCAACCCCGCCCAAAAAAAGCCCCATCGCCCACAGCCTGAGCAGGCGGGAGACCCTCCGGATGCCCGTCCGAAACATGGTGTGCATGGCGTATTCGAAATTTTTGAAGAGAAGCCCCGGCGCCGGTCAGAATCCGGGCCATGGGGGGGATCCAAAAGTTTTCCAACCCGGTTCGCAAGCTAAGGAAGACGCCCTCCAGACACCATCCCCCTGTTTGTGGGATTGGTTCCAAAGGGCATCTCTGGCATGGGTCATGCCTTCTCTGGAAGCACTCCCCCGCCTGTTCCTTCGAATTGCCCTCAGTCTCATGCCTCCCGCCCCCCTCTCCGGCTCCGTCGCATGCAGGCGAGGCCCCGCCCGAGGGTGGATTCGGATCCGAACCCTTCTCCTGGTTCTGCTTCCGCTGCTGGCTCCGGGCGCCTTTTCCACCGCTCACGCCGACCCTGCCGGCCGCTACAAAGTCCACTCCTGGCAGGTCGAACACGGTCTGCCTCACCACAGCGTCAACGCGCTGGCTCAAACCGCCGACGGATTCCTGTGGTGTGCCACCCCCGGTGGGCTCGCCCGTTTTGATGGGCTGCGTTTCGAAGTTTTCCAAAGCACCCAAAGCCCCAGGCTCAACGCCAGCCACATCCAGCAACTCTTCGCCGACCCCACCGGTGCCCTCTGGATCGGCTCAGAGGAAGGCTCCCTCCATCGCCTCCAATCGGGCCGGCTCGACTCGTGGACCCCCTTGCCCGAGCCCGGCGCCCGGATCCCCTTTGCCGCCCTCACCCAAACCCACCAGGGAGCCCTCTGGATCCTCTCCTCGGAAGGCACCCTCCAGCGCTTCTGGAAAGACCAGTTCGAATCCGGCCCATCCCAGTGGAAACAAAACGGAGGAGGCCCCTTTCAACTGCGACGCTCCCCTGCCGATGGCCGCATTTGGGTCAGTACCCGACTCGGCCTCTTTGAACTCGAAGACAACCGGGTCGTCCCAGTCCTGGAGGGCACCTTCGGCCAGTACCAATTCCTGACTCCCGCCAGAGACGGAGGGTGGTGGATCGCCATGGGCGGCCGAGTCCGGCTCTGGAAACAGGGCCAATGGATCGCCGAACGCGGCGCCCCCGCATGGGAGGGACGCTCCGTGAGCTGCTGCCATGAAGACCGCCAGGGCCAGCTCTGGATCGGCACCCCGGGACAGGGACTTTTCCGCTACGCCCCCGATGGAACCGTGGAAGGGTTCACCCGCCGGGAAGGCCTTGGCAGCAATCACATCCAGGCCCTCTGCGAGGACACCGAGGGAAACTTGTGGGTCGGCACTCGCGGCGGCGGCCTCAACCGTCTCCACCGCACCTTGTTCCAAACCTATGGTGTGGAACAGGGCCTCTCTTCCTCCGCAGTCACTTCCCTCGCCGAAGGCCCAGAGGGCGAACTCTGGATAGGCACCCGCGACGCCGGCCTCAACCGTCTCCAAGACACCCAAATCACCCAGTTTGGCCCCGACCAGGGCCTCGAACACACCCACATCTCCTCCCTGCTCTCCGACTACCGGGGAACCCTCTGGATCGGTACCGCCTCGGGAAAAGTGCTCCTGGGAAAAGACGAATCCTTCTCCACGCTGCCTGCCGTGGGAACCGGGTCCGGCCCAGTCCAGGCCCTGTTCGAAGATGCCCAGAAGGAGATTTGGGTCGGCCAACAATACTCCCTGAGCATCGCGCGCATCTCCGGCGACCGCATTCTGCCCTCCACCCGACTCGGCACCCAAGGCTACGTCCCTGTCACCTGCATGGCCGAAGACGCCGCTGGACGCCTGTGGGTAGGCACCCAAGACCGCGGCCTCTTCTGCGTGCAACCCGGTGAGGAACGCCACTTCCGCCGCACCGACGGGCTCCCCAGCGAAACCATCCACTCTCTTCTCCCTCAAAAAGACGGCTCGCTCTGGATCGGCTCCCTGGGCGGCGGGCTGACCCGGCACAAAAACGGCCGCTTTGTGACCTTCGGTCGGCAAAACGGACTGCCCGACTCCAGCGTGCACCACATTCAGGAGGACGGTCGCGGTTCCCTGTGGCTCAGTTCCAACCAAGGGGTGATTCGCGTTTCCCTCCAGGAACTCAACGCCTTCGCCGACGGCCTCCGCACCCGAGTCCACTGCCTGTCCTTCGGGCTCTCCGATGGCCTTCCCGCACTCGAATGCGTCGGCGGTTCCCAACCCGTCGGCTGCAAAACCCGCGATGGGCGGCTCTGGTTCCTCACCCAAAAGGGGCTCGCCGTGGTAGACCCCGGACTCATGGAACGCCTGTCCCCTCCACCACCCGTCTTCCTGGAGGAGGTCCGCATCGACGGTGAACCGCGCGCGGGCAGTCCAATGCACCCCATTCGCTCCGCTTCGCTGGCCATCCCCCCCGGCAAACACCGCTACGAATTCCGCTACACGGGCATTCATTTCCGCGCTCCGGAACGTGTCTCTTTCCGTTACCGGATGGAGGGACTGGAGAAGACGTGGGTGGAAGCGGGCGCCCAGCGCTCAGCCCTGTACAACGCCCTACCTGCGGGCACCTACCGTTTCCGGGTGCAGGCCTGCCCCCCGGAGGGCACATGGAACGAAGACGAACACGACGACGCCTCGATTGAACTGACCGTGGCCCCCCATTTTTGGGAAAGACCATGGCTGATTGGGGCCGCCTCGCTGGCCGGCGCGAGCACGCTAGCCGCCCTCGTGCGAACCATCACCCGGCGCCGCTGGAAACGACGTGTTCGCGAAATCGAGCTCCTCCAGAAAGTCGAAGCCGAACGCAACCGCATCGCCCAGGACATCCACGATGACCTTGGCGCCGGCCTCACCCAAATCGGATGGCTCGGAGAAATGACCACACGCCTCTCCGATCAGCCCGCCCAAGTGCGCGTGCAATGCCAAAAAATTGTCCGCACTGCCCGGGATATGGTCGCCTCCCTCGATGAAATCGTGTGGGCCGTCCGCCCCCAAAACGACTCGCTCCAAAGTCTCGTGGAGTATCTCGGCCGACGCGTTGATGAAATGTTTGAAAACAGCCCCATCCGGCCCAAATTCGTCGCGCCATCCGTCCTGCCCTCCCTGCTGATTCTTGCCGACATCCGTCACGAGTTCTTCCTCATTTGCAAAGAAGCCCTGCACAACGTCCTGAAACACTCCCAAGCCACCGAAGTGTCCGTCGAACTTTGGTTTCCCTCTGAAGAAACCCTCCAGGTCTGTATCCAGGACAATGGCCGGGGCTTTCTCTTCTCCGAAGTCGAGGGAACCGGGAACGGACTCGGGAACATGCAAAAGCGCGCCGAGCGGCTCGGGGGTACCCTCCAAATCCAATCTCAACCCGGCACCGGAAGCCGCATCGAACTCACCATCGCTCTCCCTCCCCACGCCACCCCGCCGCCGCCGACCCTATGACTCCCCAGCCCCTCCCCAACGTCCGCGTCGCCATCGTCGAAGACAGCTCGCGCCTCCGCGAAAGCCTCACCGAATTGCTCACCGCCCACCCCGGATTCGAGGTCGTCTGCGCCTGCCGCGACGCCGAGACCGCCCTCACCCAAATCCCCAAAATCCTCCCGGACATCGTCCTCATGGACATTGGCCTTCCACGCATGTCGGGCATTGATTGTGTGCGCCAGCTCAAGGCCCAACTCCCCTCCATGCCCGTCTTGATGCTCACCGTGTACGACGAGGGCCCCTTCCTCTTCAACTCCCTCAAGGCCGGTGCCAACGGTTACCTCCTCAAACGCACCGCCGCAGAAAAACTCGTCGAATCCATCCAGGAAGCCCGCCTCGGAGGCGTCCCCCTCACCCGACAGATGGCCGGCAAAGTGGCCGAATACTTCCAACAAATCGGCACCATCGCCGCCGAAGTCGCCACCCTCACCCGCCGGGAACGCGAAACCCTCGAACTCCTCGCCGAGGGTTTCCTCTACAAAGAAATCGCCGACAAACTCGGCCTCAGCTTTGAGACCGTTCGCGAGTACGTCCGGAACATCTACGCCAAACTCCACGTCAGCTCCCGCACCGAGGCCGTCGTGAAATTTCTGCACCAGTAAGCCAGTCGCGCGCTCACCCTTCGCCGCTCA
>JBANFR010000065.1:0-19410 GCA_037975925.1 Verrucomicrobiota bacterium
TTGGTTACAAAGGGGGCGGGATGGTGCCGCACCCACGGAGTGAAGACAAGGGTTTTTCTCAAAATTTCAGTCCATTTCACCGATTTCGCCCGCCCCCCGCACGTCGCAGGCCCCCTCTCATTGGTGGGATCGCAGAAACCTCAGAACCTCCTCTGCAAGACGGGCACTGATCCCCTCGACGGAGGCCACTTCCTCAACAGAGGCTCTGCGCAGTCTCGCCACTGAACCGAATCTCCTCAGCAGATGCTGTTTCCGCGAAGAGGATATCCCGGGGCAGTCGTCTAAGATGCTCTCAGAAACCCGCTGCCTCAGGAGTAGCTGATGGTACCCGTTAGCAAAACGGTGCGCCTCATCGCGAATCCGCTGAAGAAGACGCAGTCCTCCGCTGTTTCGCGGCAGCACGATGGGCTGGGACTCTCCCGGACAGAAAATTTCCTCAAACTGTTTCGCCAGCCCCACAATCGGAACATCGTACAATTGCAGACGCTGCAACTCCGCGCAGGCGGCGGATAGCTGTCCTTTGCCTCCGTCGACAATGATCAAGTCCGGCAACCCCTCCCGGTGACGCCTCGCAGAGCACTCCTGCGATTCCTGCGTTTGCGTCCAGTCAACCCAACCATCTTCCGAAACCGCCTCGGGAGGGGGCTCCGCGACTCGAGCCGCTCCCTCACGCAATACTGCAGAGTATCGACGGCGCACCACTTCCGCCATACTCGCAAAATCGTTCTGCCCCTCCACCGAAGTGATCCGGTAGCGCCGATAGCTTTTTTTGTCCGCCACACCTTCCCGGAAGCAGACCATGGACGCCACAATGTAGGTGGAGGAAATGTTTGAAATATCGAAGCACTCCATGTGACGCGGAGGACGATCCAACCCCAGGGCCTCCTGCAATTCAGCCATGTCGTTGTCGGGATTCACCGTGCTCGGGAGCGAATGCCTCGTAAACTTTCGGATCGGAGCCGTGGTAGTCCGCAAATCCTGGAGCATGTTCCGAATTTCAGCCGCCCGCTCAAAATCGAGTTTTTTTGCAGCGGCATGCATCTCTAACTCCAACTCCGCCAGCATCTCCTTCCCGCGCCCATCCAAGAACTCACAAGCCTTCTCCACTCGCTCCCGATACCGGGCTGCAGACAACCCCGCCAACTTAAACGCCACCTGATAAGTCGCACTTTTGAGTTCCCGATCAGTGGGATTGCCCCGACCAAAGGTCAAAACGCCAAACTTTTTCCTCAAGAACGCCATTGTCTGCCGCAGGGCTGAGGAGTGTACGAAGGGTCCAAAATAACGAGCCCCATCATCGGCCCGCTGACGAGTGTACCGAAATCGAGGCCATTCCTCCCTCAGATTCACCTTCACCATCAAAAAACCCTTATCATCCCGGAAGGATACGTTGTAACGCGGCCGGTACTCCTTGATCAGCCGCCCCTCCAGCAAAAGCGCCTCTGGCTCAGTGAGTACCGTGTGCCACTCCAAGTCCCAGATACTTTCAATTAACGCACGCGTTTTAATGTCCGCCGTCATCCGCCTCGACGGCATAAAATAGTGGGAGACTCGACGCTTTAGATCCTTGGCCTTGCCCACATAAATCACTCGCCCAAAGCGGTCCCGCATCAGGTAGACCCCCGGTTTGTGAGGGAGCTCTCTTAGTTTGGGACGAAAATCCGGTTTCTCTCGCGGGATGCGAATGGGAGCATCTGTGCCGGGTTCGGACATCCCTCGATTCTCGACCGGCCCCACTGGAGGCACAAGAGCGGCGTCAAAAAGCCCCCAAAATCAGCTCGGATTTTTCCGGGGGCACGCCGAATCCCCAGTCGGGAGGGTGAAGGACGCGGGGCTAATACGTAGAGAAGGGGCCGCCGGCGAGCGATGCTCAACCGACGACCCCTCTGTTCCCCCCAGAACACTAAGCTCTATCCGCGAGAGGGAATTTACTTAGGAAAAAATCCGACAACGCGTTCGGGACCACTAAGCCGACGCCCCCACGGGCTCAAATCTGGTGGTACTCCTGCAGCGGACGAACCTTCAGTCCGTGCTCCTTCAAAGCACGAATGCCCTCCAAACTGGCTCGCGCCGCGCGCAGCGTCGTCATAACCGGAATCCGCGCGCTATTCGCCGTCGATCGAATTTTCACCTCGTCCTGACGCGCAATTTTCCCCGAGGGCGTGTTGATAATCAGGGCCAATTCCCCGTTTTTCACCATGTCCAACGCATTCGGGCGTCCTTCGCCAATCTTAAAGAGGCTGCTGACGGGGACCCCCGACTTTTTGAGTGCAGCACTCGTTCCTCCGGTAGCGAAAAGTGTGAAACCCAACTCCGCAAACCCTCGCCCAATCTCCACTGCTCGCTCTTTGTCCCTATCCGGCACGGAGATAAACACATTGCCAGCACGCGGCAAGGGAGGCTGCGCCGCCATCTGAGCTTTTGCGTAGGCCAGCCCCGCAACGCGATCGATTCCCATGACCTCCCCCGTGCTGCGCATTTCCGGACCCAGCACGATGTCCACTCCCGGGAATTTAATGAAGGGGAACACCGCCTCCTTCACCGAAAAATGCGAGGGGGTGACCTCTTTGGTGAAACCAAGTTCGGCGAGTGTTTTTCCAGCCATCACCTTCGCCGCTAGCTTTGCCAAAGGCACCCCAATGGCCTTGGACACGAAAGGGACCGTGCGGGATGCCCGCGGGTTGACCTCCAAAACGTACACCAACTCGTCTTTCACTGCGAACTGGACGTTCATCAACCCACACACCTTCAACTCGAGAGCCATCTTTTTGGTCGCACTCGTAATTTCCGACTTCACCTTCTCGCTCAGACTGAAAGGAGGAATCACACAGGCGCTGTCCCCAGAGTGGATTCCCGCTTCCTCAATGTGCTCCATGATCGCACCAATCACCACGGTTTGCCCGTCGGAGATACAATCCACGTCTACCTCTGTCGCATCCTCGAGGAAACGATCAACGAGAACAGGCCGCTCCGGACTGGCCTCGACCGCTGTACGAATGTACCTGCGGAGGTCCGCTTCATTGTGCACCAGTTCCATCGCCCGCCCGCCCAGCACGAATGACGGACGGACCAGTACCGGATAACCCACGCGGGTCGCCACTGACACCGCCTCGTCCTCATTGGTTGCCGTTCCTCCGGGCGTTTGCAGGATACCCAGCTTGTCGAGCATTGCGGAGAACAGCTTGCGATCCTCCGCCATTTCAATGCTCCTGGGAGAGGTGCCGATAATCGGAACACCGGCTTCCGCAAGCCCGTTGGCAAGATTGAGTGGTGTTTGCCCACCGAATTGGACGATCACGCCCCACGGCTTCTCCTGCTCACACACGTTGAGGGTGTCCTCCAGCGTGAGAGGCTCAAAATACAGCTTGTCGCTGGTGTCGTAGTCCGTCGAAACCGTCTCAGGGTTTGAGTTCACCATGATGGTTTCAAATCCCAACTCCCTCAGGGCAAACGATGCATGCACACAGCAGTAGTCAAATTCGATGCCCTGACCGATGCGATTTGGCCCACCACCAAGGATCACCACCTTCCGCTTCTCGGTCTGACGCGCCTCGTTCTCCTCGCCGTAGCCGGAATAGTAGTACGGCGTGTAAGCCTCGAACTCGGCCGCACACGTATCGACCAATCGGTAGGCGGGCAACACACCCGCTGATCGGCGCGCAGAGCGGACTTCCAGTTCGCTACGCCCCGAGGCTACTGCGATCTGGCGATCGGAAAAACCCAAGCGCTTCGCCCTGCGCAGGGAATCTCCAGATTCCAACGCGCCCACCAGCGCGCCCCTCTCTCTCACGATCTGGAGAAGATGCTCCAAGAACCAACGGTCAATCTTAGTCAAAGCCCACACCTCCTCCACGCTCATCCCGGACGCAAAAGCCTGGCCCACAAAGAAAATCCTTTCCGCATTCGGAATCGTGAGCCGCCGCCTCAAGGTCTCAGAATCGACTGACCAATCGGCTCCGTCCCCCAATAACCCAAACCTCTTGATCTCCAGACTCCGGAGCGCCTTTTGCATCGCCTCCTTAAAGGTCCGCCCAATCGCCATTGCCTCCCCCACACTCTTCATCTGAGTCGTCAGCGTTGTGTCCGCCTGTGGAAACTTTTCAAACGTGAATCGGGGCGTCTTAACCACCACGTAATCAATCGAGGGCTCGAAGCTGGCAGGCGTCTCCCGCGTAATGTCGTTGCGCACCTCGTCCAACGTGTACCCCACCGCCAACTTCGCCGCGATTTTGGCAATCGGGAATCCGGTGGCCTTCGAGGCCAAAGCGGAAGAACGCGACACACGCGGATTCATCTCGATCACAATCATCCGCCCCGTATCGGGATGGAGGCAGAACTGAATGTTTGAGCCCCCAGTCTCCACCCCGATCTCCCGAATAACCGCAAATGAGGCGTCCCGCATCATCTGGTACTCCTTGTCCGTAAGAGTCTGTGCGGGAGCGACCGTGATTGAGTCCCCCGTATGAACCCCCATGGGATCCAGATTCTCAATTGAGCAAACAATCACGCAATTGTCCGCGTGGTCCCGCATGACCTCCATTTCAAACTCCTTCCAGCCCAGCAAGCTCTCCTCAATCAGCACCTCGCTCACCGGGGACAGGTCCAAACCACGCGACACAATTTCCTCAAATTCCTCGCGGTTATAGGCGATGCCCCCGCCCATGCCGCCCAGAGTAAAAGCCGGCCGAATGATCAGAGGATAAGTGCCAATCTCTGCCGCCGCAGCACGGGCCTCCTCCAGCGTGTGTGCTGTTCCGGATCGAGCAACCTCCAGACCAATCTTGATCATCGCATCCTTGAACGCCTGACGATCCTCCCCTTTGTGAATCGCCTCCGCCTTCGCCCCGATCATTCGGACGCCGTGCTTTTCCAGAACGCCGCTTTTCACCAGCGCCATCGCACAGTTAAGCGCTGTCTGGCCTCCTAAAGTGGGCAGGAGCGCATCAGGCTTTTCCTGCTCAATGATGCGCTCCACCACCTCCGGAGTGATAGGCTCGATGTAGGTCCGATGCGCAAACTCTGGATCCGTCATGATGGTGGCGGGATTGGAGTTCACCAAGACGACCTCGTAGCCCTCCTCCTTCAGGGCCTTGCAAGCTTGGACACCAGAGTAATCAAATTCACAGCCTTGCCCGATAATGATGGGGCCGGAACCGATCAGGAGAATTTTGTGGATAGAGTTATCGCGAGGCATGGGCAAAGTGCGGCGAGGTGTAGCAGAGGCCCACGTCAGGGGCAACGGCGAGCGGGAAAGAAACTCACCTTCCACCACTTTCTCCGTCGAGGCCCCGATAAACTCAAAAACCCCAAAAAAGCGGGATGCAGGAGAACCGCTCCGCGTTTCCAGCCTTTCCGCACACGTCGATCTCAACCACTGTGCATCGATGGGATTCCGAATTGACCCTCACGTTCACTCCTTTTTTTCCGGAGATGGGGTGAGCAGCCCCGAGGCCCTCATTGCCTCCGCAAAAAACAGAGGACTCGACGGCATCGCCCTCACAGACCACAACACCTCCGATGGTTGCCGCTACCTCCGTGACAAGGGACTCTTGAGAGAAGACGGCCATCCTGTAGACGGTTTCCTGGTCATTCCGGGAGTCGAGGTTTCGACGGCCGAAGGCCACCTGCTCTGCCTCGGTGTCTGGCTCCCCAATGGGTTGGAGGGCACTCCAGCCCACGAAATCGTCGACATGGTTCATTCCCTGGGTGGGGTGGCGATTCCAGCGCACCCTTATGACCGAATGCGCTCAGGAATCCGCGAACGGGTGCTCGACCGGTTGCCGATGGATGGATTGGAGGTCTTCAACGCCGCCACGACTCTTCAACGCCATAATCAAAGTGCGCTCCAATACGCCCTTCATAAAGCCCTGCCCCAAACGGCAGGGAGCGACGCGCACCATCACGCCGCCGTCGGTTGCTCCTACACCATTTTCCCAGCCCGTAAGCTTTCCACACCGGCCATCCTCTCTTCCTTAACCCAGGGAACCATGGTTCACTGCCAGCCGATGCCAACGGTGGAGAAACTTCGTAAAACGCTCCACAACTGGTTCCGTTTCCACAAGAAGAGACACTACCTCGGGGACGGCACCCCAGTCTGACTCTCCTGCTGCTTCAGAGCCTCTCCCTCCTGAAGCTTCCGCAACTTAGCCTCCTCTCGCTGGATCTCCTCCTCATCCCTTTCAAACTCGACGTTTTGGGGAAAACCCTTGAGAGGGAGCGCTGTTTTACCATCACGGATTTCCACCGTGTGCGGCCTTCCGTCTCGAATCCACCACGGCATCGTTAAGCGAAAACCGTGACGCCCGCTTCCGTAGCCCCGGTCACGCAAATCTTCGCGGTACAGACTCGCATTTGTGCGCTCAATATAAGCATCGTCAATGACAAGATCTAACGTGTGCTCAGCGGATTGAGCATTCCGATTCCATAAAAAACCTACGATTTCCCGGGAATCTATCTTCTCGACTTGGAAATCTTCCTTCGGGGGCGAAGGCGGAGTCATCCGTCCCGAAAACAACAGAAGACCGAAAGAAAAAGCGTGAAAGGTGAGCGCTACATCAACCGCCCATTGCCAGCGCCCCGAACCCCAAATCTGGCGAGTCTTGTTCCAGCGGGAGAACCAATCATAGGCACTGAGCAATGCCGCATGATAAAGCCCGTAGAGAATATAATGGAGGGACAATCCGTGCCAAACCCCCATTAGACCAAACGTGATAAACGAGCCCAAGGTGGATGCCGTATTTTTCCCCTGAAACCACTTACCTTTGGAAGCCGCCAATAGGAAACGCATATAGATATGGTCCCTAAACCAAAAAGAGAGCGAGATGTGCCAACGGCTCCAAAAATCTCGGATATTTTTTGATAAAAATGGCTTATCAAAATTTTCCGGGACACGAATCCCCAACACTCGCCCCACTCCCACCGCAAAGGAACTGTATCCCGCAAAGTCAAAGAATAGGTAAAATGTGTAAGCGTACATGTAAGACCAGAGCGTGAACGCTCCCCTTCCGGTGCTCACCGCGTCCATCCAATAGGTCTTAATCAGAGCAGCGATAATAAACTTGTACAAAAAACCACGGGCCACTCGGCTGATCGCTACATCAAAATCGTCCAGAAACTCCTCTCTGCTACGGCGCTTATCCCAGTCCTGTCCAAAACGCCGATACCTATCCACAGGACCAGACGAAAGCGTCGGGAAGAAAAGAAGGAAACTGAAATACTGAGCCGGAGACAACTGCTTGATCACTCCATCGCGAACAGAAAGGAGAACATCCAAAGACCGGAAGGTAAGATAAGAGATTCCCATGAACCCGAATACGGTGTGGGAGAAAAAAATCGGAACCAGCTTGGATGCCACCAGTGGCAAGAGGGAAAGAGCCAAGGTGAGGTAAAAAAGCCGCTCGCTTTTCCAGCGTAAAAGCCCCCACGCAAGCAACGCTTGAAATACCGAGTAGCTTGTCAAAAGCAAAAGCTCGCTGACTTGAAAATCAGGCCTGATGGATACAACGCCGCTGGCCTGAATGAGCAGCATGACAGCCGCGGTCCCCAACACCCACCACTTGTTTAGGCATCCCCAAAGACCAGCTATCAGAAATGGCACTAAAACATAAGTCAGCAGGCCAAAGTACGTAAAATCAGCAAAGGGAACCATGGCCGCCTAAAAAAACGCCGGTCAGCCCAATAACTCAGCGAGTTTCCGCCGGTCAGCCTTGCCATTTGCAGTCATCGGAAAAGCCTCCATAAAGTAAAACTTCCTCGGTAGCATGTAGGATGGAAGTCTCTCCCCCAGACGCTTTTTCAGCAAAGAGGAGGTCTCAAAATCGGTTCCCTCACGGGGCCCGGCGAGCACCACAAAAGCTGCCAAAGCTTCTGTTCTTCCGTTTTTTTGAACCGGCAATACCACGGCATCAGCAACATGATCCAAAGTCCGTAAATTGGACTCCAAATCCCCGAGCTCGATCCGGTAGCCATTCAACTTCACCTGACCGTCCATCCTGCCCTCGAAAAACACTAACCCTTCCCTCATCCTTCCCCAGTCTCCCGTCCGGTATGAGCGCATGCCGTCCCGCTCTCCGAATACCCGCTGAGTCAATTCTGGTTTCTGAAGGTATCCAGGACTCACATTCGGCCCGGATATCACTATTTCCCCCCGCTCGCCCTCAGCCACCTCCTCACCCGCCTCGTCCAAAATCAGTATCCGCGTCCCGGGCATCGCGTACCCCACGGGCAACGGTGAGAAGCGCCCCAGCAGCGTCGCATCCACCTGGACAGAGGTGGTTGCCACAGTGGCCTCGGTCGGCCCGTAGGTATTCCAAACCTCAGTGCGCTCAAAGCGTTCCAGTAACTGCGCCGCTGTCTCGGGGGCCAGTGTCTCGCCACAAAAAAGGAACCTTTTCAGATTCGTCAGCATCCCTGAGTGAAAGCCTTTTTCCACAAGGCACATTTGAGCAAAGGAGGGAGTCGAAACCCACGTCGTTACCTCCGAGGTAGCCAGTCTCTCATACAACAGCTTGAGGTTCGACAACTCCTCTTTTGTCACACTCACAAGTGTTCCGCCGTGGACGAGGCTCCCAAATAAATCCATCACCGATAGGTCGAAGGAAAACGGTGCTTGGTTCAAAAAGACCTCTTGCTGCGCCTCAAAAGCCTGCTCGTTCCCCAACCAATTCACAAACGCCGTGAGGTTCGCCAGGGTGATGACAACGCCCTTCGGATCGCCGGTACTGCCTGATGTAAACAGAATGTAAAAAGGATCGTTCCCTTCGACTCGCCGCGAGGTGCACTTCCCACGTGAATCCGGAAGTTTCTCCAACAGATTCCTCACCTTTTGAGGAGTCAACACAAGACTCGCGCCTGAGCCTTCCACAATCTTCGTAACCCTTTGCGGTGGAATTGAAACGTCCATCGGCACGTAAGGACGCCCACACTTCACCGCAGCCAAAAATGACACCAACATCTCAGGCTCCTTGTGACCATGCACTGCCACAGGGCCCGGATCCGCCCCGGACTCCCCTTCGATCCAGAGCGCCAAACGATTTGAGGCGTCCACCAGTTGTCGCCAAGTCATCTCACAAGAACCGCTTCTATGAGCAACCCGATCAGGACAAATTCGTGCCCATGCATCAATCTTATCCAACAGGTGGGCTTCACTCATCATAATGCTAAAAAATTGGGCGAGTCACTGAGCTTTGTCGACTTCAGCCCGAACTGATTGACGGAACCTTATCAGACTCGGAAACTTCTCTATAAAGCATCCGAAGAGACACTAAAACTCCTGATAAACGAATGGGGGAGTTGAAAAGTCTCCACGTCCGTACATCAAGATCAACGCGACGATGATCAGAAGGTAATAAAAAACCCTCAATGCGGACATCAAACGGGGATGCCGCGCGCTCCAAACCTCCATGCCGACAACCTTCACGACGCCATCCGTCTTTCGATATCCGAAACAAAAAGCGCGGGAGTTGCCCATGCCTCGCGCTCAAATTCAGCGGGCGAGATTTCAACACCCAACTCGCGTCCGACAGCCACAATGAGCTCCACCGTTTTCATCGAATCCAAAACCTGATCGTCGTAGAGGCGTAGGTCCGGCCGATTGCGCACTTCATCCGTCTCAGCAACCGCCGCCAAAATATCAAGAATTTGGTTGTTCATAAATGCGCCCCCTCGACTCAACGCAAAACCTGGGATGCCATCGGCGACGCCCTCAAACGGTTATGGTAAAAGTCATCCATGGCCTTGTTGTAGTACCACCAGCCTTTCGAGCCGATGTGGTCTGCATGGTCCACGAAGAAGATTGAGTCGCGTTCGTGATCTTCCAAATACACAAGAGGAGTATCGTAGATACCGGTAAGAAGTCGCAACTGACGCCCGTATTCAACCCAACCCCTCTTGGAAACGCCTTGGGACTCCAGCACATCAGCATGCACAGGCATCGAAATGACCAGAGGATGCGCCCCCGCTTCGCGGAGTAATCTCAGAACCAGCTCAAAATCGGTCCACTCTTGAGCCTTCTTCAGGTTGCCGACGAAGGCCGCATCCTTTTCACCCACATTCAAGGTTGGCTTCAAATGATTCTTCTTCGCGCGCTTAGCTAACGCCCTCGAATTCTGCTCCGCCGCCAGCAACAACTCGTCCCAGTTCACGGAACTCGGTCCATTTTTTACGCCACGTTGCTTCTCGGTGGGTTCAGCCGCCTCCAAAAGCGCGACAGTGGCTTCCGCGTGGTCCTGCATTCGACCTACGCTCCTGTCAATCCATGCGTATGGCTCAATAAGAGCCAGAGCTGCACGATCCAACCAAGAACCAGAGGCCACTCGGCGCAAGGTAAATCCCAACAACCAATCTCCCTCGTAAGCCTTCGGATAACGCAACATTTGTTTCGCTGCCGCCTGTTTGAGTGAGTCGCTGAACTGATCACTCCAAAGGAACTCCTTGGCCTGCAACTTGGAGGAATTTCCCTCGAAGTATTTTGGATCCACCGACTCAGACTGGAAGAAACTGGGAGACAAGGAGATCACGACCTTCTTGCCACTCAAAGCGGATCCAGCGCCCCCCAACTTCTGGAGGACAGACAACGCGGTCGTCCCCGCTTTTCCGACCGGGAAAACGGAAAAACCCGTCGGCAAAGTCGAGAAGAAGTCCACCCCTTTCATGGGAACATCCGGGATCAGTTCAGAGCTGCCGAACATTACTAACGTGTCGGGCCTCGAGAAGGCTTCTCGGATCAGAGCGATGCCATGAAGTTTAGCATCACAAAACTCCGGGGCGGCCGTATGCAGATACTTGTCCTGAACTCGTTTTGCCCACGCATGACCAAGAATTAGGCCGGTGGCAACGAGAGCAACTGCCTTGGCGAGCGCGGAGAGATCACGCTTCTGTAAAATAAATCCGACTTTCATATCCTGGGGGGGAAAGGTCCAAGCTGAATCTGGCAGCAAAAGGACCTGCTGCAACGTTACCCGCAATTCACCTTGACGCCAAGCGCTATCAGAGGCCAAGCATCAGTCGAACAGGGTTTTCAAGGCAATCCTTGACGCGGACTAGGAACGTGACGGCCTCCTTGCCGTCGACAACTCGATGATCGTAAGAGAGGGCAAGGTACATCATCGGCCGCACGACCACCTGTCCTTTGACAGCCACCGGCCTCTCTTGAATCTTGTGCATTCCCAAAATGCCACTTTGGGGAGGATTCAAAATAGGCGTGGACAGAAGCGATCCGTAAACGCCTCCGTTCGAGATCGTGAAGACCCCGCCTTGCAGGTCTTTGATTTGGATTTTTCCCTCGCGCGCCTTGATCGCGTATTCCGCAAGCTCTTTCTCCAACTGCGCAAAGGTTTTTTGATCCGCATCGCGAACCACCGGAACCATCAATCCCTTCTCCGTCCCAACCGCAACCCCGATGTCAAAGTAATGATTCTGAATCAAATCATCTCCGTCGATACGCGCGTTGATCGACGGAGTGGCCTGCAATGCGCTCACGACGGCCTTGATAAAAAAACTCATGAACCCGAGCTTCACGCCAAATTCCTTGGTGAAGGCTTCCTGCATTTCAGACCGCAGCTTCATGACGGCGCTCAGATCGCACTCGTTGAACGTTGAAAGGATGGCCGCCTGATGCTGAGCCATCACCAACTGCGAGGCGATTTTACGCCGAAGGGGCGTCATCTTCTTTCTGGTCACCCTCCCCTCGGAGAGTACCACCGGAGAGGACTCCGGTAGATTCAAAACACCAAGCGAATGATTGGCCGACGCAACCGCCTCACGCAGAGAAGACGGCGAAAGCTTCTCCACGATCTGCGTCTCCTGACTCTTAGAGTCAGCACGTGGCGCTTCAGCAGGAGCAGCACTCGGCACAACCGGTCTCGGCTCCTCGATGCTCGGTGCAACCGAAGACACACTCGCTGCCTGCGAGGCATCGGCAACCTCAATCTCCGCGACGACCTGGCCAATCTTCACCTCCTCGCCCGCTTGAACCTTGATGCGCAGCAAACCGGACACCTCCGCCGTCAAATCGGTTGAGACCTTATCGGTGTCCAAAGTCAACAGCGTGTCCCCGACCACCACATTTTCCCCGTCGGCTTTGTGCCAAACAGAAAGCTGGCCGCTGCTGATCGATTCACCGACGGTTGGGATTTTAACTTGGTAGCTCATGGAAAGGGTATAGGGGAGAGGTTGTGAGTCACAGATCAGGAGATGAGCTGCAGGCAGACTGTTTAAGAAACGATGAATGCGTCTTCAACGAGCTTCTGCTGTTCCAACTTGTGCATCGAAAGCGCACCGACCGCCGGGCTCGAGCTGGCATCGCGGCCCGCGTACAACAGCGGCTTCCCGACGATCTTTTCTAGATCCCACCGGAGGAATGTCCACGCGCCCATGTTCTCCGACTCCTCCTGGCACCACACAAATGTTTTTGCTTTACGGTACTTTTTGAGAATTCCAGCCAGTTTTTCGCGGTGCAGAGGGTAAATTTGCTCGATTCGAACGATCGCAACATCGGTTATTCCGGCGGCGTCCCGATGCTTCAAGAGGTCATAATAAACCTTCCCTGAGCAGAGGATAACGCGCGATACCTTATCCGCTCCAGCCAGCAGCGGACCTGGTAAAATCTCCTCGAAAGCGCCATTGGTGAAATCCTCCTCTTTGGAGACACAATCGGGAGATCTCAAAAGACTTTTGGGCGTCATCACGATGAGGGGCTTGCGGAAGGGCCGCTTCATCTGTCGACGCAACGCATGGAAATACTGGGCCGGTGTCGTGAAGTTACACACCTGCATATTCCCCTCGGCGCACAACTGCAAAAAGCGCTCAAGACGTGCGCTGGAGTGTTCCGGCCCCTGCCCCTCGTAGCCATGAGGGAGAAGCATTACCAAGCCGCTTGGGCGCTGCCACTTCGATTCCCCGGCAGCAATAAATTGATCGATGATGATCTGCGCACCATTGCTGAAGTCTCCAAACTGAGCCTCCCACAGGCACAATATCTCGGGAAAATGGAGAGTGTATCCATAATCGAAACCCAAAACCGCGGCCTCGCTCAGCAGTGAATTGTAGACATTGAACCTCGCCTGGCCCGCTTCCACATGCTGCAGGGGGACATATCGATCTCTCGTACGCTCATCATACAGCACTGCGTGACGGTGAGAAAACGTTCCCCGACGACAATCCTGCCCCGACAGACGAACGGGCGTTCCCTCCAGCACAAGGGACCCGAAAGCGAGTGCCTCACCAAACGCCCAGTCAAATGGGCCTCCCTCAGCCCAAACTTGAGCTCGCTTATCGAGGAAAAACTTCTTCAGACGGGGCAGCATTTGAAATCCCTCGGGCAGGGTGGTTAATGCCCTGCAAACCTTATCGAGAACGTCCTTGGAAATGGAGGTCTGGACCGGATCGAAAGAAAACGGGGGCTGAAAAACGACGTTGGAATGGGAGAATCGATTCAGCTCCTTATTTTGCTCTGCGGCCTTCACCTCAGCGAAGGCAGACTCGTACCTTGCCTCAAATTCGCGATCCAAGGCCGCAGCTTCTTCATGTGAAAGAACGCCAGCCTGGAGCAGATTCTGACGGTACAGGGTTCCCAAGCTCGGATGAGCGCTGATTTCGCGGTACATCACCGGCTGCGTGTACAGCGGCTCGTCCCCTTCGTTGTGGCCGTGACGTCGGTAGCACACGATGTCCAGAACCACATCGCTTTTGAAAGTCTGGCGGTACTCGAGAGCCAACTCCGCGCAAAGCCTGACCGAAGCGGGATCATCTCCATTCACGTGAAACACGGGCGCATCGATCATCTTTGCAACGTCAGTGCAGTAGCGCGAGGAGCGTGCATCTGCTGGAAGCGTTGTGAAACCGATTTGGTTATTCACAATGAAATGGAGGGTTCCACCCGTACGATAACCTTCCAGCTGAGACATGTTGAGCGTCTCGGCTACCACACCCTGCCCCGCGAAGGCTGCGTCCCCGTGGATCAGAATAGGAACGACCTTCGAGCGTGTTTCGCTATCCCCCCGAACATGTTGGCGAGCTCTCGCCATCCCCTCCACCACGGAATTCACCGCCTCCAAGTGGCTGGGGTTTGACGCCAGACGCACTGAGACCTGATGGCCACCGGGCAACTCCCGCTTGGTCCGGTAACCCAAATGGTACTTCACGTCACCGTCTCCGGCGACGGTGTCGGGCATGTAATTCTCAGAAAACTGTGCGAACATCACCGATACCGGCTTCTGAAGAAAATCATTAATGACACTGAGTCGTCCCCGGTGGGCCATCCCCATGACGATTTCCTCGACACCGTGGTTTGGGCATTTCTCCAAAACTCCGTAGAGTCCGACGATGAGAGCCTCGCCGCCCTCGATCGAGAACCGCTTCTGCCCGACGAACCGGGTGTGAAGAAACCGTTCAAAACTTTCCACGGAGAGAATTTGGCGGAGCATTCGCTTCTCAGTTTCAGCGGGGGGCCTGATATCAGCGGTGGCCTGCTCATATTTTTCTCGTACCCACTCCCGGACCTTCGGGTTCTGGATGTGAGAAAACTCAACCCCGATTCTCCGACAGTAAAGCGACTCGAGAGAATCAATCAAATCTTTGAGCTTCTGAACCTTGCCATTTCCGAACAACGGGGTACTGCAAGGCCGAGCCAGGTCGTTGGGGTCAAAACCGAGCGCTTGAACCGTGAGGAGAGGGGCCTCGGGTGCTGCGGGAGCCAGAGGATTGAGGTGGGCTTTGGTGTGCCCCAGCGCCCAATAGGACTGGACGAGCCGATCCACTTTGCTCTGCCAAATTCCATCCCCGTCGACGCCGCCCCCTGAGGGGGCCGAAGATACGGGCCTTTGGACGACGCTCCCCAGCTCAAACCCCTCAAAAAACGCCGACCAAGCGGGGTCAACGCATGCTGGGTCTTTCCTCCAAAGTTCGTAGTGAGCCTCGATGAGATCCGCATTGGATCGGTGCGGGAGGTGAGTCGCCATAGGGATGGGTAGGTTAGGGGAGCGTAATGCTAGAACAAGCCCCCCCTTCGGCGGAACCTTTTTCATGCTCATGCAGGTCGAGGAGGACGCTCTTTATTGCTGCAACCACCTCCTGCGAAGAAACCTGACGCATACAGGTGAAATCAATAGGGCACTCTCTCAGAAAGCAGGGCCCACAGGGAACCCGGTGACGGATGACGCGATGTTGATTCCCCAAGGGACCCGTCAAATCAGGGTCAGTCGAACCGAAGATGGCAACCACCGGAACGCCGAGCTGGGCCGCCAAGTGCATCGTTCCCGTGTCATTGGTCAGGAGCACGTCACAACGGGAGAGGCGGTCGATCAGCTCGACAAGGGAGGTGCGTCCCGCCCAATTATTGACCGCTTTCCCACCAAAGAGGTGCTCAATTTTTTCGCAAATCGGCAAATCCTTCGAAACGCCAAACAGGTGCCACTGAGCAGGAAAAGAGGTGGCCACCTCCCGCATAACCTCGGCAAAACGTTCAGGAAACCAACGCTTTGCACCACCGTATTCCGCACCGGGACACACCCCAATATGTAGTTCACCACGCTTCCGAACAGAGGCCTTCCCTCTCCCCGAGGAGACCCATTCGTGCTCGGGAACAGAAGGCGCGCCCACAAATTCAGCCAAACGTAAATAATCGTAGGACTGGTGCTGCGGCTTTCCCGGGCGCGGACTTTCCCGCTCCAACACTTGGTTGAGCAGCCATGAACGGGCATGTCCCGCGTACCCGACTCTTCTTGGAATCCGCGCCAACCAGACCTCCAGTGCGCTCCTCAACGAATTCGGAAACACCACAGCCGCATCGTATTTCCCTTTTCTCAACTCTGCCGCAGTACCCAAAATTGGGCTTTTGTCCAAAATACAAACTACGCGATCGACCTCGGGAACATTACGCCAAAGCCCCTCGAGCTTGGCCGCCGTAAGCACCGTCAACTCCAGGTCGGGCCGCGCCCGCTTCATCGCTCGGATCGCGGGAATCGTCATCACAGCGTCGCCCAGCCAATTGGTGGAGCGAACCACCACACGAAACTTTTGCGTCATCCCCTCGGTGAACCAACCACGCTTCGATCCCGAAAGTAAAAACTTGGGACGCGGCGTCTTCCACCGATTGTGCGCCCAAAGCCAATCTGCAGGCGCCCTCAGGATCTGCCCCTCCAAAATCCGGTTGATCTGACCAGTCACCTGCTCCACGGCCCGACTGACAGGCGCCACCGGCGACCCGATCACCATTCGCCAACGACCTACACCATCCGTGTACATCGCCGCAGGAAGCAACACCGCGTCCGCCCGCAACGCCATGGTCGCCGCTAACGGCGAGCAAGAGGCAAGACGGCCAAACAGGGACGCCCAGATCCCGGAGTCCCCGGCATGTTGGTCCACAAGGACTCCCACCGCCCCTCCCTTTCGCAGCAATTCTATCGCTCCAAAAAAACCGTCCCTGCGGGCGAACAGAGCCAAACCGCGACGAGCCCTCTGCATCCGCATTGCCTTATCGATGAGCGGATTGCGAAGTGTTTGGTAAACAGTTCCGCAAGGACACCCAAGGATTTTTGGAACGATCTGCGCCAGCAACTCCCAGTTCCCCAAGTGGCTCAGCACCATGACGATGCCCCGTCCGTTTTTCAAAGCCTCCTTGAGGTGCGACTCCCCTTCCACCGTGACTCGCTTGGACAACGAATCGAAATCCATTTGCCCCAGCTTCACCCCCGCTAAAATGTTACTGATCAACCTCGCAAAGCTTTCGCGCCCAATTTTTTGCTTCTGATCTTCTGAAACCCCGCCTCCCAGAGCGACATCGAGGTTACGGGTGACAAGACGCCTGTAAGACCAAGCCAGCAACCAAATGCCCCCCCCCACCACACGACCGAATCTCACAATCCAGTCGAGCGGGAGGAGGCCGACGAACCAGCTTACCGCCAAATAAAGTCCGTAGGAGAGTCTCCACGAATTCACTTGGGGCTCCTCCAATGAAGGAACCTGAGCGGATGCTCATCCAACAGGTTTGGATAAATTCCCGCCAGTTTTTCGGGGTCATAAAACTGGATTCCGACGTAAAAATACAAGGGGCACACGGGGGCCTCCCGTCGCACCAAAATATCCTCAGCCTGAGCAAATTTCTCGAACCGCTGGGACGCATCGACTCCGCGCGCAGCGGACGCAACCAAAGAGTCGTAAGCGGCACAACTCCATCCGGTTCTATTGTTACCGTCGCCAGTCACGAACATGTTAAGGAATGTGTTGGGATCATTGTAGTCAGCCACCCAACTCGAGCGACAAATGTCGTAATCCAAGGCACTCAACGCGGCTAAATAAACGGTCCACTCCTGGGCCTTCAGGCGCATCTGAATTCCAAGCTCTCGCTTCAACATCCCCTGAATCTCGACGGCGATGTCCCGATCTAAATCGGAATCCCCCTTGAACAGGTATTCGAAGGCAGGAAACCCCTTCCCCCCCGGGAAACCCGCCTCTGCGAGCAGAGCTCTGGCCCGCTCGGGATTCCTTTCCAAACCTTCAGGTGGCATATACCCCCCGCCAGTTCCTGGTGGCACGAAACTGAATGCCGGAGTCTCCCCTGCCCGGGTGATTTTTTTCACGATGAGATCCCGATCCACCACAAGACTAAGAGCCAACCGGACTCGGGGGTCGCTGAAGGGAGGCCGCCCACAGTTGAATCGGATAAAGTAGGTTCCAAGGAAAGGGGACGCGTGAAAATCCCTTCTCTTGAGCAAGTCCTTCATCAGGAAGGTAGGAGCCAACCCCTTGTCCAACATGAGGTCTGCCTGGCCCGTGGAATAGAGGTTGAAGGCGGTACTGGCCTTTGCAGAGGGCAGGATATCGATACTGCGCAGGCGGATCTCTGAGGCATTCCAATAAGAGTCATTTCGAACAAGGCGGACGCGGTCAAACAAGCGCCACTGTTGGAGGAGGAAAGGACCGTTCCCTACGAAGTGAGCCGGCCGGGAGGCCCAATCCGAGTATGCCTCCACCGTTTTCCTGTGAACTGGAAGATACGTCACAAAGGCACACAGATCCGGGAAGTAGGGGGTGGGATTATCCAATCGGACCAACAACGTCCAAGGATCGCGAGACTGAACGCCCACCAGAGCAAAGTCCGAAATCTTGCCTTCATTGAAGGCCTGCGCATTCGAAATCGGGTAGAGTTGTGATGCATATTCCGATCCGGTCGCTGGCAGAAGCACCCGCCTCCATGCATAGATAAAATCTTCGCTTTGAACAGGATCCCCATTAGACCACCTCGCATTACGACGCAAATGGAACACGTACTCCCTGCCATCGGGTGAAACGTCCCAGCGCTCAGCGACCCCCGGTCGGGCTTTAGCCTCAGCGTCAAAAATAGTCAGCCCCTCCAAGATCGCATACGCAATCCGGCCGGTGGACTGAGAAGTAATCGTGGCCGGATCCAAGAGTTCCGGCTCCGCTCCGTTGATCAGGATCAGTTCTGCACGATCCAGACCGCGATCACACCCCGACAGACCTATGCAACAAATTAGCGAGACGATGAGGACAATCCCACGCATCGGAGGAAACCTACGTCGTCGGAGGCAAGGAGGCTGCTGCCTCAAATGCTCAAGGCAGCACTCGATCTCGAGGTCACTGCGGTTGTTCCGCAGGTTTCTGTCCCTCCTGCGATGGCACACCGCCGGGATTTAATTCTGGGGCAGAGACCTTCAGCGGAGGCGCAGGGGACTTCCCCGCATCGGATTGCCCGCCTTCCGGAGCAGAGGACTCCTTCTTTTCAGGAGCCGCGGAATCCTTCGACTCTGAAGGATTTTTGATGGGCTCTGCGTTTTTGGGAAGATCCGGAGCGGGAGCGACGGGCTGTGGAACATCGGGCTTCGGAGCCGTTGGGGCGTCGACTTTTTTCGCTCCCTCATCCCCTTGCGACTGTGGAACAACCGCAGCACCGGGGCCTGCCGGATCAGCAGCGGGAGTCGCTGTCGCGGGAGCCTCCTTCGACTCTGGCGGCCTTGGTGAATCTTTCAGTTTCTGCTGCACACCCGTGGTGAGGCGCCCCTGCCGGGCGTACAGCGCCGACAAGGTCAACGTGATCACAAAAAAGCCGAAAACGAGCCAGCGCGTGATGGTAGCCAGGACATTGGTAGTCTGGGCTCCGAAAAGGGACTCTGTCATTCCGCCACCAAAAGCGGCTCCAAGCCCCTCATTTTTCGGACGTTGCATCAGCACAGCTACTGCAATCAGCAGGCACAGAATAACGTGGATCACGAGTAGCACGTTGATGAAGAGGTTTAGCATGGCGAACGAGTCGAAGGTTTAGTCGGCCATGATCCTCCCGAGGGAAGCGAGAATCAAGCAAGCTCGGCGGACTCACCGGATTTACGCGGCGTGGAACCGATCCCGCCCCAAAGGCGGCCATCGCTGTTCCCGTCGATGGTAATCTGGGCGCGC
>JBANFR010000066.1:0-19206 GCA_037975925.1 Verrucomicrobiota bacterium
AGGAAGCACCGGCGTGACCTCACGTGCCCCGAAGATCGAGCGGTATGTCTGTTGCAAGATGAGGCTCAACCCCCAAGTCGCCAACAACGTGTCGAGCGGCCTCTTGTAAAGGTGGCGTATCATCGCCCACTCCACCGCCGCTCCCAAGAGCGCGGACAGCACAAAGGCGAGGAGTATCGAGATAGGAAAGTAGTAGGGAAGCAGACCCTGCGCGTGGGACTCCACCACGCTCGAAGACAGGTAGGTGGTGTATGCCCCCAACGCCATGAACTCCCCGTGCGCCATGTTGATGACACCCATCTGCCCGAAGATCAGCGCAAGCCCCAAACCCATCAGCAGCAGGACGCTGAAAAGGCTGATCCCAGAAAAACCCTGCATCACAAATATCGACCAAAGCTCAGAAATGTTCATCGCGTGATTCCGAAAAGTTGAAGGATGAAAAAGTGGGAAGAACTGAGGGAAGAACACCTTGTAAACACCGGAGCCGCTCCCGCTCCCCTCTTGCCACACGAAGAGGGAGCGGCGTCCGCCAACACTCAGAGGGCTACTGGTAACCCTTCGGGAACGGATCGGGTTCGATCAACTCGGACTCGTACAGAACCTTTGCCTGCCCATCGACACCCCAACGACCGATGCGCGCCTTACTCCACAAATGGTGGTTCTTGTTGTGAATCCGGACGTAACCTTCGGGTGCCTCCTTGAACTCCACCCCCGACGAGGCCGCCGCAATCTTGTCCACGTCAAAGCTTCCACACTTCTCGACCGTGGCCTTCCACAGCCATGGCCCGAGATAACCCGCCTGCGTCACATCACCGATCACACTCTTCTCACCGTACTTCTCCTTAAACGCCTTCACGAAGGCCGCATTGTTCGGGTTATCGAGGCTCTGGAAGTACTTCATACAGGAGTAGAATCCCGCGAGGTTCTCCCCACCGATCCCAAGCACTTCATCCTCCGTCACGGAGATCGTCAGAAGGGTTTGTTTCTCCCCAGTGATCCCCGCCGCCTTCAATTGCTTGTAGAAGGACACATTGCTACCCCCAACCACCGCCGCGTAGATCACGTCAGGCTTCTTCAGCTTGATCTTGTTGATCAACGAACCAAAGCCCGTGCTGCCCAGCGCGTAAAACTCCTCACCGACGACCGTTCCCTTCAACACGTTCTCGACGTGTTTGCGCGCGATCTTCATCGACGTCCTGGGCCAGATGTAATCCGATCCGATAAAGTAAAACGTCTTCGCTTTCTTCTCCTTAGCAATCCAATCCAGACCCGCGATGATCTGCTGGGTCGCCTCCTGACCCGTGTAGATCACGTTCTTGGACTCTTCCAGACCCTCGTAAAAGGTTGGATAATAGAGCATTCCGTTTTCCTTTTCGAAAACAGGAAGCACCGCCTTACGCGAAGCCGAAGTCCAGCACCCGAAAACTGCCGCCACCTTGTCTTTCACAAGGAGCTTCTTCGCCTTCTCCGCAAACGTCGGCCAGTCGGAGGCACCGTCCTCCTTGATCACCTTGATCTGCCGCCCCAAGACCCCGCCAGCCGCGTTGATCTGATCAATCGCAAGCTGCTCCGCCTGAATCGAGCCGGTTTCGCTGATAGCCATCGTTCCCGTGGAGGAGTGCAACTGGCCCACAGTTACCGTGGTGTCAGTGATCGCAAGCCCCGTGGTGTTCACCTGCGCGGTGGGAGGAGCCTCCGCGTGTAGGCTCACCGAAAGACCAGCAAGTGCGGAGAGCAAGCCGAGCCTAAGCTTCGCCACGGACTGACTCATGGGTTCAACCTGTTTGCCTGACTTACATGATTGCAACTGATTCATTGGCATTAATTTCTGTTCTGATTTGTGGATGGATCCACGCACCCGCGTGGAAACCGGGTTACGCAGCCCAAGACCGATCAGTGGTCCGGGGCGGTGTGGACACCAACGTCGCCTGCCTGGCGACGTCAGCGGGAGGATGGCAGCGAAGAAGCCTCAACCTTTGTGGAAGAAGGCTCTCCAAAAAATGGTGTGCAGCCTGACCAGGGCGACCAGAAAAGCTTTTGGGAAGCGCACGGTACCCGAGAGAGAGCATCTCAACGCAATCCGGAGAATGCCTCACGGTCATGGAAAATCGGGGCAGGATCAAACTGCTGATTGACAGGATTTTCCACCGCTCTTTTCCGTCGCGCTTCTCAAACCGCAGTGTATTGGAAGTGGTCGTCCGTCGCACGGATTCCAGCATCTAGCACTCACCATGCCTTGCCTCCGATGGGCGCCCCGGAATCTCGGCGCTTTCTATTCATGGTCGAGTTGAATGGTTTTCATACCCCTCCGTCGTACGCGTTTCGCGCAGAGGTGCAGCCACCCAAACGGCGATCCATCCGAGCGCGTGGGCGATGCTTGCAGCGGCTTTCCGGGTGCTCTCATCGACTGCATTTTGAGAACCCAATCGCGGCTCCAAAAAGCCTGCGGGGCTGTCTTTGGAACGGTGGCAACTCGGAGACCGCAGACACCGAGCCCATCGACACAACGAGGAACACACGGCAGCCCATTCCCATCGCACTTTCCCTCAGTGTTTTAGCAACACTACCAAGCACCATCCCTTTCCCATTCGGTGCCGCACCCCAATCCCGCTCGATCCCAGACAAAGCATCAAATTGGAGGCGCCAATCCATCGTTTAGAATCTGTCCGAGAGATTTTTACGACTTCCACGAGCCTCAATCCTGCGATTGCGAACGGATCTGGATTCGCACCGCGAGATCCGAATGCACCGTTCAAACAATTCATTATCAGTGACTAGCGACATTCATCGTTCGGCATGATCCGTCGCTCCAGAGGGAACCACCACCCAGTGAATCGGGGTTGTGCTGCACGCAACCTGTTCACGCCAAACGCTGTCTATCTATACAGCTCTCTTTTCTTTTCCGTATGCTCCCCCCCTTGGGGAACAGGACTGCCACCATCCGAAACCTATTGGTGAACCAATAACCTCACCACCAGTGGGTTCCATACGAATCACGCAAAGATAAAAACTCTTCCGATCCGTGCTTTTCCAGTGAGTTAGGCGCCGTTGAGATGCCTTGATGGGATTGCGTTCAGCCCTACCGGAATGGGACACTGTCCGCCGCGCGAGGTCACCCACACGCCCACGCATCCGGAACCAATATCGAGCCATTCGGAGCCCATTCGCACGGAGCTTTGCCCACCCCGGCGTTCCGCTTGATACACCTCATGCGTCGAGTTCTCGACCGAACCCGGGTGGCACTTTGGGGCGGATCTGAGCGTCTGCCATGGAGGAAGACCTCCCGGGAGTGATGTCAGAGCGAAGGGAGCCGGGATTTCCAAAGCACAGATTTCAACAGGATGATCAAATCCGCACAGGCGCTTTGATCAATCGGCGTCGAGAGCCAACCAAGCGACAGCAAATCCGCTGTTTTAGCGGCCTGGACGCTCGTTCTCGCGTGCGACGAGTGTCCCCAGGCGAGCCTTGAGTGTGTCCAGGGATTGAGGAGAAGGCTTGCCGGGCATCCGAAGTAAAATTTCGCCAGACTCCCGGATGGCGAGGACCTCAATCGAGGAATCCGGCTGTAAGAGGCGCGCTGTATTTTCGCCGGTCCAGTCCATCAGCACCGGCCAGGAGACGCCCGCCCGAATCATCGCGCGGATGGCGGGCTTGAACGGGTCTGGGATCCCGCGGACATCTGCGAGTCCTAAGATGTCGATCTGGTCGCCGAAAGCGTCCCGCACGGGCTTGACCCAGCCGCGGATGTCGGAGGTACCGGAACGATTGGCGACCACCAGAAGCAAAGGCTTGGTGCGGGGGAAACGCCACTCCCTGGCTACGGCGAATTGATCCTCGAGAAGCAGGTCAGGGCAACGCCGAAGCGGCGCAGGGGCGGCGACGAGTGTGGCCACGCTCAAAAAGAGCGCGAGGCCGCCGTTCAGCACGCGACCACGCCATCCGACGGGCCTGCCGAGAGCGTGGCGGGCGGCTCCATACCACTGGTTGAGAAGCAGGAGAGCCACCGAGAGGGGATGGAGGAGAGCGCCGAGAAGAGGCTGCTGAAATCGACTCGCGAGGAGCGCTCTGGCAAGGCCGCCGGGCACAACGCCGAACAGGAACCAGCCCCAAGCGGAAAGCTCTCCGCACCAAAAGGCCTTCACCATCGCTGCGGCTGGAAAAACCTGGCCGAGCAGGAGGAGCAGGCTCATGGGTAGGACAGCCTTTGGCGAAGCCATGCCTTCGTGGGCGTTTTTTGCGAAGCCAAACCAAACCTCGCGAGCGCTGCGATACATCCGGCACGTCGCGAAATCGGAGGCATCGAAGAGGTCGGTCTTACATCCGGCCTTCCGAAAGGCACGAGCCAAGGCGATGCCTTCGTGAAAACTCCGTTTGGCGAGAGCATGGCCGCCCACAGAAAAGTAGGCACCCTTGCGGAAGGCCATGAGCTGACCGCACGCTGCGGCAAAACGGGGATCGGTAGTCGCCCGCATCCGGCTCATCGGAAGGAATCCGAGCAGCACAAAATGAATCAGCGGCACGATGCATTGCTCGGCAAGAGTCTCGACTCGCTGGTGAGGAACGCCACTCAAGAGATCCTCTGAGCCAGAGGCAAAGGCCGCGCTGAGTCGGGCGAGTGCGTCTCTGCCGCGCAATCGCACATCGGCGTCCAGGAACAAAAGAACCTCGCCAATCGCATTTTCCGCGAGCCGCTGGCAGGCGTGAGGTTTGCCCGCCCATCCCTCCGGAAGCGGGGTTCCCCCCAAAAGCCGCACACGCGCGTCGACAGCTGCAAATTCACGCACTTTCTCGGCCGTACGGTCCGTCGACGCGTCGTCCCACACAAGCACCTCGAAATCGGCCCCCTCCGATTGCAAGACCGATTCCAAGAGATGAGCGATGTTGGCCTCCTCGTTCCTTGCGGGAATCAAAACCGAGACCATGGGAAGAGCTTCCCCCCCAGAGGATGGCAAGCGGCGGTACAGGGGCAAATTTCGCAGCAGCAACGCGGCAGGCAGAAATGCGGCCCCCGCACACAGCCCCAAAAAGGAGGCACTCACGATACCTGAGAATGGTTGAGGTTTACACGTTCCCCACGGACCCATGCACACAGGCGCCTCCATAAGTCGTAAGGTCGAGAGACACCGCCCTGGCCCGCAAGGATCTGTTCAAAAACGCCCGTATCCCTCTGGCACACCAGCCCAGCAAGCTCCCCCTGGGCCGCTTCCAGTGCCGACTCGAGACGGAGGTGAAGATCGTCGGCGCTCGCATCTTGAGCATCGGGCGTAATGATCTCACCGAAGCGCAAAAAAATGTGGGGCAGTCGCTCCTGTCCGAATCCGTACTCCAACGCCAGCGGCAGCAACTGGACCCCGGGAACACGCAGGGCCAGATGAGCGATCCCGCCGCTCAATCCGGGAGGACGCTCGCGCACGTCGGCAAAGCGTCCCTGCGGGGTGATCCACAGCATGGAGCCGCTCTCCGACAACACCTGACCGGCCACCCTGAGGAAAGTCCGGGCGCCCGCGCTCGAAGCCTTCTCGACACCGAAGAATCCGAGCCACCGAAAAAACGGGTACCGCTCGAGCTGCGGGGCGTCGATTGGACCGTATTGCGGACGATTCGAGAACAGCTTCCAACCGAGCCACATCGAAATCAGGGGATCCCACCACGAGGCATGATTCAGGTACACGATGAGCGGTCTTTGAGGATCCACCCCGGCGAGGCCCCCCCGACCCGCCATGAGCACCGAGCAGAAATGCCGGCGCAAAGCCCGGTGAATGTACCGGCGGAACAGGCTCAAAAGAGGCAGGCAAATCTGCGCCGATTGAGACGAGCCCATCTTCGAAATCGGAGGGTTCACAGGGTTGCCGCCAGGGCTGAACCCTTGCGCACCACATGGTCGGAATCCAGCGCATCAGCCGCGATCCAGCCGCTCATGAGAGCCATGGGCATTCCCGGTCCTGGGTGAGCGGAACCGCCAGCAAGATACAACCCGCGAACATCAGGGCTACGGTTGCTCGGCTTGAGGGTTCCCGTAAACCGACCGTGGCTGGCGAGCCCGTAGATTGCACCATTGAGAACCTGGTACCTTTCCTGAATGTCGTAGGGGGTAAGCACACGCTCGGTTACAATCCGGCGATCCAGGTCCGTTAACCCCCCAGTGCTCTTCAGTTTGTCAAAGATGACCTTGCGGTACTCCGGCCACATCTGCCTCCAGTCCTGGCCAGGCCGGAGGTAAGGAGTGTGCACCAGAACGTAGAGAGCCTCTCCACCCTTGGGCGCAACCGCCGCTTCCGTCGACGCCGGCGCACAGACGTAACAGGTCGGATCCGGCGCAGGCCGGCCCTTTTTGTAGATGGCATCAAACTCCACGTGCGGATCCTCGCTGAAGACAAAATTGTGATGCAGCAGATGGTCGTATCGCTCCCTCAGTCCGAGGTAGAGCACCACACCGGAACAGGCGGGCTCGTAGGAACGGCGCCCATCAAAAGCACGCTGAATCGGTCCCCCAATCAACTCGCGGTGCGTACGCACCGAATCCATGTTTGAAACGACCGCTGCCGCGTCGATGCGTCCCCCGCTCTTCGTTTCCACCCCTACAGCACGCCCATTCTCCACCAGGATCCGCTTCACGCTCACCCCGGTGCAGATGTCGACCCCAAGCGATTCCGCCAACCGCCGGAGCGCCTTGGGTACCGCTGCGGTCCCCCCCATCGGGTACCAAACCCCCTCGCTGGACTGCATATGGGCAATTCCACACAGCACGGCGGGGGACAGCTCGGGAGACGACCCGACATACTGGGTGAAATGGTCGAGCATCTGGGAAGCTCGCGCGTCAGGCACGTAACTCCGAAGGAGGCCGGAGACGGTTTGTCCCATCCGAATGGCAATCAGATCCTTCAGCGCCCCCAACTGGAACAGGTCCCGCGGCTGGAACATATCCATCATCCGCCCAATCGGTTTCCAGAAAAACACCCGGTTCGAGATCTCCGCCTGCTGCCGCGCCAAATCCTGAAAGCGACGATACCCAGCACCGCTCGCGGTCCCCGGGCACAGTGCATCAATCCGCCTCTCCATTTCCGCGCCATCAGCCACGAGGTCCAGCGTGTGGCCGTCGGTGAAAAAACTCCTCCATTGCGGATCGAGGCGGACCAATTCGAGTTCGCTTTCCAAGGACCGCCCCGCTTCGCCAAAAATCCTCCGGAGAACGGATGGCATCGTCAGGATGGTCGGCCCCATATCGAACCGAAAGCCCTCCGCCTCGTGGACTGCCGCTTTGCCTCCAAGCCACGAATTCGACTCGATGAGCTGCACCCGATAACCACGGGCCGCGAGCGTGCAGGCCGAGGCAAGGCCGCCCAAACCGCCGCCGATGACTACAATCAAATCTGGATTCGTTTTCATGGATTCAAAGAAACTGGATGCTGCAACTTCGTTTCGGGCCGACGGCGCGCCCCCCAGCGGAGCAACCCCGCCAGAGCTTGCAGCCATGCTCGAAACGACTCGGGATGGCTCAACGTGATCAAATTTTGGATCACCCCTGCCGAGGGTGAATCGGCGGAGAGATGCATAGCGCCCGTCCCCGAACGCGCCTGGACCACCTGGACCCGCGTCATTTCGAGTAAACCCTCCGCGCCGCGGGTGCTCCCAAAGCCGCTTTGAGCGGCACCACCAAACGGAACTCGCGGATCCGCAGTCGGAACAATGAGGTCGTTGATGGTGACGCAGCCCGCCTTGATACACGCCGCCAGCCGCTTTCCCGCTGCGATGTCTCTCGTAAAGACTGAGGCCCCGAGAGCCAGCGGACACTCCGCCGCCAGAGCCAGCGCCTCCTCGTCAGACTCCACCGCGAAAAGACCGAGCAGAGGCATCGGGATGTCCTCTCGGAACAGCTCCATTTTCGCACTCGCGTTTAACACGACATCGGGAAGCAGAAGCCGGCTTCCCCCCTCCAGAAGCGACGCGCCCGCGCCGAGAGCCCTTTCGAGCAAGCCCCGCACACGGGTGCCCTGCGGATGGGAATCCTCAAGCTCCCAACGGTCGGTGTGCTTCAGCCAAGCCCGCAAGGCGACCACCAGCGGAACCATCAACACGCGGGGCACAAAGACCCGCCGCGGCGCAATACAAGTCCGGCTCCGGTTGAATCGGAGACCAAAAGCGAGGGCACGCACGACGAGATCCAAATCCGCATCGGCACGCACAAAAACGGCATCGCATCCGGAGAGTTCGACAATCGCAGGCACGGCCCGACTTGCGAGTGCGCTCAGAACGCTCTTTCCCGCAGGAGCACCTCCGGTGAACACCACCTTGTCTAGGCTTTCTTGGACGAGCAATTGGCCGGTGCACCCCGCCTCGGGAAGAACCTCCCAAACACCGGCAGGAATGCCCGCTCTTTGCGCCAGCCCGACAAGGCGGGAGGCACCGGCATCGCATCCCGGGGCAGGCTTCCAAATCACCGAATTGCCCGCAGCCAAGGCCTGCAACGAGTGCACCGCGCCGAGAAACAATGGGTAGTTGGAGGGCGAAATGACGGCCACCACACCGAAGGCCTCACGCCGGATCTCCCCGCTCACGCGCCCGAGCCACCACGGTGCACCCATCCAGTTCATCGGCTTCGGCTTTAAAAGCCCGAACGCTTTCCGCTTCAAAAAGCGGCACGCTTCGAGGATCGGGAGCAACTCGGCCACCAGGATTTCTTCGACGGGATGCCCCTCAAATTGAGCCGCCTCTGCAACCGCAAGCGCCTCCAGGCTCAGGAACCTCCGAAAGGTGTCAATCGTTGCCAATCGCGACCGGATCCCGCGCGCACACCATGCCGACTGAACCGCGCGCGCACCCTCGACAGCACGCCGCACTCGCGCGGAATCGTTTCCGCAAAACTCGCCCGTGGCCTGGAAAACAGCGTCCTCCCCCTCGCGTTCAGAATTCAGCTCAGTGGGGCCAGACATTCAGTCACCCTCGTTGAAACAAAACTCCGGACCTGCAAAAGCCATCACAGGGGAGCGCAGGAGTTGGCCAACTTTGCGGCGAGTGAACCCCACTCCCCGTCCGACCGCGCCCGGGTGTCGACTCCTTGCGCCGGCAAGGGGAGCGCGAAGCCGAGGTCTTCACACAACAATTGAGCGGTGATGCGAGCCCCCTCGTAGATTACCGGAAGCCCGCTGCCCGGATGCGTCCCCCCCCCCACGAGATACATCCCGTCGATATCCTCGAAACGGTTCCGAGGCCGGAGGTGGAGCATTTGGGTCAGGGTGTGGGCGAGGTTGAAGGTCGCCCCCCGGTGAATCGCATACGAGTGCTCCCAATCGTCTGGAGTGATCACACGTTCCCAACGAATTCGATCCTTAATCCCCTCAAAACCAATAGCCTCTGCTGACTGAAGGATTTTCTCTCGAAACGCAGCCTTGGAATGATTCCAGTCGACCTTCGCCGAACGATGAGGAACGGGAGCGAGCAAATACAGGCCGCTCTGTCCCTTGGGCGCGAGCGAGGAATCACTCACCCCGGCGTTTTGGACGTAGAAGGAGGGCTCCGTCGGAACGACCTTCAGTTCCTCCACCTGCTGGAGATTGCGGCGGTACTCGCGCGAGATGTGGATGGTGTGATGGGGCATGTGCTCAAAGGAGCCCTCGACTCCCAGGTAGAGCATGAAGGTGGAACACGAAAACTGCTTCTTCTCGAGCGCGCTATCGCTCCACCGCGGCCGGAGGCGGTCGGGTACCAGCGACTTCATTGCGTGAGCAAAATCGGCATTCGCCACGAGAGCGCGCGCTGCGTAACGGCCCTGCCCGGTGTGCGCCGCGACCACTCGCCTTCCCTCAAACTCCAGAGACGTGACCGGCTCATTGAGCCGAATATCCACTCCCAAACGACGCGCCACCCGGGCCATCGCCTCGCTCACCTCTCCACACCCGCCAACCGGATGCCACACCCCGTAGTCGTACTCCAAATAGCTGAGAATACTGAATAAACTCGGGCAACGGAAAGGCGACATCCCCAGGTATTTACTCTGGAAACTGAAAGCCAGACGCACCCTTTCATCGCTGAAAAACTTGTGCAAATAACCGTCCACAGATTCCCACGGACGGATGTGCGGCAGTGAACTCAAGACCTCCTTCGCAAACAAACTCCCCCACCCGTGGAAGGGCCGCTCGAGACAGGAACGAATCCCTGCAAACTTCTGACGGTTGTCCGCGAGAAAACGCGCAAATCCGCCCGCGTCCGCCGGACAAAGCGCCGCAATCTGGCGCTCCATCGCAGCGGCATCCGGAGTCGCGTCAATTTGACCGCCCGCGCCGAAATGAACGCGGTACTGGGGATCCAACCGGATCAACTCCACCTCATTGCGCAGCGTTGTTCCCGCCGTCTGCAAAATCTCATCCAGCACGCGTGGGTAGAGAAAAAAGGTCGGCCCCAAATCGAAGCGGAAACCCGCCTCGCGAATCGAGGAAGTCCGCCCGCCGACGGTCTCCATTTTTTCGAGGATGGTGACCTTCATTCCGGCAGCGGCCAGAAGGATGGAAGCGGCGAGTCCGCCGGGACCCGCTCCAATGATAACGACTTCGGATGGTGTCATGGCAGACGGGGTTAGAATCGGGTTTTGATACCGCAAGCCCGGACCATGCACCAACCGCGGACGGCCTCAAAGGCGAGAAATGCCGAACTTCCAAGCAGCAGAAGCGCTAGGAGCCAGTGGGACCGCAGCCAGATTGCGAGGGCGCCGCAGAGCAGGGCACAAAGCCCCCGGAGAACGCGGCCGAAGGGCTCTAAATTGGGCTTAAAGAAGGCCATAGGAAGATTGAGTGGTTCTGCATGGACGGTGCGCCACGAGGGGAAGCCGAGGGCAACCGGGGTCGAACTGTCACTTGCAAAAAGTTAGACACAAAATGAGACGCGTCAATTTTATACATCCACAAACGCGTCTAATGTCTAGGTTTTCAATTGCACGTGCGGCCGAGCTGGAGCATCTTCAGTCCTGATGTCCTCCAACGCATCCATCCGCACTGTTGCGGAACGCGTCGGTCTCACCCCTCACGTTTTGAGGGCGTGGGAGAGACGTTACCAAATCCTCGAACCAAATCGCTCCAAGGGCGGGCACCGGATTTATTCAGAGGCCGATATTCAACGGCTGAGCCTGATTGCGACGGCGGTGCGAGGTGGGCGACCGATTCGTTCGGTGGCAAAGATGCCGGAGGAGGAGTTGAGGCAGATCTTGCTGGAATCGCCTGAGGCGGAGACGCCTCCGCTATCGCCCATCTTGAAGCAGGCGACAAGCTACCGCGAGAGTATCCTGGAGGCGATCTCCCAGCTGCACACGCGGACTTTGTACGACATTTTAGACAAGGCGAAGGTGGGCTTGGGATGGCAGGGGCTGCTCCAGCTGGTGATTGCTCCAGCAGCCGCAGAGATCGGGGAACGCTGGCGGAACGGTTTCTTGAGCACGGCCCACGAGCACCTCTTCAGCAGCGCAATCAAGGTGTTCCTGGGAAACATGACACGGCAGTACGCCACGAGCAGATCGGCACCGAGGCTGGTCATCGCAACTCCTCCGGGCCAACTCCACGAACTGGGGGCGCTCATCGCCACGGCATCGGCTGCCAGCGTCGGATGGGAGACTGCGTACCTTGGCACATGCCTCCCTGCCTCTGACATTGTGGGCGCCACCGTCCAATTCGGAGCCAAAGCGCTTGCGCTCAGCATGGTTTACCCGGAAGACGACCCAGATCTTCCTTCAGAGCTCTCCGAAATCGGGCGCCTCCTTCCCAAAGAAATCCACATCCTTTCCGGGGGACGGGCGGCACCGGCCTACACCGAGGCGCTCCATTCCATCGGAGCTCAAATTCACCTCACCATTTCCGATTTTTGCGCCGCGCTGGACGCAATTCGGCGCCCCACTGAACGCTCATGAAGCCCCGGATCCAAAAGATTCACGTCCAGCAAAAGCTGCCACTTCCCCTCGAGGAGGTTTTCCCCTTCTTCTCCAATGCTGAAAATCTGGAGGCATTGACCCCACCGTGGGTCGGATTCCAGATTCTTTCCCCGCTGCCCATCGAGATGAAAAAGGGGGCACTCATTGATTACCGGATTCGGGTGCACGGCATACCACTCCGGTGGCGCTCGGAAATTACGGAGTGGGAGCCTCCCTTTCGCTTTGTGGATGAACAGTTGCGCGGTCCCTACCAACTCTGGCGGCACGAACACCGCTTCGAATCCGTGGAGGGAGGGACGCTCGTTTCAGATCACATCGAGTACTGCATTCATTGGAGTTGGATGCCAGGGGCTGGGCTTGTGCAGCGCTGGTTTGTGCAACCCGACCTCGACCGTATTTTTGCTTACCGGCGCCGCGCTCTACTGAGCCACTTTGGTCTTCCTGAAACCCTCTCCTGAGCGGCCCCCATCAAACTCACCGCTTCCTCAATCGACACTTCCCTCTCCCCCCGGAATGCCGACACTTCACCACTGAATCCATGCAATCATCTCTTCTTGAAAAACCGGCCTCCAGCCGACTGACCAACGCCTACAGCGACCGCACCTTCCCCGAGTTCAGTCTGGCGCGCCTGCTCAAAACCGTCTTCAGCCCGAAGGGCGGCGAACGCATTTGCATCCTGATCGACCTCCCCAACCCACAGGACATCAAGGGTTTTAGTTTTCTTCAAAACCCCGATTTCTCGATTCAGCGCCACGCCTACGACGTCTTCTACCTCGGCCTCAAAAACAGCGTCCTCGCCGAACTCGGCCTGCGCGGCGGCGAGATGTTCGCATACGAGATCACCGGCGGCAGCAACCTCGACCTCCCCGAGGAGGCCTTCGACCCGCAGGGCAACTCGCTCAACCTGTGCGAAGCCGTCTACAAGCAGTACGACCTGATTCTCTGCATCTCGACCTACTCCGCCACCGCACCCCTGACCGCATTCGCCAAAGAATTCGGCTTCCGGGGAGCCACACTCCACGGCGTCAATGACATCATCCTGCGCACCGGACTCTCGGTGGACTACAACGAGGTCAGTGCCTTCTCCGAAAAACTCCGCCTTGGCATGACTCGCGCCGAGTGGGTCGAAATCGACTACGAAGTCCTCGGAGAAAAGGCCACGCTGCACTTGGATTTGGGACGGCAGGAAGCGCAGAAAAGCCACGGGCTCTGCCGCGGAGGTCCTGACGTGGCAAACCTCCCGGCTGGTGAGGTTTACTTCGTTCCAATCAGCGCAGAGGGGCGATTCCCGATGCGTTACGAAGATGGCACCCTCGGCATGATGCGCGTCAGCGGCGGCAGGATCGTTGAATCGACCCTCCTGCGCGGGAATCCGGAGACCATTGCTGCGCACAACGCCAAGCTCCTCGCAGATCCGGTGACCGGAGAGATCGGTGAACTGGGTTTCGGAACGCAGCAATTGCCCCCCAGCGGTCGGGACATTCAGGATGAAAAGATCCTTGGTACTCTCCACGTCGCCACCGGACGCAGCGATCATTTGGGAGGCAAACTGACACCCGACCGTTTTGCCAACCGCTTCAATGCGACGCACGACGACATCCTCTTTAGCCCCACCAAAACTCCGCAAATCAACGTCCCCCAGGCACGCCTCCATCGCGGTGGAGTGACCCATGTGTTGATCGAATCGTATCGTCCGGCGGCTTACCTGAAGGCCCTTTTGGCGTGAGCCGATCATGCCACGGGGAACGCGGGTGTTCCTAAGGATCGATTGAAATCGCCCTGCGCGATGTGAGATTCGGTGGGGGACGTCTTTTTCCGGCGGTTGAGCGAAGCGACACCGCCTGAAAGCCGCGCCCCAACCGAAAAAGCCGGCGGAGTTGCGCCGAGGGAAACGGGGATAGAACAGCGCCGCCATCTCTTCGGGATGGGCGCTTTCGAGATGAGAGACCGGTGGTCGCGCGGAGCGGGACGCACCGGCGAGTGGCCTCCAACCCTCCGGGTTGGCCGCCTCATCGCGGTACCCATGAACAGGTGGCTCAGGCATCCCGTTCCCGTTCACGTCCGAAATTTCTCCAGTTTGGGGATGGGATCGGAGTTTTTTTTGCGAGCGCGGGGAATTCTCACGGCAACACCCTTCGAACCGGGAGCGTTCATGGCCATGAGCCGCAAATTGAGCAAAATGACACTGACGGAAAGCCCCGCCACCAAACCAACCGCACACGGGAGATTGCACGCGGGCTTCCTCTGAACGACACTCCCCAATTCCCTTTCTACCTCACCGAACCGTCTTATGCGTCTAAACCGTTATCTCGCCGCCGCTGGACTTGGCTCCCGCCGCAGTGTCGAAGCCATCATCCTCGAAGGACGGGTTCGGATCAATGGGAGGCCCGTCGAGGACCTTTCCACGCTGGTGCAGCCAGGTGACGTCGTGAAGGTCGGCAACAGAGTCGTGCGTCTCCAAGAGACCATCCACGCCGTTCTCTTCAAACCCCGCGGCTTTGTCTGCACAGCTTCGGACGAGCGTGATCGGCGGACCATTTTTGATCTGATTCCCTCAGACTGGCCCCGGGTGTTTCATGTCGGTCGACTCGACAAAGACAGCGAGGGTCTCCTTGTCGTCACCAATGATGGCGAGCTCGCTCTCGCTCTCACCCATCCCCGCTTCAAAATCGAAAAGGAATACGAGGTCACCCTCGACCGTGCCTTCGATCCAGCCCACATCGAAAAGCTGTTGCGCGGATTCCACATCGAAGGGGGACGCGCAAAGATGGAGCGGATTGAAATCCTCTCGCCCATCAAGATCCGGGTGGTCCTGCAGCAGGGCATCAAAAGGCAAATCCGACTGATGCTTTATGATTGTGGTTACGAGGTGGAAAACCTCCGACGGACGCGGATTGGCACGGTGGGGATTGAAAAGCTCCGCGCTGGGATGTGGCGGATGCTTTCTCCCAAGCAGGTGGCCGACCTCAAAGCAGGCCGCTCCCCGAAACGGCGGACCGACCGGATGGCCGCTCCTGAGCCAGTTCAGCCGGCTCCGGAGCGACGCTCACGTGCGCGCCGCGCCCCGGTCTCGGCCCAAGACGAGCGGCCGCGCGAGCGACGTCGTGTGTCCCCTCGCACTCCGCGCCCCAGCTCTCCGGAAACGGAGCGTCCCCGGCCGCGCCCGGTGCGCAAACACCGTTCCTAGCCATTTCCCCAGCGCCTCCGCAGGCCACAGAACGCGAACCTCGCGTGCCTCAGGCCAGCAGCCCCTGCACCACCTCGCCGTGGACATCCGTGAGCCGGTAGTCCCGGCCCTGGAAACGGAACGTCAGCCGTTTGTGGTCCACGCCAAGGAGATGCATGATCGTCGCCTGCAGGTCGTGTACGTGCACCGGGTTCTCGGCCACGTTGTAACTAAAGTCATCCGTCTTCCCGTAAGTGGTCCCCGCCTTCACCCCGGCCCCGGCCATCCACATCGTGAAACAACGCGGGTGATGGTCTCGCCCCGCATCGGGTGTTTTCCAGTTGCCCTGTCCGGCCACCCCCCGCCCAAACTCGCCCCCCCAAACCACCAGCGTGTCCTCCAACAGTCCACGCCGCTTGAGGTCCGCCAGCAACGCTGCGGTCGGCTGGTCCACATCCATGCAGCGCGACTTGCACCAGCTCCCCAACCGGCTGTGATGATCCCAGTCCGGGTGAAACAACTGCACAAATCGCACCCCCCGCTCCGCCATCCGGCGTGCCAAGATGCAGTTCGCCGCATAACTCCCCGGACGCCGCGAATCCGGACCGTACATCTCAAACACTTCCGCCGGCTCCTGGCTCAAATCCGTCAAATCGGGAACCGACGTCTGCATCCGGTAAGCCATCTCGTACTGCCGGATCCGCGTGGCAATTTCCGGGTCCCCGGCATCGCGTAGTTTCTGCCCATTGAGTTCGGAGAGACCATCCAGCATCGAACGGCGCAACTCCCTCGGCAACCCCTCGGGATCGTCCAAATACAGGACGGGCTCCTTCGCATTCCGAAACTTCACGCCTTGGTAGCTCGAAGGCAAAAAGCCCGACCCCCAGTAGTAGTCGTACAAAGGCTGGTCGCTGGGCCGCAGCATCTTGGAAACCAACACCACGTAGTCCGGCAAATCGCGGTTCGGCGACCCCAGTCCATAACTCACCCACGCCCCCACCGAGGGACGCCCCGGCAACTGATGTCCCGTCAGCAAAAAGGTCATCGCCGGCGCATGGTTGATCTGCTCCGTACACATCGACTTGATGAAGCAGATTTCGTCGGACATGGAGCCGATGTGCGGCAGCCATTCGCTCACCGTCGCCCCGCTTTTTCCCCACTGACGAAACTGGGTGTGCGCAGGCATCACCAACTGCTTTTGGTTCGCCGTCATCGACGTCAGCCTCTGTCCATTTCGGACGGATTCCGGCAATTCCGTTCCAGCCAGTGCCGCTAGCCCGGGCTTCTCGTCAAAGAGCTCAATCTGCGAGGGCCCGCCCGATTGCGTCAGAAAGATCACGCGTTTGGCGCGGGGCGCAAAATGGGGCAGGGAGCCGAGGCCGCCAATGGAATTGCGACTCTCCTCCGCGGCGGAAGCGCTCCCGCCCAGCGCCGATCCCAGGGCCATTGCGCCGAGGCTCACGCCCGTGCATTGCCCGAGAAAATAGCGGCGTGTTCCCGACAACATGAGATCTTCAAATTCGTTCATAGCTCTGTTTCAGAATGGGTTACTCGCGGGTGATGGCTTCATCCAAGTTGAGGGTCAGCGACGAAATCAGCGTTGCTGCCGCCAGGCGTGCCTTCGAAAGCGCCGGATTCGGCGAGGACTGACCGTGGCTCACGGCCTTTTGTGCTTCGTCCGGATGCTCCCGATACCACTCCCACGCTTTGGTGTAACGGGCCTCCAAAACGTCCCGTTCCTCGGGACGTGGTTTGCGGGACAAGACACGCTCAAAAATCGCTTCGACTGGCGAGCCTTTGGAGGTCTCGAGTGCGCGCTCGGCCAGCACCCGAGCAGACTCCAGATAGGTGAGATCGTTCATCAGCGTGAGTGCCTGGAGCGGCGTATTGGTTCGAGGGAGGCGCACTTCGCACACCCGGCGTTGGGCGCTATCAAACAAGAAAGCCGGTGAAGCGGACCGTCTCCAGAAAGCGTAAACGGTGCGGCGATACTGCTCGGATCCCTCGCTGGGGCGATACTTGAAACGCCCCATGGTGATGTCCTCCCACACCCCAGCCGGCTGGTAAGGCCTTACCGGCGGCCCGCCCAACGCGGGATGCAGCAACCCGCTGGTGGCGAGCGCCGAATCGCGAAGCATCCATGCCGGCATCCGGAAACGCGCCCCACGGCTCAGAAGCCGATTCGCAGGATCGCGAACCAGCATTTCGGCAGAAACCTGGCTGCTCTGACGATACGTCGCGCTGGTCGCCATGAGCCTCAAGACGTGCCGCACATTCCAACCGCTCTCCATCAACTCGACCGCCAACCAGTCCAACAATTCCGGATGCGTCGGCGCTTCGCCCTGAACCCCAAAATCTTCCGGCGTCCGCACCAACCCCTCCCCAAACAACAACTGCCACAGCTGATTCACCGTTACCCTTGCCGTGAGTGGATGACGCCGGTCGGTCAGCCAACGCGCCAATTCCACGCGGGATTTCCGCTCACCCTGCGTCCACGGCGCAATCGCCGTCAGAACGCCCGGTTCGACGGCTTCCCCCGGTTTGTCCCACTGTCCACGTACCAGCACATGGGTCGGGCGCGGTTCCGCGCGCTCCGCCAGGACCATCACCTCCACCCGATCCGAAGCGCTCCGCATGTCTGCCAGATGCGCGTTGGCCCGCCGGAACGCCTCCTCGGCGGGAATCGTCGCCGCATCATCCGCGAGGAACTGGTCGCGCAAACTGGCCAGCAGCGGAGCGGCGATCGGCACGCCAGGCGCCAGCTTCGCGGCCGCCCAGCGCTCCATCGGCGACGGCCCCAGGGTGCGTGGCGTCGGCCCGGCCTCCTCCGTCAGCAAGACGCGAAAACGCCCCAGGGTGTGCCTCGGAAGCAGTGCCCGCTGACGCAACTCGACCACCACCTCCTCGTCTGCCCCCAGCCACTCCGGCTCTGCAAAGGCCCACACCGCTGTGTGCGGTAGCTTCGGATCGGTGTCAAAGTTCGCCCAGCCATTACGGGGGTCATCGTCAAAGGTCTTGTCCACACCGCCATAGCCGTTGTGCTTTTTCGGGTCCGCCGAATAGTCCGCCAACGCCCCTTCCACGCTCACTTCGCGGCCTTGCGGCGCCCCTTTCGCCCGGATCTGCACCTTGATGTCCGTCAAAATAAACACCCCCTGCTCCGATCGCGCTGCCCCACCCGCCGGCAACGACGCATCCGGCAGCACCTCCAGCTTCAATCCCGTCACCCGCCGCAACCCCGCCCGCCCAATCAACCGGTAATCGTCCTGATCTGGATTCTTCCCCGACACCGCCACGACGCCGTCCTCGGTCTGCGTGAGGGTCGCACCCTCGTTGCTCTCCAAACCGCTCGCCCGTAGCGGGAGCCAGGACTGCACCCCATTCCGCACTTGCACTTCTCTCTCCCCAAGCCACTTCTGGAACGCAGGTTCCGCCGCTTGCGCCGCCGCTTCCCGCTCCTTTTTCCGGGCCTCCACCAACTTCTTCGCATCCTCCACCGCCCGCTGCGCAAGCGGCGACTGATACGGCAGATAAGGCCCTGCCTTGCGCCCGGCCGAGCCCGTTTCGTCGATCGAATTAAAAAACGCGCTCAACTGGTAATACTGCGCCTGCAAAATCGGATCGAACTTGTGCGTGTGACACTGCGCGCATCCCACCGTCAGCCCCAACCACAGCGTCCCCACCGTGTTCACCCGGTCGATCACGTAGTCCACCCGGGACTCCTCCGGGTTGCGTCCCCCCTCCCCATTGGTCATGTGGTTTCGGTGAAAACAGGTGGCAAGCTTCTGCTCCGGAGTCGCCTCCAGCAGCAGGTCGCCCGCAAACTGCTCCAGTGTAAACTGGTCGTAGGGCTGGTTGCGGTTAAACGCACTAATCACCCAGTCTCGCCACGGCCAATTCGTGCGGGTGTCGTCGCCTTGATACCCGTCGGTGTCGGAGTAGCGGGAGGCATCCAGCCAAAACATGGCCATGCGCTCGCCATGGTGCGGACTCTCAAACTGCTCCCGCACATAAGCCGTCCACGCGGACTCGCGTTTCGCCGGATCCGACAAAGCCGTGCTCAGCGCCGCCACGCGGGCCGGGGTTGGGGGTAATCCCGTCAAATCGAGGGCGGCCCGCCGCGCCAGCG